>JBBRPS010000078.1:0-19186 GCA_038227745.1 Gemmatales bacterium | reverse complement strand
TCGAGTGTAGCGGTTAGTGGCCGACACGCTCAGCGAGTCGGTCTGTGGTGGGTATCGAGGCTCCTTTCAACCAAATTACCTGGCCGATGCGCCCCGCGCGTCGGCCTGCCCGCCCGCCCCGACTCGCGGAGCGAGTCGGCCACGAACCGCTACGCCCGACCGCAAAGCGCTCTGGCCGCGGTTCGCAGAACCGCGTCGGGTTGGGCCAGGAAGGCAACCCGACGCGGGTCTACGAACCGCGGCTAAACATGACGGTTAGCGCGACAGCAGGCCGCTGATCGCCAGGTTCCGATCCAGCTCCAGACGGACCTCGTAGTTGATCGCCAGCGCCCGCTCGCCGTTCATCGCCGGCTCGACCTCGAGGTCCCAGCGCAGCAGGTTGCTCGGCCGGTTCTCGCGCTCGTACAGCGCGTCCTTGCTCAGCGCGGGGCTCGCCTTGACCAGCGTCACGCCGGCCGTCTCGCTCTCGGCGTGCGGCAGGCGGTCCCACACCTGCAGCTGCACCGGCTCCTTCTTGTAGCTGCTCACCAGGATGCGGTACTCGTACTTCAGCACCTGGTTGCCGCCCTGCGTCGCCTTCGACTTGTCCATCATCTGCCGCCGCACCTGCAGCTGCGGATCGACGCCGAAGCCCGCCGTGAACTCCTCGCCAACCGCCACCAGCGGCATCGTCATCCGGCCGACGAAGTCCGTGCCCTGGTACATCGTCGCCTCGCCCGGCAGCAGCACGTGGCCGCTGGTGTTCGTCAGGTCGGCCAGGCGGTAGACGTTGCGGTTCAGGATGGGGACGGTCTTGTAATAATACTTCGGCTCCAGGCTGATCTTGGCGACCTCAATGACCTGTTCGTCGTTGCGCGACGGGATCGACAGGCGCGACTTGAGGTGGTACGTCACGCTCGGCCCGTCGCTGGCGGCGCCGGGGCCGGGGCCGGGGCCGCGGCCGGGGTTCTTGTTGTTCTCGGCGATCAGCTCCGCGCGCGACTTCATCAGGTCGCGCTGCTGCTCGAAGGCGGCGGCATCGTTGAGCTGCTGCGTGGCGTTGAGGAGGTCGAAGTTGTTGTAGGCCTGGACGGCCTGGTTCCGGAGGACGACGGCCTTCTTCGCCAGGTCCATCGGGGGTTGGGGTGCGAAGGCCTCCGGGGGCAGCGGGCCGCCGACCAGGCCGCCTCGGCCGCCGAAGCCGCCGCCGCCTTGCGCGAGGGGCGGCAGACTGCCGCGGGCGACGACAGTGACCTCGAGCCTCTTCAGGTCCGGCGGGGCGGCGTTGAGCATCGGCTGGGCGGTGGACAGCGTCAGGTCCACGCTGGTCCAGTCCTCGCCGGTGTGCTGCTTCAGGCCGGCGAGGTAGTCCACCTGCACGGCGTCCTTGCCCGCGCCGCCCGCCCAGAGCTTGTACTGCGGCTGCCAGGACACCTCGTTCACCAGGTAGTTCAGCCGCACCTTGCCGGCGGCGCCGTTCTCGCGGTCCACGACGAGGACGGCGTCGCGCTCGACGCGGGTCGAGCCGCGCGTCAGGTCCTTGAGCTTGGCGGCGGCGAAGGCGGCCTGCTCCTTGTTGACGTCCATCTGCTCCGCCAGGGCGACCAGATCCTTCTTCTTCTCGGCGCGCTGCTCCATGATGTACTTCGCCATGGTGATGGCCGCGTCGCCGTTGACGCCGCCCTTCTCCGGCGCGTGCGCCGCCGTGGCCTCGGTGAACCGCTCCAGCTTCGTCAGCGTCGCCATGTTCTCCTTGATGGTGTCCATCTCGGACTGGAGCTTGCGGGCGGCGATCTGGAGCTTCTTCTGCTCGTCCTCCAGCTTGCGCACGTCCTCGCGCGTGTCCTCCAGGACCGGGCGGCTGCGGAAGCGCGTGCTCAGAACGCGGACGCCGTTCGCGCCCTCGGCGTAGAGCGAGTCCTTGACGATCTGCACGGGCATCTCGGGGACGACGAGTTCGGTGACGCCCTTGCCGGCCGGCACCTCGACCTCGCGGGTGACGAGGGCGTTACTGGGGTAGACGGTCACCTTGACGATGCGGCTTTTGGCACCGGCCGGGGCGACCGCGGCGGCCGCGGCCGCAGGGGGGGCGTCCGCCGGGGGTGCGGCCTTCACGGGATCTTTGGTCTGGCTGACCAGGAACTGGCCGGAGCCGGCCAGCAGCCCCAGGGCCAGGACGGCCGCGGAGGCGAATGCCCACTTGCGCATGGTTCTCTCCTTGTGTGGAAGGGTTGACGGACTTGCTATTAGCCTCGTTTAGCCGCGAGCGCTGAGCCAGATCCCGCTGCGCGGGGGGCGAGCGCGCTCGCCCGAGGCTCACGGCAAAATTCAGTTGTCCCACCTCCAGAGGCGCAGCGCCTCGTCCGACCCGCCCGAAAGCGCGGACCGGCCGTCTGGCGCGAACGCGACGCAGCCGACGCTCACGGCCTCCGGGGCGGCGAGCGCCTGCACCTCGCGCCCCGTGGCGATCTCCCAGCGGCGGAGGACGCGGTCGGCCCCGCGGTACTGACTGCTGGCGGACAGGGCGTGCCGTCCGTCCGGCGTGAAGGCGATGCGGATCACGGCGTTGGCGTGGCCGGTGAAGGTCTGCACCTCGCGCCCGCCAGCCAGGTCCCACAGGCGCACCGTCCGGTCGTTGCCGCCGGAGACGGCCCGACGGCCGTCGGGCGCGAACGCCACGGCGTAGGCCGCGCCCGTGTGGCCTTCAAGGCGATGCAACTCGCGGCCAGTCGCCACGTCCCAGAGCCGTACCGTCTGGTCATGGCTCCCGCTGAGGAGTTGCCGGCCGTCCGGCGCGAAGGCCAAGGCGCTGACCGGCCGCGCGTGCCCTGTCAGGGCGGAGACGGCCGCCCCCGTCGCCAGGTCCCAGACGCGCACGGTCTGGTCGTCGCCCGCCGAGGCGAGGTGGCGGCCGTCGGGCGACACCGCCACCGTGCGGACGCGGTCCGTGTGGCCGACGAAGCGGCGCAGCTCCTTGCCGGTGTCCGCGTCCCAGAAGCGGACGGTGCGGTCGCGGCTGCCGGAGAGCAGGCGCTTGCCGTCCGGGGTGAAGGCCACGCACGTCACCTCGTCGGTATGGCCGTCGAGACGGCGCAGCTCGCGCCCGGTCGCCGCATCCCACACGCGGACCGTCCGGTCGTCCCCCGCTGAGGCAGCCCGCCTGCCGTCCGGCGCGAACGCCACGCCCAGTACGGAGCCCTTGTGTCCGCTGAACGGCCTCGGCCCGATTGCCGGCAGGGCGGCCGTGAGTGCCGCGCCGTTCTCATCGAGGCGGAACGCACGGGCGATTTCGGCGAACGCCTCCTCGAAGACCTGTCGCTGCACCGTGCCACGCTGGAGGCGCAGGGCGCCGACCACGCGCGCCAGCGAATGCGCTTGCTTCAACCGCGTCACGAAATCCTCGGCCATCAGCCCCAACTCGGCGGCGGCCGTGCGCTGGTCCAGCGTCCCCTCGTAGCGCTGCGTCACCGCGTTGACCGGCTCCGGATCCTCCACTCCCGCGCCGGCCTTCGCCAGCGCCTTCAGGTAGCGCGCGTTGTCCTCATCGAGCAGCGCCTGCAGCCGAGCCTTCGGGGGGTACAGCGCCCTGACCTCTTCGAGGACGGCGCGGGGGAAGGCATTGGGGTTCTTCTCGACGTGGGCGCGGATCTGATCGGCCTTCGGGATCAGGCCGCGGACGTGGCAGGACATGCAGGAAATGCCCGTCTCGACGCGCTGGTCGGGCCGCTTCGGGTCGCTGACGATCTCGACCGGCCCCTTGTCGATGCGGCGGCCGCTGCCGTCGGTGAGCAGGTAGCCGTGCAGGCCGTTGGGCAGGTGGAAGATCATCTCGCCGCCGGCGTGGGCGAACGACGTCTCGCCGGCCGCAGGGCCGAGGGGGTGCTCGAACAGGTTCTGCCGGCCGGTGTTCTCGGCGAAGTCGTAGCTGCGCCAGTACGCTCCGAAGGCCGCGTCGTGGCGTTCGAGCAGGCGGTTGTTCTTCGACACGCCCGAGTCGTTGAAGCCGGCACGGGAGGCCGTCTCCTCCTTGAGGTTCAGCGGCACGTCCACCTGCAGCAGTCGCTCCAGCCCGCGCTCGGTGGCCGGCAACTGGAGCAAATCCTGGTACAGCGGCGGGCGTGACGCAGTGGCCACGAACCAGTCGCCGCGCAGGTACGCCAGGTCGGTGCCGGTCGCAGCGGCGATGGCCCGGGCCTCCGCGCTGCCGGCGCCGAGGCGGTACGGGTAGGCGGAGACGAGGCGATCCCAGAGCGCGACGCTCCACTTGTAGTGGCGCAGGTCGATGCGGAAGACGGTCTGGCCGGGGTCGATGGGCGTCGGCCGGGTGATGCGCGGGTGCCACGACAGGCTGTTGATGAGCTTGGCGACGGCCTGGCCGGCGGCCCGCAGATCCCTGTCGGACAGGCCGGCGTTGGCGAGGTGGGCGAGCGTGAGGTAGCGCGCGAAACGGCGGTGGCGCGGGTTGAGCGATTGCACGTCGTCGAGGATGCGGCGGCGCACCGCGGCCTCGGAGAGGAAGGTGCGCCTGGCCGCGACCGCGATGCCCGGTGCGCCGGCGTCGATCCAGCGGCGCAGGAGGGCGATCTCGTCCTGGCCGGGACGCGGCCCCTTGTCGGGGGGCGGCATCTCGCCGCCGCGGGCGCGCTGGTACAGTTCGGACTCCGCGGCGTTGCCGGGGATGACCTGGCCGCGGCTCACGAGCTTGTCGCGGTCGAGGACGTGGCCGAACTTCCCCTTCGCGGTGCCGTTTTCGCCGTGGCAGCGGTGGCAGTGCGCTTTGAGGACGGCGTGGGCCTTCGCCGCCAACCCCGTGTCGTCGGGCGAGGACCCGGCGACACCGAGGGCGGGGACCAGCGTCAGGATGCAGGCCGACAGGCCGCCGGACAGCGCGTTCATGGCAACCTCCTGGGGCGGGCGACCCGAGGCTTATGATGCGGTCTGTCCGCACGCCAAGCAAGTAACAAGTGCGTAACAACGCGGTGGAACGGAAGGCGCCAACCATAAAGACGAGGACCGCCCGGCCGGAGTTTGGGCGATCCGAGCGCGACGGCGGCGGCACGCGAGTTGCGCCCTGCACTCTACCCGACAAGTCGGCGGACGGAGCCGCCTCTGGGAGTTCTGGTGGCGGCGCGACTGCGCCGAGAAGAGAAATGTGCGGCGGCGTTCCTGGAGAAGATCGAGCGAATCGGCCGCGGCATCCTCCTAATGCACGACAATTCGGACGATCCGCTGGTGCGTGCGGCCGACGCCTCGTCGGTGGCTCGCAGCACGGGAAGGTGGTGACGTTCGTCGTCCACCGCCGGGCCTGACCTGGCTCCTCAGCGCCAACTCCAGGGTGCTCTCCTCCGGCACGACTCCCCGCCCGGCGTGCCGAGGCGTTGGCCTCACCGCGCCGGGCGGGGACAGCAAGGGTTGACAACAGGGCGGCCTTACCTGGGCGCCGGGGCCGTGCCGTGGCCGGCGTGCTTGATCATCTCCCGGCACTCCCGTGCGCAGTCACGGCAAGCCTTGGCGCAGCGCGTCATGTGCTGGTCGTCCATGTGCTTCTCGCAGGCGGCCCCGCAGGTGTCGCACGCCTTCGCGCAGGACTCGCAGATGGTCGTCGCCATCGGCCCGTGCCGCGACACGATCCGGGCCGCGGCGGCACAGAAATCCGAACAGTCGATACAGGTGCCGAGGGTCTTGAAGTGCTCTTTCTTCCCCGCCGCGACGAGGTGGGCGCAGTGGTGGGCACACGACTCGCACTCGCGCAGACACTCCGTGCAGGCCTTGGCGCACTTCTCGAACGCGCCGTGGTGGTGCCCCTTCTCCCCGGTCCCCTTGCCCCCGGCGGCCTTGCCGCCGGCACTGGCGTCCAGCCCGGTCAGGCAGATGAGTGCGAGGGCGGCCGCTCCGGCTGCCCCCAACAGGATGCGTCGGCTCATGGTCAGTCTCCTTGCGTTGCGACAGGCGATGCCGGCGGCCCGCCCAGTACGGGCCGCACTCCTCGTCCGTGTCCCGCGTGACTTCGGCTGCTGCTCTCGATGGTGAAGAGAAAGGGAATGCACCCGGTTGTTCTAGGCGGCGGCATGCGGAACCACGGCTCCCGAATCCGACAGGGCTCCCGGCGGCAGCGCCACGCTCAGGGCGTTGTCCACCGCGGCCACGTCGATCACCTCCTGCACCGCCGCCCCGGCGACCGGCGGCAGACACCCAAGCGCTGCAAACAGCATGCCGATCACGCTCAGCGTCATCGCCCTACAGTCCACTCACCTCTTCTTCCAAACCAGGAGGCCCCGAAAACGCGGCGAGCCGAGGGCTGACGCCCCCGGCTCGCTGAGATTCCACTATCTCGCCGTCGCTCAGTTCACGTCCTGGTACGTGAAGGTGTTTTGCACCTTGGCCGCGGGGTACGTTCGGCCCTCGACCTCGACGTGCGGGTAGATGAAGTAGTTCAGCGGCGGGCCGGCCTGCTGCGGCACCAGGTTGATGTCGCGGCCGACCGTGAACGTCACCCGGTCCTCCGTCAGGTTACCGAAGAGATAGTCACCCAGCTTCGGGTTCGTGGACCGGGCCTGGTTCGCCTGGGCAATGTCCACCGGCACCCACGCCTTGCCGTCCGGGCTGAACTCCGCCCAGCAGTGGTAGCCCGGGATCGTGCCCTTGCCGCGCTGCGCGGGCAGCGCGAAGCCCATCTCGAACCGGGCGGGCAGCTTCTCGGTCCGCGCCAGCGAGATAAACAGGCTGTGGAAGTCGGTGCAGTTGCCGTAGCCGCTGTCGCAGGCCCACACGGCGTCGCCCTCGCCCCAGCCGGTGCCCTTCTTGGCGTAGACCATGTGCTCGTTGACGATGTCGTAGAGCGCCTTCGCCAGGCCCATCTTGTTGCCGGGCAGGTCCTTGCCCGCGAGGAGCTTTTGGGCCGGCTTGCCGCCGACCGGCACCTTCGCGTCCGGCTTGAGGAAGAGCGCCGCCTCCTCCGGGGTAACGCGCATGCCGCGCTCCTTGCCGCGCACTTCCTTGCGCTTCACCCGGTAGGTGAGCGACAGCGGGATGGTGCCGTCCTCGCCCGCCTTGCCCTCGAGGTAGAGAATTTCGTTGCCGAACCTCGTCTCCTTCGACCGCTGCGCGTCGCCGGGGATTTTCTCGTCGGCGAGCTGCACCTGCTGGTCGGCGCCGGAGTGCGGGACCGGCAGCCAGATGCGGGCGACCTGGCCCGGCTTGAGGTCCTTCACCGTGGCCGCGTAGGTGAAGAGGAATTCGCGCGTCTTCGGGGCGGCGGCTTCCTTGTCGTCGTCCGGCGCCTTCTTCTTGTCCTCAACGTCCTTCTTGTCCTCCCGGGGCTTTCTTCTTGTTGGCGGCGCCCTTCTTGTCCACGGCACCCTTCTTGTCGATCGGCGGCGCCTTCTTGTCCTCGATGTCATTCTTGTCCTCGGGGGCCTTCTTCTTGTCGGCCGCGCCCTTCTTGTCAATGGGCGGCGCCTTCTTGTCTTCAATGACCTCCTTGTCGATGGGCGGCGCCTTCTTGTCCTCGATGACCTTCTTGTCGGTCGTCGGGACGGTGTTGTCCTTCGTCAAGTCCACGGTGTAGTTGGTCCCGGCTTCGACGCGAACCTTGCTCGTACGAATGCGGGTCTTGCCGTTCTCGGTCCAGGTCGCCTTGAGGTGGTAGGTGAACTTCTTGCCGGCGGGCAGGACGGGGCTCTCGAACTTGCGCTCCGGGCCGGTCGAGGTCGTGGGCCGCTCATCGACGGTCAACACGGCGTCGGCGGGCAGCTTGACGGTCAGGCGGACCTTGCCGTCGTTCGCGGGCGGCTGCGACGTGGCGACGAAAGGCAGGAGGCAGACCGCCGCCGCGCCCAGGACCGCAAAGGTTCGTAACAACGGTTTCAGCATGGGAACTCACCCTCGATGGACAGGGAAACGATCGCTGGCTCACAGCAGGCACCCCTCTCCGCGGAGGGGGCGCGTCCAGTTCGTGCGGAGGCCCCGCGCCCGGAGGGCGGGGCGGTCTTGCGGGCAGGCAACGCGGCACAGGCCGGCCCGGCCGTCGCGGTCGGGGGCAGGTCGAGCGGGCCGGGGGGCGAACGCGAGGAAAACCGTTTGTGCCTGACATTTCTCGGGTTACTTTACGGCCGACCGCAGGGGCGTCAAGGCGCGAGCGCTACCGGCGCATGCGGTTGTGGCCGCACGACGTGGGCCCCGGCGGCGAGGCACGACGCACGTCCGGCGCCGCCAAAGGGTCGGGGAAGGCCTGCCGCGCAGGCGCAGCTGCGCGGGCAGACTTTGCGGACTTCTCGAAAGTTTGCTTGCTTTCCCAGTCCCTTTTCGCCGCACGGTCGTTTGCCCGCGGGACATTCCTGGCGCATCATGGTAGGGCGTGGGCGACGAGCCCAGGCAGGAGGTGGGGCAGTCCCCGGTTCCCCTCTCCTCATGTTCCCGACGCAGTTCGCGCTCGATATCCGACACCCGCATAACGCAAAGGAACCGTGTATGCTGCGCACCCGTCTCGCCTCGCTCGCGCTCGCGGCGAGCCTCGGCCCTCTCGCCGGCTGTTTCGGTTTGATCGTCCCCCGCTGCTGCCCGCCCGCCGCCCCATGCTGCCCCTCGGCCTGCTGCGACACCGGCTATGGTGCGCCCGGCGGCGGCTCATGCTGCACGGCTCATGCCGGCCTGGGGGTGGAAGAAGGCCCGATGCTGGTGCCGCCGGGGGTAGGGGGGCCGCCGATGCCGCCTGCCGGCGCAGTGCCCTTCGTGCCCGGCCCGGAGGCCGGCCTGCCGCCGGCCCCGAACCCGCGCCTGGTCCCTGCGCCGACCATGGCGCCGACGAGCCCTTACGTCCCCCATTGAAGCCCGCCCGCGAGAACGCGGCACAGAGAAAGCCCACGGGCCGCGGCCCGTGGGCTTTGCGCGCTGGTCTCGCCCCGCCTGGCCTTCGCTGCTCCAGTTGCTAAAGTAATAGGAATTTGGCCCGCGCCTGCCCTTTTCCCAGGCGGCCCGGCCCGTCAGCCCCACCGCCCGCCTACCGCCGCCACGACAAGGAGCAGAGATGTCGGGCAGTCCCGCGAAACTGGCCCTGGAGGACGGCACGGTCTACACCGGCCGGAGCTTCGGCGCCGAGGGCGAGACCTTCGGTGAGGTCGTCTTCAACACCAGCATGACCGGCTATCAAGAAGTGTTGACCGACCCGTCCTACAAGGGCCAGATCGTGACGATGACTTACCCCCTCATCGGCAACTACGGCATCAACCCCGAGGACGCCGAGTCGTGCCGCCCCCAGGTCGAGGGCTTCGTCGTCCGCGAACTGACCCGCATTCCGAGCAACTTCCGCTCGCACGGCACCCTCGACGCCTACCTCGCCGACAACAACGTCCTGGGCCTGGAGGGCATCGACACGCGCGCCCTGGTCCGCCGCCTGCGCGTGCGCGGCACGATGACCGGGGTGCTATCCACGCGCGACCTCGACGACGCCTCGCTGGTCCACAAGGCGCGCCACAGCCCGAACATCGTCGGCCGCGACCTGGTGCGCGAGGTGGTGCCGGAGAAGTCGTTCGCCTGGACGGACGGCTTCAGCGGCCCGCTGACGTCGCAGATCCTGCCGGCGCGGCCGGCGCACCACCACGTCGTCGCGGTGGACTTCGGCATGAAGTGGAACATCCTGCGCTGCCTGGTGCAGGTGGGCTGCAAGGTGACGGTGGTGCCGGGGACGGCGAGCGCCGAGCAGATCCTGGCACACCGGCCGGACGGCATCTTTTTGTCGAACGGGCCGGGCGACCCCGAGCCGCTGCGCTACGCCATCGAGACGATCCGCGGCGTCGCCGGCAAGAAGCCGCTCTTCGGCATCTGCCTGGGGCACCAGTTGCTGGGCCTGGCGCTGGGGGGGAAGACGTTCAAGCTGAAGTTCGGCCACCGCGGCGCCAACCAGCCGGTGCTGAACCAGCAGACGGGGCGGGTGGAGATCACGACGCAGAACCACGGCTTCGCGGTGAGCGCGGAGTCGCTGCCGCGCGATCTGGAGCCGACGCACGTCAACTTGAACGACGGCACGCTGGAGGGGATGCGCCACCGGCGCTGGCCGCTGTTCAGCGTGCAGTACCACCCCGAGGCGTCGGCGGGGCCGCACGACAGTTGCTACCTGTTCGAGGAGTTCCGCAAGCTGATGGGCTGACCCTTCTTCCTCAAGCCCACGGGCCGCGCCCCGTGGGTCTGCCACGCCCGGCGCCAACGAAGCCGGCCCTCGTTTGTTATTCCTAGTAAGGCGTACCGGGCACGACAGACCCACGGGGCGCGGCCCGTGGGCTTGGGAGCGCGGTGTCTCTCCAGGGAGCTATTTCAATGAACCGACCGATCGCGCGTGGGGCCGTCTGCCTGTCCGCACTGCTCGTTTTGAGCGCCTCTGCCGTGCCCGCCTCAGAGCAGACCGTGCAGACCTTGGTGAGGGCGCGGCAGCTGAAAATGCTGGACGAGGTTGTAGATCTCCGGGACTTCCAGGCGCCGATGACGCTCAAGGAGGCGCTTGGCCTGCTGCAGGACAAGCTCAACTCGAAGTACAAGGACGAAGACGTGCTGCCCATCCTGGTGGATGCGGAGGCCTTCAAGGACGATAACACCCCGGACATCTACGAGACTCAGGTGAGGTGCCCACCGTTCCCGCGGCGGATGACGGTGGCCACCACCCTGCGGGTTATCCTGTCGCAGGTTCCCACGCGCAATGCCACTTTCCGGCTGCGGAACGGATTCGTCGAAATCACCACCTTGAAGGAGGCGCACCCGAAGCAGGCACTGCGGCAGAAGGTCTCCGCCAGCTTCGACAAGCGGCCCCTCGGCACGGCCCTGGAGGAACTGTCGGCACTGACCGGCTTGAGCGTAATTGTTGATCCGCGGCTGGGCGACAAGCTCAAGGAACCGGTGACGGCGGCGTTCAACAACGACGTGACGCTGGAGACGGCGCTGCGGCTGCTGGCCGACATGACCGGCGCCAAACTGCTCATCACCGACGACACCCCCTACCTGACCTCCGCCGCGAATGCGGAGACGTTCCTGAAGGAGCGCAGGGCCGAGCGCGAAGAGCGGCGGGCGCAGAAGGAGGAAGCGGCGCGGAGAAAGCGCAAGGCACCCGCGGCACCGCAGCCGAAGAAGGAAGGAGCGAAGCGGAATTCCTGAGTGCAGCGTGGGCCATGTTCAAACGAGCCGCCGGGCTTGTCCCGGCGGTCTGGACAGCGGGGACAAGCCCAGCCGCTCGCCAGCACGGCTGACTCGGCCGTGGCGCACCGGACCTCATAACTCCGCTACTGTCCCTTGGCCAGGGAGCTATTCAGGGAGGTGCCATGTGCTTTTCCGCCGAGGCGAGTTTCGGGGCGAGTGCGGTCCTGCTGCCCGCCGGCATCTACTGCATCGGGGCCGCCGTCCGCACACGGGCCGCCTACCTGCCGCTGGCCGCCATTCCCCTCGCCTTCAGCGTCCAGCAGTTCGCCGAGGGGCTGGTGTGGGTCGGCCTCGGTCGGGGTGACCAGGGCCTCGTCACCGCCTCCGCCCTGGCGTTCCTGTTCTTCGCCCTCGCCTTCTGGCCGCTCTGGCTCCCTTTCAGCCTCGCCTTCACGGAGGACCGCAGGGGGCCGAGGGCGGTCCTCGCGGTGGGGGCCGTCCTCGGCCTCGCCCTTGGTGCCGTCCTGTATGGCCCCCTGGCGTGGAACGCCGACGAGTGGCTGGAGGTCGTGGCGACGCACCATTCGCTCCAGTACAGGATCGACCCCCGGGCGTTCGAGGTCATCCCCGAGGAGTGGTGGCAACTGCTGTACCTGGTGACGGTGTTCTCCCCGGCGATCGCCACGCCGGACAGGCGGCTGCTCGGGTTCGGCGTCCTCCTCGGTGTGTCCGCGGTGGTCAGCTACCTCGTATTTCGGTACGCCTTCGTCTCGGTCTGGTGCTTCTTCGCCGCCGTCCTGTCCGCGCAGCTGTGCTACAGCTTCTTCCGAATGGGTGACTCCCCGGATGGGGAAAGGTGATGATCCGCATGGAGGAACAGGCCCGGCCGGCCCCTTCTGCTGCCGATCACTTGCCGTCGAGCGCCCAGATATGCACCTGGCCGGCCATGTCGGCGGCGGCCAGCCGCCGGCCGTCCGACGAGACCGAAACCGCGTGGATCCAATCCTTGAACTGACCGCCACGCGGCCGCCCCAGTTCCTTGACCAGCTTGCCGTCGCTCACGCTCCAGACGCGCACCGTCGTGTCGCGGCCGCAGGAGAACAGGTACTTGCCGTCAGGGTGGAAGGCGAGGTTCGTCAGGCCGTTCAGGTGGCCGGGGGTGAGTTCGCGCACCTTCTTGCCGGTGGCCGCGTCGAGCAGCGTCACCTTGCCGTTGACGCCGTCGATCTCGCCGCCGCGGCCGACCGCCAGCCACTTGCCGTCCGGCGAGAAGACCGCCGCCGAGATCAGCTGCTTGTCGAACGTCTTGCTCAGGTCGAGCTTCATCTGCCCCGTCTGGACGTCCCAGACCTTGAGGCCGGCGTGGCGCCCGGAGTCGAAGACGAGCGGCAGGCGCTCGGACACGGCCGCCGCGCGCGCGTCGGGCGCGAGGGCGACGGCCCACGCCCAGCCCTTGACCTTCCAGCGGCGCACCTCCTTGCCGGCCGGCCGGTCCCAGACGATCACCTCGCCGGCGTCGTCGCCGCTGACGAGGGTGGTGCCGTCGCGGCTGAGGGCCAGTCCCAGCACCCATTCGCGGTGGCCGATGAGGACGCGCTCGGCCTCCTGCACGGCGACCTCGATCTCGGAGGGGACGACCTTCTTGCCGCGCTTCCGGACGGCCGCCTCTTCCACGGCGCGGGCGTTGAGCACGACGGTGCCGGCGCCCTTCGCCGGTGCCTGCGCGTCCCAGTAGCGGACGGTGTGGTCGTTGCTCGCCGAGATGAGCCAGCGACCGTCGGGCGTGGCGAGCAGGCGGTTCACGGTGTTGGTATGGCCGTCGAGGCGGCGTGCCGGGGCGGGGGCGGGAGCGCCGGACTTCTCGGGCAGGTCCCAGACGAGGATCTGGCCGCGGTCGTTGCCGGCCGCGACGCGGTTGGGGCCGAGGAAGCTGACGGACGTCACCCAGCCGGAGTCCCAGGGGAGCGACCACAGGAGGACGGCCTTCTCGGGGTGGATGGACGGCCCCCCCGCCGGCACCGCCCGCCAGGCGCCCACGGCCAGGAGGGCGAGCGCGAGTGCGGTCCCACGGGTCAGGAAGCAATGCGGCCGCGACATGGGTTCCCTCGTTCAATGAAAAGACCGCCGCGCACGGGGAAGGCCGGGCGGGGACGCATCGCCGTTGGCGACGCTACCCCCCAAATCCCCACCCGACCCTTCCCCGGCGCGGCGGCGGAAATGTCACCGCCAATCGGCGAACCTCACGAAAGCAGAGCGCGGATCGGCCCCGAGCCCTCGGGCGTGGCCCAGATTGGCCGCGTGCCGACGTAATGGCGGACGCGCGGGTTGATGCCCAGCGCGGTGTAGATCGTCGCGAACAGGTCGCCCTCGCTGACAGGGTTGTCGCGTACCTCGCGGCCGTCCGCGTCAGTGGCGCCGTGGACCTGACCGCCGCGGATGCCGCCGCCGGCCAGCACGATCGTCCACGCTCGGATGTAGTGGTCGCGGCCCTCGCGGTTGTTGATGTACGGTGTCCGCCCCACCTCTCCCATCCAGACCACCAGCGTGTCCTCCAGCAGTCCGCTCTCGTGCAGGTCCTGCAGCAAGCCCGACCAGGCCGGGTCGAGCACGCCCAGGTTCGCCTTGTGGCAGACGAAGTTGTCGGCGTGACTGTCGTAGTTGTCCTGGCCGATCTCGACGAACGGCACGCCGGCCTCGACGAGCTTGCGGGCGAGGTAGCAGCCACGGCCGAAGTTGGTGTCGCCGTAGCGGTCGCGGACGCGCGGCCAGTCGCGAGTGATGTCGAAGACGCTGCGCGCCCGCAGCAGCCGCGCCGCCCGCGCCTCGGCCTGGCGGTGCGACTCGAACGGCTCGGCGCGGTGGTCGCGGGCGAACTCCTGTTCGACGAAGCGCAGCAGGTCGGAGCGGCGCTGGCCGGTCGCCCCAGTCGCGTAGGGGGCGGTGAAGTAAGGCAGGCGGCCGGTGCGGTCGAGGGAGAACGGTTGATAACGCGGGCCGAGGTAGCCGGCGCCGCCGTTGCCGGTCGGCCCCATGCGCACGAAGCTCGGCAGGTCGGCGTCAGCGTTGCCGAGGTAACGGGCGACCATGGCCCCGAGCTCCGGGTGCGGCACTCGGTCCTGCATCTTGTAGCAGGTGTGCATGTGGTAGATGCCGTCGGGGTGGTCGGGCGACTGCGTGCGCATGCTGCGGACGATCGCCAGCTTGTCGGCCATACGCGCCAGGCGCGGCAGGTACTCGCAGATCTGGGTGCCGGGCACGTTGGTGGCGATGGGGCGGAACGGCCCGCCGGTCGGCCGGCCCGGCTTCATGTCAAAGGTGTCAATCTGGCTGGCGCCGCCGTTCATCCACAGGAGGATGCAGCGCTTCTGGCGCCGGGTGGTTTCGCTGGCGGCGGTCGGCGAGTGGAACAGGCCGCCCCAGTTCGCGACGGCGGCACCGCCGGCGGTGATCAGCGTCCCCTTCAGGAAGGCGCGGCGGCTGAGGTGCGCCTGGGTCGTGTTCGGGAGGGTCATGGCGGATTTCCCTTCAGCAGCAGTTTTCAGATCCGGCGAAGTCTCAGTGATTGAAGCGAAACTCCGAGGAGTTCAGCAGCGCCCAGACGGCCTCCTCGATCAGCGCCTCGCTGGCTCGCGCGTCGGAGGTGAGGTGCTGCACGAATCGCTGCCGCTCGGCGGCGTTCGGCGGCCGGTTCAACACCGTGAGAAAGAGGCGCTCGACGCGCTCCGGCCACGGGGCCTTGTCCTTCAGGAGGCTGTAGGCGAGATTGCCCTTGCGCGGCTGGGCCAGGTAGCGGACCTGTCCGCTGTTGTCGAGGAACAGGTGCTCGGCGAGGTTGCCCTGGAAGTTGCCCTGGCCGTCGTTCGGCGAGCCGAAGTACATGAGCATGTACGGCGAGGCGTTGTCGTGGAAATACTTCCGCCCCGCCGCGTCCACACCCGCGGCCGTCGGGAGCGACGCCAGCAGTTCCTCCGCGGACAGCGGTCGGACGCGCGCCCGCTCGAACGACCCCGGCAGGGCGTCGGTGACCTCGCCGGTGCCGGCGAGCTGGTACGCCTCGCTGTTGACCACTTCGCGGATGAAGCCCCGCAGGTCGAAGCGGCTCGCGACCAGGTGCCGCGTTAGCGCGTCGAGCAGTGCGGGGTGGCTGCCACGCTTCGTCTCGGTCAGGTCATCGACGGGCTGGACGAGGCCGCGACCCATGAGCTGCGCCCACACGCGGTTCGCCGCGGCACGTGCGAAGTACGGGTTGTCGGGGGCCGTCAGCCACGCGGCCAGCTTCTCCTTGCGCGAGAAGGCCGGCCGCGGCGGCGCGGCGTTGCCCTTGATGGGCGGCTCCTTGAACCCCTTCGGAGCGGGCGGCTCGTCCAGCTCGGCGCCGCCGAGGAACTTCGGCCTGACCGGCTCGCCCTTCTTGCCCGGCCGCTGCTCCTTGACCGAGCCGCTGAACAGCACCTCGCCGGTGCTCTTCTCGGCGATGCGGAAGCGCCGCTTGCTCTTCGGGCCGCCGCCGTCGAGGACGACGAGGCGAACGAAGAAGCCGGCCATGCCGTAGAACTCGCGCTGCGTACGGTTCTCGAACGGGTGGTCGTGGCAGCGGGCGCACTGGAGTTGCGTCCCGAGGAAGATGCGCGTGACCGCAACCGTGGCGTCCTCCGGCTGGTTGCGGAACTGCACGTAGAACAGCTCCGAACCCTCCTCCTCCGCCAGGAGCAGCTCGCGCACCCAGCGGTCGTACGGCACCTTCTTCGCGAACTGGCCCGCGAGCCACTTCTTGAAGTCGTCGCGCTTGCGTGTCTGGTCGCCGCCGGGCGGGTTGCGGCCGAACAGGACCAGATCCCAGACGTCGGCCTGCTGCGCCGCGAAGCGCGGGTCGTCGAGCAGGCGGTCGATCGCCTGCTCGCGCTTCTTCGGGTCGGCGTCGGCGAGGAAGCCTTTGACCTCGTCGTGGGTCGGAATGGTGCCGACCAGGTCGAGGTGGATGCGGCGCAGGAAGGCGGCGTCGTCACAGCGGGGGGCGGGGGTGAGCTTCTCGCGCTGCCAGCCGGCGCGGACCTCGGCGTCGATCACCTGCCGCAGCGGCTTCTCCTGGGCGGACGCGGGCGCGGCGGTCGCCAGGAAGGCCAGGGCGGCCGGCAGCAACCGAGAACGGGCGCGGCGGGAGGGGGCCATGGTGGAGCCCTTGGTGGGGTGGGGCATGAGGCACTGATCATCCTACCGCGGCGGTTCGTCCGAGTGCCAGCAATCCGCGGTAAGACACAATGATTGTCTAATTGTAAAATGAGCCCCACTCGGGACGTTTAGCCGCGGTTCGCAGAACCGCGCGCGTCCCGACCTCGCGCGGTTCTGCGACCCGCGGCTAAACGAAGGCTGGCCGATGACGACACCACCGGAGGAGCTGGGGCGACTGGAGCGACCCCCGTGCCTGACGACGCGCGTCGAGCAGATGCTCCGCCAGGCGATCGCCGAGGGGCGCTTCCCCGACGGCCGCCTGCCGACGGAGGTCGAGCTGGCCAAGCAGCTCGGCGTGAGCCGCGAGACGGTGCGCCTGGCCGCGGAGAACCTGCAGCGCGAAGGCCTGCTGGTAAAGATCCGCCGCAAGGGCACGTTCCTGCGGCCGCCCTCCCTGCCCGAGCGCATCGAGGCGGCGCCGGCGACCTGTATCGGCTACCTGCAGGCGGGCTACCCCGCCGGCGAGGGCCAGGAGGAGGCGGTCACGCGCCAGGTCAGCGCCCTGATGGTGCAGGGGGCGCTGGAAGAGGCGAGCGCGGCCGGCCTCCGCCTGGTGGTGGAGCACGCCGCGTATACGCAGATCGGCCAGGCGCTGGGCCGACTGCGGCAGGAGCAGCGCCTGCGCGGCGTGATCTTCGCCCATTACGGCGAGGAAAAGTTGCTGCGGCGAATGGATGGCCTCGGCCTACCGACGGTCCTGCTCGACCACGATCTGCAGCTCACGCGCATTCCCTCGGTGCGCGAGGACTCCTTCGAGGCGGCGCGACGGGCGGTCCGCTACCTCGCCGACCTGGGACACCGCCGCGTCGCGTTCGTCAACTGGCGGCGCGAGGACCTGAACCCGTGGCGGCTCCAGGGCTACCGCCAGGGCTTGCGCGACGCCGGCCTGCCGCGCCGCCGGGCCTGGGAGTTGTCGGTCGCGCTGACGCGCGCGGGCGCCGGCGAGGCGGTGCGGCAGTTTCTCGCGCTGCGGCCGCGGCCGACGGCCCTCTACTGTTTCAACAACTCGCTGGCGGCCCTCGTCATGGGCGAGCTCGTCCCGCACGGGCTGGAGGTGCCGGCCGCGGTCAGCGTGCTGGGCGGTGGCGGCGAGGAGGTCGCCGGCCTGACCTGCCACCAGGCCGACTGGCACCGGATGGGTCGGATGGCGGTGCGGGTGCTGCTGCGCGCCGCGGCTGCGCCGGCCACGCCGGAGCACCTCCTCTGCCCGCACGAGATCCGCGCCGGCCAGACGACCGCCGCCCCGCAGGCCTGAGTTCCTTCCCCCACTCCTACCATTCCCTCTTCCTGGCTCCTGCCTGGGAGAAGCCCGGCACGGTGGACGGGGGCGGACCGGCGGCGGTACAATAGAGGACTGTCGGACGGCCGATATTCACTTCAGGAGACGTGCCGATGCGATGCCTGCTGCTCTCCGCCTGCGCCCTGCTGCTCCTCTCGGGGTGCGGGCGGAACCCTCCGGATGCCCCCCGGGCCTCCATCAACCCCGCGAAGGATGGAACCTCCTCCGACTCCCGGAAGGGCGAGGCCTCCGACGGGAAGAAGGACGACAACCCTGCCGCGAAGAAGGACAACCCCACTCCGAAAAAGGAGGTGCCGGAAACGGGCGTGAAGAAGGACGGCACGCCCGCGGCGAACGGCGCCGCCTTCGACCCCGGCGATGCCCACAAGACGCTCCAGTGGCTGATCGCGAGCGCCGCGAAGGTTCGCGCGCTGCCTCCCGAGGACAAGGCCGTCGTGGACAAGGCGTGGGCAGACTACACCCATACTCTGAAGTCCGCCGCCAAGCAGAAAATCCACTGGACGCTGCCCGTGGAGTCGATCCAGGAGGGCGGCATCGTCACGGCAACGGTGAAGTCTCCCGAGGATCCCGCGTGCGCCGGGCTGCGGCTCCAGCCGTCGAAACAGCCGGCCAGTTTCGAGACGTTCAATCTGAAGCTCCCCACCGACTCCCCGGCGTCGAAGGTCCGCGCCGGCGACCGCGTGACCGTGACCGGCGTGGTGCATTCGATCAAAACGGGCCCCGGGAGGCGCGCTTACAACGCCAAGTCCTACGAGTTCCACGTGCGGATCGGTGAGTACACGATCGCCCCCGCGCAGTAGCCCGTCCGCGGAGACGATGTAAAGCAAGCAGGGGCGCCGAACCTGCCCATCGGTTCGGCGCCCCTGTCCTGTTTTTTCAACGACCCGCTCAAAGGCTATTAAACGAGGGCGGCGTCGAACGGCGTGACGAACGACCAGCGCTGCGGGCGCTTGCCCTCCTTGACGGGGTTCTCCTCCACATAACGGACCGCCCGGGCGACGTCCTCGGCGCTGTCGAGGAACACCTTCCACTCGCCGCGCGCCCAGCACTTCGGCGGGCGCTTCCTGGGGTTGTCTGGGTCCGCGAACGGGTGCAAACCTTCCGCGACCAGCCGCCGTGTGGCCTCCCCTTTCAGCAGGGGGACGATCTGCTCCACCGGGCAGGTGTGGCGAGCGATGACGAGGTGAACGTGCTCCGGCAGGATGGAACAGGCCCAGACGGTGACCGCCCCACGGCGGATGCACTCCGCGAAGCCCTGGCCGATGGCGACCGCCTGCAAGCCGGTGAAGCGGACGGCGGGCCGTTTCAAGGCCTGCTTCGCAGCGCGGCGCAGCTCGCGGTCGTGGGGCCGGTCGGCGACGGAGCGCCGCGTGTCGGTTTTCGTGGCCGGGCCGAAGCGGAACAGCTCCCAGGCGCCGACGAAGTCGGACCAGGAGCCGCGGGGGTCGTTGGGGAGCCAGAATCCGTAGGCACCGAAGACGACATGAGAGGCGAGGATCATGAGGTGACCTCGTGTGTTGTGCCTCTCGCTGCCGTTTCGCCGCGAACGCCTTGGCC
>JBBRPS010000077.1:0-19650 GCA_038227745.1 Gemmatales bacterium | reverse complement strand
GCCCGACCGCGGTCGAGTACGCCGTCATGCTGGCCCTGATCATCGTGGTGTGCATCACCGCCATCACCGCCCTGGGCAGCAATGCCAACAAGACGTTCTCCAGCGTCTCCAACACCATCAGCGGCACCACCTCCTCCTGAGGCTGGACGGACGTTGGCGGCCGGCGCGGGATCGTGCCGGCCGCCAACGCCCCCGCAAACCCCTCGTACGTCTCCCCGTTCCGTTGGTCTCGGTTTGAGAGGATAGCAATCCATGCCCCGTCACGAGTTGTTCACCTGGGCGAATTGGCCCATTCTGGTTATCTGCACGGGAATGATCGCCGCCGCGGTCATCGACTGGTGGAAGTTCAAGGTTCCGAACCGGCTCACCTTCCCGCTCATCGTCAGCGGCTGGATCTTCGGCCTCCTGAACAACTTCGGGGCGGTCCCCAGCGGCGCGGTCGGCGGCATCGGCGGCAGCCTGCTGGGGACGGCCCTCGGCCTGGGCCTGCTGCTGCCGATCTACGCGATCGGCGGCATGGGGGCCGGCGACGTCAAGATGACCATGGGCTTCGGCAGCTGGATCGGCGCCTTCTATGGGGTGCCGGACGGCATGTGGATCATCTTCTACGCCTTCTGTGCCGGCACCATCGCCGGCGGCCTGATCGCCCTGGTAATGATCGCGGTCCGCGGCCAGTACCGCACGAACATGCAAAACGTCCGCGAGATCCTCGGCGACCTGGCGACCTCCTCCAGCGTCACCGAGGTGGCCGAGAAGGCCAACCGGCGCCGGTCGCGCTGGCACCGCCTACCCTACGGCGTGCCGCTGTGCATCGGCTTCCTGGGTTACCTGCTCTACCTGTACGGCGTCTGAAACAGCCCCCGGCCCCTGCAGCTTGCCGGGGCGGCCGCAAAGGCTGCAAGACCGTTGCCCTCGCTGCAACCGTAAAAGTTGAAGTTGTCGGATCGCCCGGTCGAAATAAACATCGTGGGGATCGATAGCCTTCATGCCCCCGGACGGCCTGTAGCAGGGACCCGGGACAAGGGAATCGAAACCCCATCTCCCTCGAGGTAAGCACCCATGAAACCCAAGACCATGATCCTGATGGTCGTGGCGGTCGTCTGTGGCCTGGGAGCCAGCTACATGACCAGCCGCGTCCTCGCCGAGCGCGAGGAGAAGCAGCCCCAGGCCGAGGCGCCCCCTCCGCCGGTACCCAAGGTCTCCATCCTGGTCGCACGGAAGATGATCACCGCGAACACCCTGCTGAAGAACCCGAAGGACTGGTTCGTCGAGAAATCTGTCGTCGAGGCCGACGCCCCCAAGGAGGCGCTGCGCAGCTGGGAAGGGCTGCAGGGCAAGACGATGAAGCGCAGCCTTCGCCTGGGCGACCACGTCCTGCTCGAAGACGTGCAGGACGGCGTCCCGACCTTGGCCGTGCCCCCGGGGATGCGGGCCGTGGGCCTGCGGGTGACGGTGGACGCGATCGCCGCCGGCTTCGCCAGCTTGCCCGGCTCGCGCGTGGACATCTACTGGAACCATCGCCGCGGCAACAGCGAGGAGAAATCGTTCTCCATGCGGCTGCTGCAGAACGTGGTGGTGCTGGCCGCCGACACGCAGGACGGCAGCGGCGATGGCGCCCGCGCCATCCCGGCCAGTGTGGTCACGCTCGCCCTGACCCCCGACGACACGCAGCGCGTCAGCCTGGCCTCGGAGCACGGCACTCTCCGCCTGGTGCTGCGGGACCGCGAGGACGACTCGGTGGGCAAAGACAAGGTGATGACGCTCGGAGAGGTCATCAACGGGGGCAAGAGCGAGCAGGCCCCCGAGGTCGTGGCCGTCGTCCCGCCCGTCGAGCAGCTTCCCGTCCCGGCCCCGGAGGCCGAGGAGAAGCCCCCGCAGAAGCCGCGCCGCCAGCACGTCGTCTGGTTCCGCTCGGGCGACAAGCAGTGGAAAGAAGTGTACGAGATGGACGAGCACGGCAACGTGATCACCGACGACGTGGCGCGCGTCGAGGCGCCGCAGACCCCGGCACCGGGCGCCCCGCCCGCCGTGCAGGCGCCGCCCGCCCCGGCCCCGGTGCCGCCGCTGAACGAGCCCGTCCGGGGCGCCGCGAAGTGAAAGCGGTGTCGCCCGGCCAACGGGGCCGGCCCGAGTGTCGGGCCCTGAGATCGCCGTGAACCTTCAGCCCCCGTGCGGCCGGCCGCCCCCGGCCGCACGGTTCCCTGGAGCCTGTTGTGTGGGGTTGGGGACCGCCCCAGACCCAGAAGAACGCCTGGTTGCGGTGGGTGGGAGCACCTGCCCTGCACATCCCGGAAGAGAGGTGAAAGGATGCACCGTACGCGCATGCCCGCCTTCGGGCTATTCACGTTTCTGACCGCTCTGGCGGCGTTCGCCGCCGCCCGGGCCTCCGCCCAGGAGCCAGTCCCGCCCCCAACCCCGACGACGCCCATCATCGTCCCGCTCAACGGCACCGTGCCGGTACAGATGAGTTCCAAGAAGCTCATCACCAACGTCAGCGAGGACAATCCCGGCCCCGTCGGCCTGCAGATCCTCAAGAAAGACCCGACGACGGTCCTCGTCACCGGCCGGGTCCCCGGCATCTCGATCGTCACGCTGACCGACGTGGACAACCGCAAGGAGGTCTTCGAGTTCGTGGTGCAGACCGACGTGCAGTACCTCAAGTACGTGCTGCGCCGGGCGGTGCCCACCGCCACCATCGAGCCAATCGCGTCGGCGAACAACACCTTCATCCTTACCGGGACGGTGCAGCGCGCCGAGGACATCCAGATCGTGATCGACACGGTCCGGAGCATCGTGGGCAACCGCGTCATCAACGCGCTGCGCGTCGGCGGCGTCCAGCAAGTGCAGCTGGAGGTAGTCGTCGCCCGCGTGGCCCGGTCCGAGGCCCGCAGCGCCGGCTTCAGCTTCCTGGAGACGGGCAAGAACCACTACATCGGCAGCATCCTCAGCTCGCCGCTGAACCTGACCGGCACCAACCTGGCGTCGGTCACCATGCCCCTTGCGAACCTGGCCGGCAGCCCGAACGCGGTCTTTGGCATCGTCAACGACAAGCAGGGCTTCGCCGGCTTCCTCAACGCCCTGCGCAACGAGAACCTCGTCAAGGTCCTGGCCGAGCCGAAGCTGGTGACGCTGAGCGGTCACCCCGCCGAGTTCATCTCCGGCGGCGAGCAGGCCGTGCCCAGCCTGGCGAGCGGCTCGGCGGGCGGCGGCGCCGTCGCGGGCGTGGACTTCCGCCCGTTCGGCACCACGGTCCGCTTCCTGCCCATCGTCCTGGGCGACGGCAAGATCTACCTCGAGGTCGAGCCGCAGTTCACCTTCCCCGACCCGTCGAACCTGTTCTCGGCCCCGATCCCGGGCACCAACTCGGTGGTATTCGGCCGGACGACACAGCGGGTGCGCACGTCGGTGGTCCTCGAGGACTGCCAGACGTTCGCGATCGGCGGTATGGTGTTCCACTCGGTCAACGGCAGCAGCAGCAAGGTGCCGATCCTCGGCGACCTGCCGTTCATCGGGACGGCGTTCAGCACGATCAGCTACACCGAATCGGAAGAGGAGCTGCTGGTCCTCGTGACGCCCCGCCTCGTGGACCCGATGGCGTGCAATCAGTTGCCAAAATATCTTCCCGGGGAAGAAACGCGCAGCCCCGACGATTTTGAGCTATTCTTGGAAAGAATACTTGAGGCCCCACGCGGCCCGCGGGAAGTGTTCCACGGCATGTGCTATGTGCCGGCCTACAAGAACAGCCCCACGGTGAACACGCTGCCCTGTGCCAAGGGCGGCCACGGTTTGCACTACCCCCACGGGCGTTGTGACTGTAGCCCAGCCGGCCCGCTCGGCTACACCACGCCGAACTGCCACGGCTGCGACGGCCACGGCTGTGCGAACTGTGCGAACGGCGGTGGGGCGGTCCCCGGCACGCTGCCCGGCGGCGACATGATTCACGCGGAGCCCGTGCCTGCCCAGGCGGCCCCGGCCCAGGGGCAGCGGCTGCCGGAGACGGCGGCCACGAACATGCCCGTGACGAGCGGGCCGGCCCCCGGCAGTGACGGGGCACTGACGCCAACGGCGGCCCCGGGCGACGCCTCGGCGGTCGTGGCCCCCCAGGTCCTTGCCGACCCAGGGGCAGGTGAACCCAGGTGAAAAACGGCTCGCGGTCTCCCGCCGGGGTTTGGGCCCCCGGCGGGAGACCGCGAGCGGTGTGCGTGTGTGAGCGAGCGGCCGCCTTGGATGCAGGCGGCCGCACAACAAAGGCCCAAGCGAAACTCGGTGGTGCTTCATGAAGGACGTGCAACGCGTCGCAATCGTAGATCCCTCGGACTCGACGCGCGAACCCCTCCGCAACTTGCTGCTGGGCGTCGAATCGGTCTGGCTCGAGGCGGAGTGCTCGCGCTATGAATTTTTCATCGACGTCGCTCGACAGTCGAACCCGGACATTGTCGTCGTCGCCCTCGACGCCGACCAACCCAAGGCCCTGCAGCTGATCGCGCAGCTGACCCTTGAGTGCCCCGGCGTGCCGATCCTGGCGGTCAGCGCCCGCGGCGATGGCCAGTCGATCCTGTCGGCCCTGCGCAGCGGAGCCAAGGAGTTCCTCACCCAGCCCGTCGTGCTGGAGGAGTTGCTCATCTGCCTGCAGCGCCTCCGCCAGAGCAGCGCCCAGACGAACGGCCACCACACCAACGGGACCGCCAAGGTCGAATCCCTGGTGATGGCGGTCGTGGGCTCGCGCGGCGGCGTCGGCTGCACCAGTCTGGCGGTCAACCTCGGCTGCAACCTGGCGCAGTTGGACAAGCAAAATAACGTCGCCCTGATCGACCTCGACCTCGCCCTCGGTGACGCCGACGTCGCCCTGGACCTGATCCCCGACTACACGCTGGCCGACGTGGCCCTGAACATTGACCGGCTGGATATGACGTTCCTGCGGCGGTCGCTGTGCAAGCACTCCTCGGGCCTGTCGCTGCTGCCGCACCCCGTGCAGATGGAAGACATCAGCCTGATCCACGAGGACCACCTGCAGCGCGTCATCGGCCTGCTCCGCGCCAGCTACTCGCACCTGATCTTCGACCTGAGCAAGCGCTTCACGCCGACCGACCTGACGGCGATGCGCATGGCCGACGTGATCCTGCTCATCGCCCAGCTCGAGCTGACTAGCCTGCGGAACGTCGTGCGCATGCTGCACACGCTGGGCACCGAGGACGGCCTGGGCGACAAGGTCAAGGTGATCATCAACCGCGTCGGTGCGGAGGACAGCGACATCAGCCTGAAGAAGGCGGAGGAGACGATCGGCAAGCCGATCTTCTGGCAGGTCCCCAACGACTTCAAAGCAATGCTCGGGGCGCGCAACGCCGGCGTGCCCCTCCTGGACCACGCCCCCAAGAGTAGGGTGCAGCAGAGCTTGATGGACCTGGCCAACGCCCTGTGCGGCAAGGGCCCGCAGGAGCAGAAAAAGGAGCGGCGCGGGTTCTTCTCGTTCCGGTAACATCCGGCCGCGGGCCGTGGGTCAGGACTCCGATCCTGACAGGGTCTGTGGGTCAGGACTCCGATCCTGACATGAGTTGTCAGGATCGGAGTCCTGACCCACAGGCCCCGCGGCCGGCATTAAAAACAAGACGCTCACTCAGAGGAATGCAACCATGTCTCGTCTGCAACGCGGACTCAACGGTTTGAGCCAGACCGGCATCAGCCGGCTCGGCGGCGCGTCCCAGGCTGGCCTCGACCGGCAATCGAACAAGGGCTTCGAGGAGCTCAAGCGGCTCATCCACAGCAAGCTGGTGGACAAGCTCGACCTGTCGCGGGTGAGCGACCTGGCCGGCGATACCCTGCGGCGCGAGATCCGCCTGGTGGTCGAGCGGCTGTGCGACACGGAGAACCCGCTCCTCAACCGCATGGAGCGCGAGCGCCTCATCGACGAGGTGCTGGACGAGACGTTCGGCTTTGGGCCGCTGGAGATGCTGCTCAAGGACCCGACGGTCAGCGACATCCTGGTCAATGGGCCGCACAAGATCTACGTCGAGCGCCGCGGCAAGCTGGAGAAGACGGACGTCAAGTTCCGCGACAACGACCACCTGATGCAGATCATCGACCGCATCGTCTCGAAGGTCGGCCGGCGCGTGGACGAGACGTCGCCGATGGTGGACGCCCGCTTACCGGACGGGTCGCGCGTGAACGCGATCATCCCGCCGCTGGCCCTGGACGGCCCGTCGCTGTCCATCCGCCGCTTTGGCGCCAACCCGCTGAAGCTGGAGGACCTGCTGAACTTCAAGGCGTTCACGCCGGAGATGGCGATGCTCATGGAGGCGTGCATCAAGGCGCGGCTGAACCTGATCATCAGCGGCGGCACGGGCTGCGGCAAGACGACGCTGCTGAACACGCTGTCGAGCTTCATCCCACACGACGAGCGCATCGTGACGATTGAGGACGCGGCCGAGCTGCAGCTGCAGCAGGAACACGTCGTCCGGCTGGAGACGCGGCCGCCGAACATTGAGGGCAAGGGCTGCATAAACACCCGCGATCTGGTCCGCAACGCCCTGCGTATGCGGCCCGAGCGCATCATCATCGGCGAGTGCCGCGGCGGCGAGTCGCTGGACATGCTGCAGGCCATGAACACCGGCCACAGCGGCTCGATGACCACACTGCACGCCAACACGCCGCGCGACGCCCAGGCCCGTCTGGAGACGATGATCATGATGTCCGGCATGGAGTTGCCCATGAAGGCGATGCGGCAGCAGATCAGCTCGGCCGTGGACGTCATCATCCAGGCCAATCGCCTGCAGGGCGGGCCGCGCAAGATCACCACGATCACGGAAGTCATGAACATGGAGCAGGACGTCATCATCATGCAGGACATCTTCCGCTTCAAGCAGCTCGGCATCGACCAGAACGGGCGGGCCTTCGGACAGTTCGAGGCGACGGGTGTCCGGCCGACGTTCATCACCCGGCTGGAGTCGGCCGGCATCAAGCTCCCATCGAACCTGTTCGCCGAACGTGTATTGCTCCGCGATTAGTCCTTGGTCCTCGGTCATTCGTCCTTAGCATGGAAGCCCCTCTCGAGGACTGGCGACTGAGGACTCAAGGCTAAGAACGAATGGCTGAGGACGAATGACTAAGGACTATTGACCAAGGACACCTTGATATGACTCCCCTGTTGATCTCCGTACTGGCCTTCTTGGGCGTAACCGCCGTGGTCGGCCTGGTGATGTTCGTGCTGGCCGGCAACGACGGGCCGCGGACGGCGGACCGGCTCGACACGCTGACCGGCAAGCGCAAGCGCGAGGACGAGGTGACCAGCATCCTGCGCAAGACCGCCTTCGAGCGCGACAAGCGAACGTTCCTGGAAATGTTCGTGCCGAGCTTCCCCAGTTTGCAGAAGCTGTTCCAGCAGGCCGACTGCCACATCAAGCCGAACACGCTCTTCGGCATCGGCTTCCTGCTGGCGCTGCTGGGGACGACCTGCGGGATCATGGCGGGCGTGAAGTTCTACGTCGCGCCGGTCTTCGGCCTGCTTATGTTCTTCACGCCGTGGGCGTGGCTGCTGGCGAAGCGGCGCGGGCGCCTCAAGGCGTTCGCGTCGCAGCTGTCGGACGCGCTGGAACTGGTGGCCCGGGCCTTGCGGGCCGGGCACAGCCTGGCGGCGGGCATGCACGTGGTCGCGGAGGAGATGCCGTCGCCGATCTCCGACGAGTTCGGCCGCGTCTACGAGGAGCAGAACCTGGGCATCGCGATCGAGGAGGCGCTCAAGTCCATGTGCGAGCGCGTGCCGAACCTGGACCTGCGGTTCTTCGTGACGAGCGTGCTGATCCAGCGGCAAACGGGCGGCGATTTGTCGGAAATCCTCGACAAGATCGGCTACGTGATCCGCGAGCGCTTCCGCATCCTCGGTCAGGTCCAGGCCCTGACGGCGGAAGGCCGGCTCAGCGGCGTGATCCTGATCGCCCTGCCGTTCGGCCTGTTCATCACGATGCTCTACATCAAGCCGGACTACGTCGAGAAGCTGTGGACGCACGAGCTGGGCATCAAGATGAGCATCTATGCCCTGGTCGCCCAGCTGGTCGGGGCCCTGGTCATCAAGAAGATCGTGAACATCAAGGTGTAAACGATTTCAGATTGCGGATTGGGTTCGTCGCCCTCCGCAATCTGCAATCTGTAATCTGCAATCTGCAATCGAGAGGATGCACCGATGACTGTAACATTTGCCATGGTCGCCGTGACGGCCATAATCCCGCTGCTGGTGTTCGTGGGCATCGTTCTGGGCATCTGGTCCGTGCTGTCGGGGATCTCCAGCCGCAACAGCAAGGCGCTGGACCGGCTGGCGCGACTGAGCCGGCCGCCGTCGCTCGCCGACCTGGAAGACCCCCGGTCGAAGAACGGCGCGCGCTTCGCCGGTCTGGTGGAGACGGCCAAGGCCATCTCCTCGCCCCTGATGCCGCAGACCGAGGTCGAGCAGTCGGCCCTGAAGACGCGGCTCGCCAACGCCGGCTTCCGCAGCGACACCGCCCCGATGGTCTACTCGGGCGTGCGCTTTGCCTGCCTGCTGCTGTTCTTCCTCGGCTCGGCGCTGATCTTCGTGCCCGGCCGGCCGATGGTCTGGCAGACGTGGCAGTGGGTGGTGATCTTCACGGGCATCGGCTTCTACCTGCCGAGCATCGTGCTGTGGTGGCTGCGGAAGAAGCGCCAGGAGGCGATCTTCCTGTCGCTGCCCGACGCCCTGGACCTGTTGGTGGTGTGCGTGGAGAGCGGCCTGGGCCTGGACGCGGCCATGCGGAAGGTGTGCGACGAGATGAGCGAGCACGCCAAGGTGATCTGCGAGGAGATCGCGCTGGCGAACTTCCAGCTCCAGATGGGCCGGCCGCGCCGTGAGGTGCTCCACGACCTGGGCGTGCGCACGGGCGTGGACGACGTGCGTGCCCTGGCTGCCATTCTCATCCAGGCGGACCGGTTTGGTTCGAGCATCGCCCAGGCCCTGCGCGTGCAGTCCGACTCCATGCGGACGCGGCGCAAGCAGATCGCCGAGGAGAAGGCGGCGAAGACGGCCGTGCAGCTGCTGTTCCCGCTGATCCTCTTCATCTTCCCGGGGATCTTCGTGGTCCTGGTGGGCCCGGCGGCGATCAACATCATGGAGACCATGTTCCATAACTAGTCACTCCCCCCGCCCGCGCGGCGCCCGCGGGCCGGCGTTCGGGCCGCGGGCGACAGCCGCGCGGGGCGGGGGCCGGATTGAGGAGAAAGTGGATGAACGGATTCATCGCGCGGACGCTGGCGGTCGCCTGCCTGGGGGCCGGGCTCACCACCCTGGGGGGCTGCAAGCTGTACGAGTGCTTCGTCGATCCGTGCTACCCGGAGCGTTATGAGTACCAGGCCCGCCAGCCGATTGCCCAGGTGTTCAACACGCAGGCGGCCAACGGGCACGTCCTCGACCAGACCGTGTGGAACTACTTCTTCGACGCGGGGACCGACAAGCTAACGCAGGGGGGGTTGGTGTACCTCGACCACCTGTCGCGCAAGCGGCCGCAGCCGGACACGAAGCTGTTCCTGCAGACGGCCTACGACATCAGTTACGACCCGGCCGCTCCCGAGAAGTTGGTCAACGCGCGCGTCGAGTTGGACGGCAAGCGCGTGGCCGCCGTGCAGAAGTACCTGCAGGCCAACACGGCCGGCCGGCCGGTGGTGTGGGAGGTCGCGATCCACGACCCGTCGGGCGTCGGCATTGGCGCCGTGCCGCAGGGCCTGTCGATCCAGCGGCACTACGCCGGGGCGCAGGGCTCGCTGCCCAACCAGGGCACCGGCCCGGGCCTGACGTCGGGCGGTCCGACCGGCCCGAGCTCGCGGTAAGGCGAAGGGCAGGACTTGGTTTCCCTGTAGGACGGCTCTCCTGAGCCGTCCGGGACGGCTCAGGAGAGCCGTCCTACAGGGAAACGATTTCCTGCTGCTCGCCTAACGAACATTTGACCGCCTCCTCCCCTCTCCCCCGAAAGCGGCGGAGAGGGGAGGAGGCGCAACCTTCCCCTGAGAGTTTTCAACCGGATCCGCAACCATGAACCGAACCCCCTCCAGCCAAAGACGGCCCGCCCTGTGCTGGGCCGTGCTGCTCGCGCTGCTCCTGGTGGCGGCGCTCGTATCTCCGGTCGCCGCTCGAGAGGCGACCCCCTCGGCCGCCGCGCCGGTTGTCTTCGCCGTCCTGCGCTCGATCCTCGGCGACCAGAGCACCATGATCCAGGTCGGCGTCGTCATCGCCGCCATCGCCATCTTCTGGCTGTCGCGCTCGCCCAAAGGGTGAGAAGCCGTCTCCGGGTGCGGCGGGGTACCCGGGGAGCGTCCGAACCCCCGCGCGGCGCGGCCTGGAGGGCCGCGGTTGACCGCCGACGGACCGGCCGACACCATACCACCGGAATCGCAACGCTGGACGCTTATGCAAATCACGAACCGACAGACGGGCATGGAGTGGGACGGGGCGGGGCTGCCGGAGGCCCCGACGGCGCCGGACACACTCCAGGAGGCTGGGCTGTCGCTGCCCTTCCTCAGTGACCTGCTGCTGCGGACGATCTACGTCCGCGGGGCGATGATCGGCCTGGACCTGGCGCGCGGCGTGTGCCTGCCGTTCAAGGTCATGGAGGAGGCGCTGCGCTTCCTCAAGGACGAGAAGTGCCTCGAGGTCACGGGCGGCGAGCTGATCGGCCGCGTCAGTTACCGCTTCAACCTCACCGAGCTGGGCCGCAAGCGCGCCCAGGAGGCGATGAAGCAGTGCGCCTACATCGGCCCCGCGCCAGTGCCGATCGAGGACTACATCGAGCAGACCTACCGCCAGTCGGTCACCGGCATCAACTGCAGCCCCGAGCCGCTGCGGGCCGCCTTCGCCCACCTGGTCATCCCCGAAGCGCTGATGAACGCCCTCGGCCCGGCCATCATTAGCGGCAAGTCGGTGTTCATTTACGGCCCGCCCGGCAACGGCAAGACGTCGGTGGCCCGCGCCATCGGCGACTTCATGAACAATGCCGGCGGCGAGATCTATGCCCCCTATGCGTTCCTCGCCGAGAGCAGCATCATCACGGTCTACGACAAGGCCATTCACCAGGCGGTCGAGGGCGACACCAACGACCGCCTGGAGGACAACGAGGCGACCATCCGCCGGCTGCTCAACACCGGCACCGTGGACCCGCGCTGGGTCCGCATCCGCCGCCCCGTGGTCGTGACCGGCGGCGAGCTGAACCTGGACATGCTCGACCTGCGCTATAACGCCCAGGCGAACTACTACCAGGCGCCGCTGCACATCAAGGCGAACGGCGGGGTCTTCCTGATCGACGACTTCGGCCGCCAACTGTGCAGCCCCAAGGAACTGCTCAACCGCTGGATTTTGCCCCTCGAAGACCGCCACGACTTCCTGACGGTGGCGTCCGGCAAAAAGTTCGAGGTTCCGTTCGAGCAACTCATCATCTTCTCGACGAACCTTGACCCGAAGGACCTGGTGGACGACGCCTTCCTGCGCCGCATCCGGCACAAGGTCGAGATCCAGGCGCCGCCGCGTGACGTGTACGAGCGCATCTTCTCCTCGGTGGTGAAGCGGCTGGGGATGAACCAGTGCCCCGACGCGGTGGAGTACCTCTACGAGCGCTACTACGGCAGGGGCCGTTCGGCGCGGTCCAGCGATTGTCGAGATCTGCTGGAGATCGTGCAGTCGATTTGCCGATTCCGTAGACATCCCGTCCAGCTCACGCGCGAACTCATGGTCGAAGCGTCATCGACGTTCATTTGCGAATTCTAGTCAGCCGCCGGCTGAACTCACACGCAGGCCCACGGATCGCACCCCGTGGGCCTGGCGGCGGACGACGGACTAAGGGGTAGACAATGGATTGTCGCAGGACCTTGGTGTTGGCCGCCTGCCTCCTGGGAGCAGGCGCGGGGTGTGTCACGACGCCGACGCCGCCGGTGGCCCCCGGGATGGTGCCGGTGGATTCCCACAAGGTTACGCAAGGCGGGAAGAGGAAGCCGAGCGCCGACCTCCTGGTGGCCTGCGGGCAATACGCGGAGAGCACCGCCCAGCAGCCCCAGATCGCGCCGAAGGAGCGTGAGGCACTGCAGGACAAGGCCCGCAAGGTCTACCAGCAAGCGCTGCAGCTCGACCCGGAGCACAAGGGCGCGCACGACGCCCTGGCGAGCGTCTACACGGACCTGGGTGAACACGAACGCGCCCTGGCCGTCTACGACAAGGCGGTGAAGAAGTATCCGAAGGAAATGAAGTTCTGGTGCGCCAAGGGCGAGTGCCACTGCCGCAAGAAGGACTGGGCGGTCGCCCTCGAGTGTTTCCGCAAGGCCTTGGAGATCGACCCCGAGGACCGGCAGTGCCTGACGGAACTCGGCCTGTGCCTGGCGCGGGCGGGCAAGATCGACGAGAGCGTGGCCTATCTGACGAAGGCCCACGGCGCCGCCCAGGCCCATTTCGACGTCGCCCGGATGCTCAGGCACCTCAAGCGCGACGAGGAGTGCAAGCGGCATCTGTTGCTGGCCGTCCAGGCCAACCCCGAACTGAAGTCGGCCACGGAGATGCTGGCGCAGCTCGAGGCGCCTCCCCCCGACGCGAACCGTGCCATCGTCACCGTCGGCTTCCAGGCCACGGCGCCTGGGGCGTCGAAATTGCCTCCGCCCACGGCGAACTGATCGGGTTCCGCAGCGCCCACGCGCGAACGCCACAGGCCCGAAGGGCGAGCGAGGAACTGCCTCGCTCGCCCTTCGGGCCTGTGGCGTTCGCGCGCGCCTCGTCCGTTAATCGGCGCTCTCGCTGACGGTTCACGTCGCGGAGGACCGCCGCCCCTCCCGCGCCGCGCCGCCCGGCCGTAGAATAACGCGGCCCCGAACCGAGAGGGATGCGCACGCCATGAGCAAACGGCTGATCACCGTCGGCCACAGCCCGGACCCCGACGACGCTTTCATGTTCTACGCCCTCGCCCACGACAAGCTCGATACGGGCGACCTGCAGTTCCGCCACGAACTGCAGGACATCGAGACCCTCAACCGCCGCGCCCTCCGCGGCGAGCTGGAGGTGACGGCCGTCAGCATCCACGCCTACGCCTTCCTGCTCGACAAATACGCCCTCCTGCCGAGCGGCTGCAGCATGGGCGACCGCTACGGCCCGATGGTCGTCGCGCGCCGGCCGCTGACGATCGACGACCTGAAAAAGGTCAAGATCGCGGTGCCGGGAACGCTGACGACCGCGTTCCTGACGCTGCGCCTGCTGGTGGGGGACTTCGCTTACGAGGTCGTGCCGTTCGATGAGATCATCGACGCCGTGGCCGCCGGCCGCTTCGACGCCGGACTCATCATCCACGAGGGGCAGCTGACGTTCCAGAACCAGGGCCTGCACCTGGTCGTGGACCTGGGCGTGTGGTGGCAGGAGCGCACCGGGCTGCCGCTGCCGCTGGGCGGCAACGTCGTCCGCCGCGACCTCGGCGCCGACACCATGCGGCAGATCAGCCGCCTAATCAAGGAGAGTATTCGCTACGGCCTGGAGCACCGCCAGGACGCGCTGGCCTACGCGCTGCGCTACGCGCGCGACATGGACGTGGGCCTGGCCGACCGCTTCGTCGGCATGTACGTCAACGACTGGACGCTCGACTACGGCCCGCGCGGCCGGGCCGCCGTGCAGCGCTTGCTGGAGGAGGCCCACCGCGCCGGAGTGCTCCCCGCGCCGGTGGTGGTGGAGTTCGTCGAGTGAGCTTGCCAGAGGGTTGCCATGCCCGCACTCCGCGACCCGGGAGCCATCCGCGCCATCCTCCACACGGATACGGCCTGGGCGGTGTACGCCCTCGGCGACCTCGACCCGGCCCTGTTCGCGCAATCGACGTGGTTCTGCTCCGCCGGTGAACCCCCCGCTCTCGTCCTGCTCTACCGGGGTTTCGAGCCGCCGGCGCTGTTCGCACTCGGCGCCGCCGACGCCGTCCAGGGCCTGCTCGGGGAACTGGACCACGACGGCGACCTCTCCGTGGGCGTGCGCCCCGAGATCGTACCGCTGCTGCGCGACCGCTACGACTTCCCCGATCTCGCGGCCATGTGGCGCATGACGCTCCCCGTGGACGGCTACCGGCCGACCCCCGCACCAGACGCGCTCCTCCTGCGCCCCGCCGACGTGCCGGCGCTGGAGCGGCTGTACGCCGACGGCGCCGCGAGCGGCGAAGCCCCGGACGCCTTCCTGCCGTCGATGGTCGAGCGCGGCGTGTTCTACGGCATCCACGAAGGGGCGGAACTGGTGGCGGCCGCCGGCACGCACCTCGTCGTCCCCGCGGAGGGGGTGGCGGCGGTCGGCTGCATCTACACGCGCCGCGACCGGCGCGGGCGCGGCCTGGCCGCGCGCGCGACGAGCGCCGTGGTGAGCCATCTGGTCGGCATGGGCGTGCCGACCGTGGCCCTGAACGTCAACCAGCGGAATGCCCCGGCGATCCACGTCTACGAGCGCCTGGGTTTCGTCCACCGCTGTGCGTATTATGAGGGGCTGGCGGTCCGGCAGCGCGAGGCGGCGCCGGCGCCCGCTCCGCTCCCGTGAGGTCCACGGCCATGAAACGTTGTCTGCTCGGTGCCTGCGTGTTCGCCCTGCTCCTCGCCGGCCCCCTGCATGCGCAGGCGCCGGTCCACGCGACGCGCACCTTCCGCGCCGGCGCGGCGGACGCCGCTTACGACACGCGGCGCTTCCTCCTCGGCCCCGGCGCCGTCACCGACGAGAAGGACGGCTCGACGCGCCTCGCCGCCTCGGTCCTGCTGACCGACGAAATGGGCGCGACCGACTACCGCCAGACCGAGGCCCTGAGCGACCGCGTTCAGGTCAAGAAGGTCTTCGTCCTCGACAGCACGCAGCTCAACGATGCCGAACTGTTCTTCTACGGCAGTGCGAAGCAGATTCGCGTGAACGGCAAGGCGGTGTCGCCGCCGCAGCGACTGGTTTCGACGGGCTGGGGCCGGGTGACCGTACCGCCCGAGATCCTGAAAGTGGGCGCCAACGAGATCGTATTCAGCGGTGGTGGCGGGTTGCTGCTGGAGCCGGGGCGCGGGCCGGGACGGAGTTTTAAGAGCAGCGATGGCGGCAAGAGCTGGTCGGCCCGCACGCTGGGCAAGGATGGCGATCAGCAGGGCGAATATCTGATCCGTCTCCGCCTCGGGCGCCACACCCCAGAGGCACGGGTCGCCTCGCAGGTCTTCGATTTGTGGGCCGCACGCACGGGCGAGGTCGGCACGTCGGGCAAGGTGACGCGCTTCCACAGTCTCGCCGCCCTCGCGCAGAAGCAGCCGGACGACACGCGGCTGAAGGTGTCGCTGCGAACGGGCGCCACGCCGGCGCCGGACGAGAAGAGTTGGACGGCCTGGATGCCGCTGGAACGCGACTACCGTCCGGACGTTCGGACTCAGGGACACCGCTGGGCACAGTTGCGCTTCCACCTGTCCACCGCGCGTCCGCAGGCCACGCCGCGGCTTCCGGCGCGTTTCGAGCTGGCGTTCGACTTCCAGGCATCGGCTCCGGCCAGTGCGGGAAAGCTGACCGTGTCGCGCCCGAAACGCCACGACCTTGCCATCGGCGCGACGCCGTTCGTCTACCAGGCGCCGTCGCCGCGCGTGAAGCTGCTGCGCGAGCGCTACCGACTCGACCAGGTGATCGCCGCCGGCAAGACGGAGATGGAGCAGCTCATGCTGCTGCGCTACTGGGTACGCAACCAGTGGCACACGGCCTGGGGCAGCAACGCGGCGGCGTGGATGCCGCCGTGGGATGCACTCATCATCCTGGAGAGCAAGGACCAGCCCGACTGCCTGACGATGTGTACGCACTACGCCGCCGTCTTCACCCAGTGCGCGGTCGCCCTGGGGTGGAACGCCCGGCACTGCATCCTCGACCACCACTGCGTCGCGGAGGTCTACGTCACTCAGCACCGCAAATGGGCGATGATGGACGCCGGCAACTCCGCCCAGCGCGCCGATGTCGGTCTGCACTTCGAGCGCAACGGCGTACCTCTCAGCGCCCTGGAGCTGCACCTGGCGCAGCGGAGCGGCAAGACCGCAGACATCACGGTCCACTTCACGCCGGCGCGGCTGGTCGAGAAAGTGGCGCCGCTGTGCCGGCCGGCTCCCGCTACTGCGAAGAAGGGTCCGCCGCGACCGGATGTGATTCCCCTGGCCGAGCTGCATAAATTCCCGGTCTGCCAGCTCGACAACTACCGCCGTTACGCCTTTCCTCCGCGGAATAACTACCTCACCTCTCTCGTGCCCGGCGAGTTGTATCAGGGCTGGTCGGAATACTTCTACGACGGCTATTGCTGGGTGGGCGATACGCCGGACAACCCGCAGATCTCGCCGGAGTACTCACAAGGCCTGTCGCCGTCGCGCCCGCAGGACATCGACTGGAGCCTCAACTGGAGTCGCATCCACCTGAGCGCCACCGGCAAACCGGGAGAGGTCCGCGTCGATGTCGAGACGGACACGCCCAACCTCGCGCGGCTGGAGAAGCAGACGGCGGCAGGCAAGGAGGCCTGGGGGCCGACGCCACCGAGTTTCGTCTGGCGGCTCCAGCCGGGGGTGAACGTGCTGGCGGTGCGCGGCGTGAACCACTGGGGCAAGGCGGGCAGCGAGGACCGCGTGCGCGTCGAGTGGTCCCCGATAGGACGATGAACTGTCCGGATGCGTGGGAATCCGGCCCGATCCGCGTCCACGCATTCTCTTCCGCACTTCTCTCAGTCCCGCTGCGGCGGCAGGACGTAGCCGAGCCGCCGCAGCGCCCGACGCACCGCGGCCTCGTCGGCGGTGCGGAACACCAGCCAGCGCTCGTCCGCCAGCCGGCAGTTGTCGCGCAGCTGCGGGTCGGCGGCCAGCAGCCGCGCCACCGCGGCGTCGCGGCACTCGATCAGGCGCGCCGGCCCCAGGTCGCGCATCTGCCCGGCGCGCTGCTTCAAGTCGTCGAGGAAGACCTGCACCGTCTGCGGCAGTTCCTCCTCGCTGCGCGCCTTCAGGAACTCCGCCAGTTCGTCCACCGTCGCCCCCTCTTCCAGGAGAGGCAGCAGCTTCGCGGCCGTCAGCCGCCACACGTTTTCCGACTGCGGTTCCGCGAAACGATCCAGCGTCAGCCGGTCCGCGGCCGGCAAGGGCGCCTGGCTCGCCACCACGTCGAGGTTGGGCAGCACCCGCAGCACCTTCGCCGCCTCCATCACCGGCGGCTCGTAGCGCTCCGCCAGGTCGAGGCACCAGACGCCCAGCGGGTTGACGCGGAAGTACAGCAGGCCGTCATAGCGGCTCAGGGTGGAGTAATCATCGGCGCCCCAGCGGTCGCCGAAGTCGTTTCGCACGCCCCCGGGCGGCACATAAGCCACATCGACCAGGCCCAGCGTCGCGACGTACTCGAACAGCAACGCCAGGATGTAGCGGCCCTGGAGCAGTTCCCAGATGTTCCCGCCCTCGTCCCCGAAGTTGCCGTAATGGTGCTCGGCGATGTACAGGCCCCAGGGGTCGTGGGCCAGCACGAAGTCGCGGTCGGTCGCCCGCAGGAAACGGAAGAAGTCATCGACCGCGATCCATTGTCCAGGCGGGCAGTGGGCCAGGCCGTCGACCACCGCTTGGCGCCGTTGCGGCAGAGCGCTGAGGCGGCCCTTCCCCTGGCCCTTGATCGCCTCGACCCGGCTGAACTCGTCGAGCAGCGTCGTCGTCCGCCATTTCTTCCACGCGGCCCGGAGCGCCTCGGCGGACCGCTGGGTCAGGGCCTTCCGGCCGGCCGCGGTCAGGTCCAGCCGATCGCCCCGCTTCTCCGCCAGCCCCGCGGCCTGCACGATCATCGGCCAGGCGAATGCCTTGATGGTCAGGTCGGAGACCTCCCAGTCCTCGACCTCCTTCTCGTCCTCCGCGGTGTAAAAGTCGCCGCCGTCGAGCACCTGCACGACGGCCTTGACGGATGCTGCGGTCGGCTGGCGCTTCTTGTTGGTGACGCGGACACGGCTCGCCTCGATCAGGCGCAGGACCGCCTTGACATCGTGCTCGGCCTCGCGGACGGTCTGCCGAACCCGCAGGGGCACCTGCTCGGTCACCGTCACGGGGCGGTCCTTCTCCCAGTGGTTGACCTCCAGGGGGAAGGCTTGCGGCAGTGCTGCGGCGGTCGGCACCGAGAACTCGTCGGGTGCGGGCACGAAGTCAAGGAGGAGGAGGCGCAGGTCCGTGGGGAGTTGGTCGTCGCGGTGGTACGAGTTCGGGAAGAACAGGGCCAACTTCGTCGGCCGGCGGTGCTGGTCGTAATCGGAATACGGATCTGTTTTCGTGGCGGGCTCGGCGAAGCCGGGGAGCTGACCGTAGTGGGCCGCGAATCGGTCCGCGTGCAACCGCCCGCGCGGATCGTGAGTGGCGTGCCGGACCGCCTTCTGCGCGAGCGGGTCGAGCTGCCCGTACAGCGCGCGCACCTGCTCCGGCCGCCGCATCGCGTTGCTGAGCAGGCTGACGATCTCGCCCTTGCGCCCGGTCGGCTTGGGTATCAGGAGTGCGGCGAGCGGTTTGAGGTGATCGAGGTTCAGCTTGTTGAACGCCTCCTCGGTCGTGAGCAGTTCCGGTTCCTCGACTCGCCGGGCCATGGTGGCGTCCCCTTCCTCGTGCTTTTCTCACAGCCTTGGCCAACCCCCTGAAGATCAGTGTATGCCGGGTGCCGGGACGCCGCCCCGATTGACCCCGGCGCCTCGGCCGGTCCTGCTTTTGCTTTCTTCCCGGAACTGATTGAAGTAGAATAACGTCGAATGGGTAAGGAAGGGTCCGACTCTCCCGGGTTGGCCGCGCCCGCGCGGCCCGCACCTCAGGGCGCCCCAGGGTGAAAAGATGAGCCAGGTTGTCCAAGCGAAGTGCCCGCACTGCAAAAACGTCCTGCGGATCCCCGCCGACTGGGTCTATCAGCCCATGCGCTGCAAGCACTGCCGGCAAGTCTTTCAGGCCAAGCAGAAGCCCGCCGGCCCGGCCGCCATCCCGACGGGGGCGATCGCGCGCGTGGGCAGCGCCGCGGCGCCTGTGGCCGCTCCCGCGGCACCGGCAGACCGCGCGGCCGACGGCGTCCTCTTCGGCTTTGACGATCCCAACGCCCCGCCGCTGCGAGCGCGCCGGCCGCGCGCCTGGGTGAAAGGCGTCGTACTCGGTGTGGCCGTGCTCGGGGTCGCCGCCGTGCTCGGCTTCGTCCTGGGCCCGCAAATCGCCGGCCACTTCAACCCGAACCGCCCAAGCAAGATCCGGGACGGAGAGCAGGCCGCCCTCAAGAAGGTCGAGAACCCCGAGGTTCGCCCCGTCCAGCCGAAGACGGTGGATCCGCCCTCTCCGATCCGCCCCCGCAAGAAGCCGCCCGACCGCCTCGATGACGCGCCGCCCGAGGTTATCAAGCCCAAGGTCGTCCCGAAAAAGGATCCGCCCAGGAAGGATCCCCCGAGGACCGACGTCACCAAGAAAGGCCCCCAAAAGGGGCCGAACAACCCGCCCATCGTCAAGAAGCCGCAGGACGAGCCGTTCCCCCGCCGCGCTCTGCTGATCAGCGTCAACGACTACATCCTGGCGAACCCGCTCCACTTCGGGGCGCCCAGGACGGAGGTGGCGCGCGGCAAACAACCGTTCCCCGGCAACAGCACCTGGACCGTCCGAACCGCCTTCATGGGCAAGGACTCGCTACTGCACATCCCG
>JBBRPS010000076.1:0-19728 GCA_038227745.1 Gemmatales bacterium | reverse complement strand
CCTCTCCGCGGCCACACCTCGCTGCACCGTCTAATGAGAGTAGAAGAATTAAATAGAAAATGAGTTTCAATGGACTCTCCGCGGCCACACCTCGCTGCACCTCGCGTGCATGATGAACAACAAGGATCTCGTGCTGAAGTTGTTTCAATGGCCTCTCCGCGGCCACACCTCGCTGCACCGTCACTTCACGGTGTGATGCACCCCGATCGCGTCACCCACGTTTCAATGGCCTCTCCGCGGCCACACCTCGCTGCACCTGGGTTTTGCAGCGGGTTGCAGACTCATCGCATCCATTCGTTTCAATGGCCTCTCCGCGGCCACACCTCGCTGCACCTCTCACGGGCATGGGGGTCGATCTCGCGACGCATCCCTGTTTCAATGGCCTCTCCGCGGCCACACCTCGCAGCACCGGGGTTAGACGGTTCGGCGGAGCTGCGGACATGGAGACTGTTTCAATGGCCTCTCCGCGGCCACACCTCGCTGCACCGTTGTTGCGCACCGGGCTCCGACAGGCAGGGTTAAGGCGTTTCAATGGCCTCTCCGCGGCCACACCTCGCTGCACCGACCTTACCTAGGTTTGGATTCACCTGATCACACATCTCGTTTCAATGGCCTCTCCGCGGCCACACCTCGCTGCACCGAAGACTTCACTCCGACGCTGCGAGCGATCGTGATCGCGTTTCAATGGCCTCTCCGCGGCCACACCTCGCTGCACCTTCTTTTAATAGTAGTATAGTTGGTAGTAGATATATTAGTTTCAATGGCCTCTCCGCGGCCACACCTCGCTGCACCGAGGTGAACGCTGCTGCCAATGTTTGATTGGGTTTTATGGTTTCAATGGCCTCTCCGCGGCCACACCTCGCTGCACCGAGGTGCGAGCTTCTTATCCCTGACCCTCTGACTAGGTTTCAATGGCCTCTCCGCGGCCACACTTCGCTGCACCGTCCTCGGCACCGGCATCACGGATGAGCACCTCACGGCGAGTTTCAATGGCCTCTCCGCGGCCACACCTCGCTGCACCTGCCACTTTCCTATCCTCTTGGAGCACAAAGGCTTAGCAGGGCTGTTTGCCCACCCTCCCCTCTTTTTTGCGAAATTGATAACCACGCTTCCGGGTAGACAATACAGCTTTTCCGCCTTAACCCTTTGCCAGGGAAAGGGTTCCTGTGTTGCCCAGCCCCCTGCCGATTTTCAAGGGTTCGGAGAGGGTGGGCGAGCCGCAGGTCCCTGCTTCACTGCGCTTCAGTTGCCAAAGATCCGCCACCCGTCCAGTCTGATTGGGATAGTCCCGCGCCGCGGAAACCTCGTCAAGTAAAATCCGGACCGAAATCCGGTTTGGGGAGTCCGCGGAAGTGCGCGTGGCTCACCCTCGCCGTCCTCTCCACGCCGTAAAGCGCCGATCATTACAGACGACGAGGGCCACTCAGGCTGCCGGGCGTTGACTGGCGGTCTCGGATGCCGAGCAGTCCGGACGGGTGTCCCGCTCGACCTCCACACGCTCGGCCTACCGGCTTTCCCCCTCGTCTACTTCAACGACCCTCCAGCCGCCGGCGCCGGCCACGCGGTCAGTGCCCACGTGCAGCCGTCCGCCCCACGCCAGCCAGCACGCCAGCCCGGCGGGCACCGGGCCGTACACCGCACTCCCGACCACGCCGTGCAGCGGCCGCGCCGCGCCCCCGCGGTTCGACCAGTGCCTCTGATAGAACGGGGCGTAATCCGAGGCCAGCAAGGGCACCCCCGCCGCCGCCGCCTTCAGCCCCGCGAAATCCGCCGCCAGGGGCCGGTCGTACAGGCCGAACAGCGCGCCCACGGTCCGCAGCGCAGCCCGCAACAGGTCGGCGAAGGCCGGCTGCTCGACGTGGCGGCGCCGGCCCCGCTCGTCCCGCTCGCGCAAGAAGAGCGGCGCCGTCAGCTCCACGCGCAGGGACCGAATTGGCGGCTCGTCCGCGGCGATTGCCGCCGGCAGTTCGATCACTTCCCTGGTGACGCGCTCCGCCCCGGGCACGAAGTCGAAGGTCGTTCGGTCGGGATCGAAGCCGCCGCGCGGGTCGCCGCCCGCATCCGCCAGAGCGTCCCACAGCGCGCCGGCGTGGGCCTGTGCGGACGGGCCGACGCAGACCACCTTGACGTCGAACTCGTCGCCGGGGCGGACCCGGGGCGGCATGGGGAAAGGCAGCGTCAAGACGACCGGCCGCGCCGCCCCCTCCTGACCGCCGAAGGTCGTCGCGCCCGCGGGGGGCGCCGGCTCCAGCGTCTGGCCGTACGGGCACGTCGCGAGGTGCGGGCAGGTGCGCCGCGGCCTCTCGGTGGAGTAGTCGCAGCAGCGCCACCGCCCGTCCTGCTCCGCGGGCGGGTGGACGCAGACGCGGCCCTTGAAGCGGCGCGCCAGCAGGCCGCGCAGCGCCGGGCCCATCCACGGCAGTAGACTGCCCGGCCTGGTGAAGCGTAGGCGGCGTGTGCATTCGACGAGTGAGAGCATCGGTGTCACCTGCCTTTCCCGGCCTACCGAGCCAGCCACTCGTTCAGAGCGGCGACGACGGCGGCCTGCTGTCCCGGCGTTTTGGCGGACGTCTCGACGCGGAACTTCGCGGTGCAGCGGCCGTCGGAGTACACCCCCTCGACGCCGTCGCTGCCGAGGCGGAAGCGGGTGCGCTCGGGTAGGTCGGGGTTGAAGTAGAAGGTGGCGCAGTGGGCGACCTGGTCTACCTCGGCGGTGACACGGGCCATGAAGCGTTCGACCTCGGGGTACACGCCGGGCCAGCCGGACTTCTCCAGGCGCGGCGGCCGTTTCTGCCCGGGCGGCACGGGCGGCGGCAGGATGGCGTCGCGGGCGGAGCGGAAGCGCTCGCGGAAGGTTTCGTGAAAGATCTGCCCGGTCGGCGACAGTTCGAGGTAGTCCTTGCCGTCGATGGCGACGCGCTCGACGAGGCTCTCGTACTTCTCGTCCCAGTCGTCGGCGTAGTCGGCGGCGGGGACGGGGCCGGGCTCGCGTTCGAGCTGGCGGAGCATGCCGCTGGCGCGCAGCCAGACCTCGAAGTCGAGGGCGACGGGCATGGGGGGGAAGGCGATGATCTCGCTGAAGAGCTCGTGCTTGTAGAAGACGGGGACGCCGAGGGCTTGGCCGAGGAGGACGGCGATGGCGATCTGGGCCTTGTAGCCGCCGGTGGCGTTGATGGCGCAGGCGGCGGCGGAGTGGTCGCGGATGACGGCGCAGAGTCGGCGGGCGAGGTTGCGGAGGCCGTGGGTGCGGAAGCGTTTGGGGTCCTGGTCCTGGAGGTCGGGGACGTCGAGGGCGTCGGCGGGGGCGTGGCCGCTGAGGCGGTGGTACTCGGCGAGGACGGCGGCGATGTGGCGGCCGTCGTCGGTGTCGGAGTGAAGGAAGAAGAGTCCGCAGTCGGCGGCGACGTACTCCTTGTCGATCATGCTGGCGACGGAGTTGATCTCGGCGCCGCAGATTCGTTCGGTGGGCGGGAGGTCGGCAAGGGCGCGGGCGACGGCGGTCCAGTCGCGGGCCTGGTAGGCCTCGGCGAGGGGGCGGCGGTCGGCGGGGAGGGTGCCGGCCTGGAGTTCCTTCTTGAGGCCCTCAAGGTTGGGGCGGAAGAGGCTGGTGCCGACGGTGCAGATGAGGATTTGAGGTCGTGGGGCGGTCATGGTGTAATGGCATCCTAGAAGGAGTTGACGAGATGGGTCAGCAGGTCCTGTAGTATGGTTTCGCTGTCTTTGAGGTTCGGCAAGCGGCTCGCCGGGAAGGCGGCGACGCGCAGGACGAAGTCGTCCCCCTCGGGGTGCAGGTGGTAATGGACCGGCGAGGAGTGTCGGTCGCCGACGCCCTGCCCCGGGCGGAATTGTCCCTGGGCGGGGTTGCCGATGCGCCGTGGCAACCCGAGGGCGCACTTCGCCCGCTGGTGCTTGTAGTGCTTGGCGAACAGCTGTGCGGCCATGCCGACGGCGTCGAGTGCCTGCCAGACGTTGCCGGTCGAAACGCGGCCCTCGATCCAGCCGTTGCCTTCCGACCGGACCTTCCGGCCGAGATCGACCATCTGGCGGAGGGCGGGGCTGTCCGTACGCTCCCCCCTGAAGCCCTCATCGGGTAGTCCACACGCCTCGCGGAGTTTCTTCCCCAGGCTGACGAACCGGGCGCCGAAGAACTCATCCAACTCGGGCGGGTTGCGGAGGTTGCCAAAGCCCTTCCGCGACTTGGAGCCGACGCCGCCGAGGGCACACAGCCACCACAGCGCCGCCTTCGCCTGCTCCAGGACGATCTCCTTGTCGATGGCGCGCGAGGACCCGGGGAGGGGCTTGCCGTTCCTGTCCTTGCGGGCGAAGCGGGCTTGGCGGGCGTGCAGGACCAGCGCCCAGCGCGTCCCCGCCGGGACGTAGCAGCGCTGCTTGCCGCCGTCGTTCATACCGTAGCTGTGATACCACAGGCCCTGCGTGGTCTTCTTGTCGGGCGGCCTCGGAAGGGCATTCCTGCGCGCCTCCGCCTGTTTGTCGTAGAGCACTGCCTCGACCTTGCCGAGGGATCGCACCTCCAGGCGGACGGCCCCGCCGGCCTCCGTGTCGCCCCACAGGGCGGCTTCCATCTGCCGCAGCGTGAGGATGTCCACATAGCCGACATGCATGGCGCGCCACCACCAGCGGAGAAGGCCGCGCAAGGTCGCCGAACGCAGGTCGCAGTCCTCGGGCTTCTGTGCGGCCCCTGCCAGGAATGCCGGTGTGGCCAAGTCCAGGGTCGCCGCGAAGGCGGCGCGCACGGCCGGCATGGTTGCCGCCGATCGGTCGTTCGTGGGCTGGAATGTGCCGTAGCCCGCGACGGTCTTGGCGCCGCAGCCGAGGTGCGTCAGGGCGCCGTCGAGCCAGTCGTGGGCCTGCTTGAGTAAGCGGTCGGGCACATCGGTGCGGCGCTTGCCCAGGGCGAACTCGAAAGTCGTCCCCCCGGGAAGGGCGAGAAAGTAAACCGGGTTCGGTGAATCCCAGTCGCCGGGCGCGTCTTCGCCGCGATAATACTGCGGATGGTGATTGTTGACGATGTCCACGACGAGAGAAGGCCAGCTCGTCGGCCAGGCGTCGTGGAAGACGATGCTGCCGGCCCTCTGGTGGTCTTTTCGCGGCTCGCCTGGCGCGTTGCCGAAAACGGCCTCCACATCCTCGGCGCGGGCGCTCGCAACCGTCTCGGCGTAGGCGCGGGCCATGCCCTTGAGGCCACTGCCGGGGAGGTAAGGGAACCCGTAGACGCGATGCAGGCAGATGCCGGCGTTCTCGAGCGCATTCGCCCGTGCCAGGTGGAGCGTGAGTGGTGCGGCGGTCGTGCGCTCGAACGGGGTGACTCCCAGGCTTTGCAAGGACGCGCGTCGCCGCAGCCGGACTTCCTCGAACAAGGCGCGGTCGCCGCGGACCTGGGTCACGTCGCGCAGGGCCGCGTGCTGCCTCACCTGGTCCCCGGGGATCACGAGCCGGTCGAGTTGCAAACCGGGGTGACGCTCGCCCAGGGGCACCTGCCGGATGACGGCTTGCGTCGAGCGGGGAAGGACGATCTCCTCAGGCGGTTCGGGGACGTGACCCGCGGCGACCGCGGGCCGCAGTTTCCCCACCGGCGGGGCAGACTTGCCGTCGCCGGCCCGGCGGACGTTGGAAGCACGCGGCCCTTTCTCTCCCTCCCCGCGGTCAAACTCCAGGTCCATCCCGGGACGGATATCGAGGGGGGTCAGGCCGCGCAGGGCACGGTCCCCGAAGAAGACCCGCAGTCCATCGGCTTCGTCGATGAGGAAGCCCGTCTGCCCGTTCCAGTTCTGCACCTTACCGCGCGCCATGGGATCACTCCGTCGTCTTGATATCAACCAGCCCTTCGGCCTCGGCGAAACGCACCAGCCAGAGCAGGTAGGCCAGGGATTCCGCCGTTGCGTAGCGCAGGAAGTCGGCGTCACCCTGGATGATCCGTACGACCAAGCGCTCGAGGCCATCGACGGGCGGGCGCTGCTTCGCCACCCACCCGCCCAGCGCTTTGACCAGGGCGGGGGCATACTGCTTGGCCTCCAGGAAGGCCAGCGCTGGTCCCAGCCCGGAGGCGAGGATGCGCGTCGGCATCTTCTTGGCCTGGGTGCCGAACTCCTTTCGCTTCTTCTCATCCTTGGCGTCCCTTTTGACGGACGCAACGGCCTCCCAGGCATGCGCCGCCCGTTTCTGGTCCAAGGTCGCTCGCTTCGACTCGCTCATGACGTCCCCCCACTGGTTTGCCGGAACCGGAGCCCGCAGAAGCCCTTGCCCGTGGTCTCGTCGCCTCCGACCTGCAACACCGGGATCTTCCCGAGGTAGCCGCCCAGCGACTGCAGCAGGGCGGCGGCGTCCGCCCCGCCGGTGCGGGTGCGGGCCGCATTGACCAGGACAACCGAGTAAAACAGGGTCTCGGCCGGCAAGAACTCCTGGTAGAACAGCGCCCCGTCCTTCACGGTCTTGGTGTCGTAGTTCAGTCCGATGCGGGCCGTCACCTCGGTGGCGTGCCGCGCGAAGTGGGTGAAGTCGTTGTTGCTCAGCACGACCAACTGGCCGGCGAAGCGCCGGCGCGTAGCGGCGTAGGCAGGGGTGTCCGGCAGCACGTTGGCAGCGGCCCAGTCGGCCGCGGGCTTCGCGTCGCCTGTCGCCACCTTGAAGTCGAACTCCTCCAGGACCAGCGAGCCGTTGACGGCACACACGCAGCCGCCTGCGCAGACAATCGCCTGCTCGTCCTGAGGTTCCTGCGGCAGGGTGGGGCCGGCCTCCCCGAGAAGGGCGAGGTCGCGCTGCAGCCGCTCCAGGACGGCGGGGCAGGTGATCCAGGCGAAGACCCCCTTGAGCGAGCGCACCGGAAAGGCCAGCAGGCGAGCGTCGGTGACGCTGACCGCGCCGGCAAACTCCCCCGACCCGCCGGTCGGCGGGCCGAACAACTCGGTGAGCAACAGGGTCGCGTCGGCCAGGTCGCGGCGGCTGCTGCCCTTGCGGCGCCCCGCCCGGTCCTCCGGCTTGTCCTTCTCCTTATTGTCGTCGTACCGCTCCAAGTGGCCGAGGTCGTCTCGCCGGGCGATGTCCTCCCGGCAGGCATCGCGGAGGATGCCCTTCAGGGCCGAGCCGGCGATGTTCGGCCAGTGGGTGTGCCGCTCGCGCTGCACCGGCAAGTCCACAGTCCCCAGCGCCGCCCCGGCTCCGGGGTGCAGCGCCGTCAGGGCGTGCAGCCCCAGCAGTCCGCCCTTCCACGTCGTGCGTGTCTCGTTCACCGCTGCTCCTCCTTCCAGGCGCCCTGGAGAGCAAAGCCCCAACCTTCCTGCAACAACTCCGCCGCGTCGCGCTCCCTGCCAGCGCTTACGAAGCCCGTGTCCGATCCCGCCTCCTCGAAGAAGTAGACGGCGCCCGCAGGGACCGCGAAGCGCGTGGCCCGCGGCCCGTTGCGGGCCACGTCCCAGCCGGAGACGGCTACGCCCGGCCCGGAGGCGGCGGCCTTCACCCCTTTCGGCAGCGGCCGGCGCGACTCCGCGCTGGGCAGCAAGAACGTCGGCGTCGCCAGATACCACAAGGACTGGGTTCGTTTGGGGTTGGGCTTGGGCCAGTCGGGCGCCGGGATCTCCTCGACGCGGACGTATTTCCCCTCGCCGCCGAACGCCACCGGCGTGTCGCGGAACCACGGCCGGGGCGGCGCGCCGGGGCCGGGTAGCATTTCGGCGTAGAGGCACACCGCGGGGAGCACTTTGCCGTCGCTCCGCGCCTCGGGTCGCAGTGACAGCAGGCGGATCCCGTACAGTTCCCCTTCCTCACTGGTCAGGGTGTCCTTGTTGATGCCGATGCCGATGCGGTTATCGAAGCCGTACAGTTCCTCCCACTCGAACCACGCCGTTTCCGGCGGGTCCTTGCCATCCAGGAACTGCTTCAACCCGTCCAGCGTCAGGAAGCCACTCTCGGCCTTGGGATCCGACTCCCGGTCGCGCCAGAGCGGCAGAAGGCCGTCGCGATCACTCCAGCCGGGCACGCCGTCCCGTCGCGGCCGCGCGCGCGACCAGCCACCTTCCTTGGCCAGCGTCAGTACCGCGGGGGAGGGCAGGAGCGGCTCAACCGTGTTGCCGCGGTCCCGTCCAAGCCAGGGGCCGCGAAAGCGTGCCTCCGTGACCCAGCGGGGTGCGTCGCAGGCACGGAGGGCTTCGCCGACCTCGGCCCCCTTGCGCGCCTTGGCGAAGAGGTCGAAGCGGAACCCCGCACGCGCCAGCAGCGCCGTTCGGAGCGCCCCGGCCAGGGCCTGGGGGGTGGGGAGGCCCCCCGTGACGCGCGTGGCCGCGTCGAACGGTCGGCCGTCACGGAAGAACAAGGTATCGAGTGGCTCCAGCCGCAGCCCCACCCAGCCGGTCGGATCGCCTGCGTTCATCAATCCCTCCCTCGGGCCAGGAACGACGCGGACTGGCACAGCACCACAAAATCCGTCAAGCTGTCGGCGCCCTCGCGGCCGCGCCGGACAACCATCTCGTCGTAGTAGTTCTGCATGAACTCCCGGACCGTAGCCGGCAACTCTTTGGGGATACCCTCGGCGCGGCCGAGCAGGCGGTTCGCCTCAGCAGCACTGACCGGCCACGGCAGGTTCAGCAGGGTCGGCAACTCGGCACGCAGTTTGTAGGCCCAGCGGTCGCTGGCGCGGTTCCGAAACGCCTCGACGAGCTTGTTGAAGGCGTCGGTGTGCGGCCAGGCCATGAAGGCGGTCGTGTGCTCGCCAGAACGGCGGCAGATGGTCAGGGCGAGGGCATTCTTCCGCCTGTCCCCGAACCGCTTGGCGGCCTTCTCTGCCGCCCGAACTGTTTGGAGCGCGAAGCGCAGGTCTTCCTTGATATGGACGACGGCAATGCCGGCGCTGGTGGTGGCCTGTTCCCCCAGGTGCTCGCCCGAGCGGTACAGGTCGCGCAATTCGCGGGCACAGGCAATCCCCTCGTCGGCGGGCAGAAGGACCAGGACGTCGTCGCCGCCCGCGTAGATCAACTCGCCATGATGCTTCGTGACGGTCCCGCGGACGGCCAGTGCAAACCGGGTCAGTCGGTGGGTGATCCTCCGGTATCGGTCGGAGCCCTGGCCCCAGGAGGGCTCCCCCTTCTCGCCCTGGAAGAGCTTGCCCATGTCGTCACCATCCAGCGCCAGCAAAGCGTAGTAGGTCGGCGGCTTGCCATGCTGGTCAACCCTCTCGCGAATGCGCTTGCCGAGAGCAGCTGGCCGCGGCGGATCCCCGTCCTTCACGCCCTGGTCGTCGCGTGCCCAGTGCAGCCACTGCCCGTTCCACGCCCCTTCCTGATCGCGCAGTTCCTGCGGGTCAATGCCCGCGATGTTAAGCCAGTGGCGGGCCGCCAGCGTGGCCGTGTCCGAGAAGCGCAACCCCTCCACCGGAAGGCCCAGCCGGTCGGCAAAGTATCCCGGCCAGGCGAAGCGCTTCACCAGGCTGACGGCACACAGCCGATCACTTTTTTGCAGCCGCGTACCCTGGATCCCTCTCCACGCTGGGGTGGCAAGCTTTTTCCAGAACGCCTTCGAGGCGTTGAACTCGGCCGGCCCCATTTGCTCGAAGCTGCCGAGCAGGCTGCATTTCACGGGAAACCGACCGTCGGCGTCGCGCTCGGGGAAGTAGTCGGGCGTATGCCGCACCGCCCGCGTTATGTCCATCGTCGCCCCCAGGAGGAACATCTGCCGCGTCCACTCGTCCTTGCCGACGGCTACCCTCAGCCCGTCAAGCGCCGCCGCCACCTCTCGCGTCAACGGCAGCGCCACGCAACGCACCTCGAAATAGGACTCCACCTGCGGCTGCCAGTTCCGCGGCAGGGGTTGTTGCCATTGGGGGTCGTACCTCCCGAAGACAGGCTTCAGCCGTTCGCGAACGCGCCGGCAGATCTCGGCCCATTCAACCCGGCAACGCCGGACACATTCCTCGGCGAGTTTGTCCGCCTGATCGAAGGGGACTTCGGCCGCGAACTTGTTGGGGATGCTCGCCACGGCGGTTTCGAGATCGCCTTTGCGCCTTCTGCGGAACGCCTCCACCATCGGGTTATCGGTGACGTCCGGGGTGATCAGTTTGGCCGCCCCCGCATCGGCCAACTCGAGCACCGGCTCCATGGCGGCCGCCGTCAGCCAGGAAAGGAGGTAGCTGCCGGTCCAGAGGTCGCGGAGGGTGCGGGCCGCCTCGATGAAGGGCTTGACCGGGCCGAGGAAGAAAGACAGCAGCGCCTTGCTCATGGTGGTGTCATCCGCCGGGGAAGTCGCTCACTCGACCACGCACATTCCGAGCGCTCTGCCGCTCGCTACACCAGGGAGTACGCACGATGCAGGTCCGCCATGACACGATTTCTACTCGGCGACGGGGGGAGCTGCAAGTCAACGGACGTCAGTCCCTGACAGGGACGGCAAGCAGTTCCGGCTGTTCACTATCCGGGACGGGACGACCGTCCGGGCAGTCCTCGTAGCGGTAGTCAACCTGCAGGCAGAACAACCAGTTCCCCGGTTTCGCGGCGCGGCTGAGGGAATAGGACATCATTTTCGTCCCCGGAGTCAGGTCGAGGGCAACCTGGTCGCGCGACACGCCGCGTGTGAAGTCGGCGATCGCCGCGTCGAGGACGTTGGCCATCTCCGTTCCTACCGGGAAGCGGCGCAGCTGGCAAGTCACCTTGTCCGGAGAAGCCTCCAGCCAACGCTGGCACTCCCGGGCCTGGGCTTCCAGGTCGTGGTAGAGCAGGAGGCAGTTCTGGGTTCGGACGACCAGCGGGTTGACCATCGCGAGTTCGTTGCGGGCACTGACGATCGTTACGAAGTGGGAAAAGTGCCTGCTCAGGGGGAGGCGGTCGTACCGTCCGCGGCAGCGCCGGACGATCGCCGGCAGGAGGTGAAGCCGGTAGTAGTCTCGGGCCGCCTTCGCGTCCTGGTGCAGGTAGTAATCGCGAATCTGCTGGAACTGCTGTTCTTCGTTCGGATGGCCGGCCACGGGGTCTTCCGGGAGGGAGGCCAGCGTTGCCAGGTATTGGTTCAAGGTCGTCCTCGGGTCAGGCTCGGCAGTCCGTCTCAGGATGCCGATCTCGATCTGGTCCGGGGCATTCGCCCTCATCCAGTTCCGCGCGACGGGCGCCTGCGACTCCGGCACAAAAAAGTGCCGTACTTTCCACTCTTTCGCGAGACTCAGTTTTTCCGGGAGACCACCAATACGGGCGAGGCCGGAACCTTTTTCCCACGCCCCCGTTGCCCAGACATTCCCTTGAGGCTTCAGCCCTTCCACGAGGGTAATCAAGCCACCCGCGAGGGCAGCCCATCCCGAGGAGTACCTCCACGGGAGGTCGTCGTGCAAATGAATTTGGTCGAACCCCGGCAACTCCGCAAGTCGCAGTCCCCAGCGGGCATTGTATCCTGGACTGGCAGCTAGACTTTCGACGACTTCATCGGCGAGCTCGCGAAGCGCCTTTGGCAGCTGGGGAGAATGCTGTCCCTTCTGCCAGCACAGGGGCAATACGAGCCCCCCTCCCAGCATCGGCAAGGACTTCCGCTTCTTGTTCTGAAACACCACCCAACACGACCCGGGTTCTTCGGGGAACAGAGGGCGCTTCGGGTTGGTCAAGTCGGGATAGTCTGGCTCGTCGCCGTGCGCCTGCTTGAGTGCCCACCGAGCCAGCCACCAGCGCGCCAGCGGACCGAGGGCCGCGCACGCTCTCTCAGCCGGCAGCGGCTGGAGACGCGCCTTGGGGGTCAAGCAGTTGTCATACAGCACCGCGCGGTCGATAGTCTTCATGCAGCCCTCGGTTCCTGCCACGTGAAGTCGTCGAGGTGCGGTTCACCGACACGAAGGCGCCGCACGTCGAACTTACGAAGGTCGCACAGGCGGACAACGATTTCCCCTCTCGAGTTGATCCGATAAGGTTCCACCGTCATGTGCCCAAACCAGACGGGCTGCCCCTGAAGCTCGGTGGCCGGGGAGGAGTCTGCGCAACGGACGAAGCGGAGACGTCGAGGCTTCTGGTCTTCTTTTTCGGACAGAGGCGTCGGCACCAGCAGCACCGCGAGCCAGGCGCCGCTAGCCGCTCCCCACGAGAACGTCGTTGCCGGCATGACCGGGACTTGCTCTTCGTCGGCCGCCAAATCGAACCCCAGTTCGACAGCGGGGATGGGGGACTCCTCGCCAGCCCGATGCACCTCAGACGGCGGGGCGAGTGCCCCCGCGCTGCTGGCCGGCCGAGTGGGGGCTGCCTCCACGCTTCGGCCGGCGCGGCGGCGCGCTTCCGCCCAAGCGGTGGGACCGGGTAGGGTCCGCACCGCTTCCGCGCCAGAGCGCCGGGCCGTCTCCTCCAGCCGCCCGTCCAGCCACCACGGCAAGTCTTCCTTGTACGGGGCGGCGAGCAAGGCCCTCCAGTTGTCGAGCAGGCGCGTACCGGTGACCGTCGCCAGCACTTCCGCCTGCGCCTCCAGGGCGGTGTCGAACGAGTCAAGGGCGTCCTGCACGCGGTCGATGGCCCCGGCCAGCGCAGCAGCCCGGGCGTCCCCTTCCTCGGCGCAGTCCTGCTGCGCCTCGTCCAGGGCGAGTCCGGTTGCCCAGGCCTCCATCCGCGCGCCAAGTAGGCCGGCGCAGAGGTTGTCGGCCTCGGCGGGGTCCACGGCCGTGTCCCAGCGTGTGCCCAGGTCGGCGGCCAGTTCCGCCCAGGTCCGCAGCACCCGGGCCAGCTCGGACGCAGCGGCGAGGGCCAGATGGGGCGGCAGAACGCCGTCGCGTTCTTCGCCCGCGTCCACGCCGAACAGGCGGCAGTGGCCCAGCGCGACGGCGAGCCGGTAGGCGGCGCGAGCGGCGTCCAACTCCGCGCCGCCGTCGGTGCCAACCTTGTCCAGGTCGGGGTCGGTCAGGGCGTCGCGCAGGTCATCCCTGTAGCCCAAAGGGTCCGTGAGGAAGATGTCGTTGTTCTCGACCATGGTCATTCTCCTCGCCGCACCCGGGCATCGTGCCGGCGGCGGGGTCGGATCGGGTTTCGAGGACTCGGGACGGCGGGCGCCCCAAGAGCGTTCACGTCGTGCTCAACTCGCGCACGAAGGAGAGTTCATTCAACCAGCGCTGCCCTCGCAGCCAGCGCCGATCGAGGGTATTTGGGGAATAGCCGAGGAGTTCGGCCAGCGGGCGCAGCCGATGAGCCGGCTCGTCACAGCACAGGATCGCGTCGGGGGGGAACGGCCGGCTTAGGGGCCGTCTCCGTAAGCGCTCATAGTCCGCGAGCCACGCCTCCCATTGCGGCGCGGGGATGAGCGGCCAGAGGCCGCTCAGACACAGGAGTTCCACGCGGGGGCGGTAGTCCCATGAAGCGATCCGCGCCAGGTCAGCCGCGGACAGCGTTTCGGCGAAGGCGACCACGTCCCACGCGGCGACCTGGGAATCACAGTGCGCCCGGGCGAACCCTTCCAGGGCACGCCGCTGCCGCTCGCGTTCGCGCCGCCCGCTCACCCACAAGTTGCGGAGCACTGTGCGCAGCCACGCCACCAGGGACCGACCCGGCCGGTAGGTGCAGATCCGGGGTAGTGCCGCAGCCTCCAAGGACTCCCCGGCCCTGGGCCGTGCGGCCAGCACCAACGTGGGGACCTCGTCCACGAAATCGGCCCGCTCCCCCGGGGTGGCCCCCTGGGCCACGCGCCGCGCCAGCCGCCGCACCAGCGGCTCCAGGCACTGGGTCAGAAGATTCCCGGCTTCCTTCGCGCGGGCGGGGTCCGCGGGCCCGGCGGCGTAGGCCTCGATCAGGTCGGCCAGCGCCTGCTCCCGGCGGACCGGCTCCTCCTGCTCGTCGCAGTAGACGGCGGCAAGCTGCCCCAGGGCGGAAGGCGGTTTCTGGCTCGTCTCCATGATCGGGCTGACTCCGGCAGCACGCTGGGTTCCGAGGGACACGCGGGCGGGACGCATCCCTGCCTCCCAAGAGGATACGCGCCCCGCTCGCCCCCGATGACACCGCGTTCAAGATTTTCCTCGGCCGCGCCGGGGCTTCTTCAACTGGTGCGGCGCGGTCATTGCCCCGCCCGCGTCGGCTCTGCCCGGCCACGGCAGGGGATGGCTCCAGATGGTCAGGGGACTTTCCTGGTTAGGGAACTGGACTTCACGGAACCCCCACGCCTTGGGGTTGTGGAAGACGACATTGATCCGAAACCCGGGCGGATCCTTGAAGGGCATAGCGTCGGCGGGGCCGGGAAGGGTGAACACCTTGAGGTCGCCGACAGCCACGCCGTACAACTTGATCCGCGACTTGACGGTGCCGAGCCAGCGCCGCGCCGGCCGTTCTTTCCAGACCTCGTCTGGAAAGAACACCGTCTTGAGCTCCGCCTGACCTGCGCCCTGACGAATCAGGGCAACGAAACCAGTCGGCGCAATGACTTCGTAGGTCGTATGGAGGTAACCCCGGCGCTCGTCCTGCTGATCGTAAGAGATGAACAGCGGGCGCAGGATGGCCTGCCGGACAGCCTCCTCCAGGACGGGAGCTATCTCATCCAGGACGGCGGAACGCTCGTCCGCGGGCGCCGTCCAGCACTTGCGGAGGCGGTCGAGCAGGGATGCCAGAAGGACCGTATCCCAGGGCTCAGCGCCTGTCATGTGTCTAGTGAAGATGTGCCGGATCGTCGCTTCGGTCACACGGACCCGGCCGAGAGGCGCGGGCAGATCCCAGACGGTGGACCAGGTCATGGTCATGGTGTGGCTCCTTCAAGATTTCCGTTGCCAGTAGGTGTACGCAGGTCAATAAGCTACATCGTCCTGTCCTCTGCTCTGAATCCCGCCCCCAGCAAAATAGGCCGGGGTTTCCCAATAGGTACGCGCTCCGGGGCAAGCCGATGACAGCCGAGTCCGACTGCCCCGGGTAGGATAGTTGCATTTTACCGGGCGCGACCAGGCGCGACCACCCGCCCCGGTGAAAATTGTCGAGAGCGCTCGCCCGGGGCGCGAAGGCTTCACGGCTGTCGAAGAGCAGGGCGCCAGCGTGCGGCAGGAAGGGAGGGCGGGCCCCGGCGCGCACCTACTTGCAACCGAAATCCGGTTGGAAGTGTTTCAATGGCCTCTGAGACGGCCACAGGGTCAGGGAGCGGCGCGGGACCCCAGAGCAGTCTAGGAAAAGCCTTCCGGGGTTCAAGAGGCGGCCCGCCTCCGCCGCAGGCCCGCGGTTGAGAGGAAGGGACTGACCGGCACGGCGCCCCGCTCACAGGCGCACCGTCTCCACCGTCAGCCGGCCGATCGGCAGGTACGCCCCCGACTCGAAATGATGCACCACTACCTCCGGCCCGTTCGTCAGCGTCGCCCCCGCGAACAGCGCCAGCGCCACCGGGATGTTCGCGAACAGGAACACGCGCGTCGCGCCCAGCTCCTTCACCTTGCACACCTCCGCCTTCACCCCCTCCAGGTAGGCGCCCCACTCCTCCGCGCGCGCTCCGAATCCCTGCCGCTGGTGGACCTGGAACACCTGGATGCTGTTGCGGCCCAGCTTGTCCAGGTACGCCACCGCCGCCTGCCGGATGTCCGTCACCACGGACAGCACCAGCGCCACCTCCAGCCGCCCGTGCTTCTCCGCGTACCGCGCCGCCTCCGCCAGCAGCCGGTGCCGCAACCGCTGCTGCGCCCGCCGCGCCAGCCACTGCGCCGCGAAGAATGCCACCACCGCACTGAGCACCGCCGTCACCGCCGTGATCGGCGCCCGCCACCACAGCTCTGTCAAGAAGTCCATCATCGGGTTCGCTCCTTCGGCTCCGGGGTCGCCCCCGACACGGCCACTCTCCGCACGAGGGATACGTCCGCCGTTGCCCGGTGATGACAGTCGGCCCCATTTTGACACCCCCGCCGTTCTTCGCGGGAAAAACCGCGGCCGTTGTCATCGGCGCCGGCCGCGCGGCGTAACTGTGGGTGTGAGGCGAAAACGACCCTCGCCGAGGCCCGCAAGGGGCGGCCCTCGACCCTTCGCTCACCCCCACAGGTGCCGATGTTCTTCTCCATCTACTGCGTCCTCTCCCTCCTGCTCCTCCTCGCCTACCTCTGCTCCGACCGTTGACACCACGCGGGGCGCCCACCCGGGCGCCCCCCTCACGGAGGGCCGCGGTGTACTACCTGATCGCCTACGACATCGCCGACCCGCGCCGCCTCCAGCGCGTCGCCCGCACCATGGAACGGCACGCCCTGCGCTGCCAGAAATCCGTCTTCCTCTTCCGCGGTGACGGCGCCGCCGTCGAGGCCCTGCTCGACACTCTCGCCCCGCTCCTGGTCCCGGAGGAGGACGTCGTCCAGGCCTGGAAGCTCGCCCAGGATCAGCCCGCCGCCGGCCTGCTGCGCGGCACCCCGCTCAACGTCCACCCCGCCGCCGTCATCCTCGACCCGGCGGGCCGCCGCTTCGTCGCCGAGTCGCCCTCCTGAGTTTAGCCGCGAGCGGCTAAACGGGATGAAACCGATGTTCATTGACCTATTTATCCCTTTTCACCACGAGATCCCATGAACCTCAACCCCACCCCGCTCGTCTTCCGCCACCCCGCACTCGGCCGCGGCCCCGCCGCGCCGCTCCTCGAGCTGCAGGCCCGCATCCACCAGGAGGCCCGCGCCGCCGGCCAGCCCGTCCAGCACCTCCTGCCCCTGCTCCTCGACCGCCGTAACCTCGAGGCCGCCTGGGACCGCGTCAGCACCGCCGACGGCGCCAACACCCCCGGCCCCGACGGCGTCACCTGCAACGAACTCCGCGACCGCGCCGGCCCCTGGCTCGCCCGCCTCGCCGACGACCTCTACCACCGCCGCTACCGCCCCGTGCCGCCGCGCCTCCTCGACGTCCCCAAGGCCCACCGGCCCGGCGCCTTCCGCCGCCTCGGCATCCCCACCGTCCGCGACCGCGTCGTCCACGCCGCCCTCAAACAGGTCCTCGAGCCCATCCTCGACGATGCCTTCCTCCACGGCAGCTTCGGCTTTCGCCCCGGCCGCTCCGTCCCCGGCGCCCTCGCCGAGGCCCTCCGCCTCCTCGACGCCCCTCGCCCCGGCGACCCCGGCGCCCCCGCCTTCACCCACGGCCTGCACCTCGACGTCGCCGACTGCTTCGACACCGTCGATCACGGCCTCCTCGCCGAGGAACTCGGCCGCCACGTCGCCGACCCCGAGCTGCTCCGCCTCCTCGGCCTCGTCCTCGACGCCGGCGGCACCCGCTGCGGCCGCCTGTGGTGGCAGCGCACGTGCGGCCTCGTCCAGGGCAGCCCCCTGTCGCCGCTGCTCTGCAACCTCTACCTGCACCCCCTCGACCAGGCCCTCGCCGACCTCGCCCGCGCCAGCGGCGACGGCGCCCGCGCCCTGCGCTACGCCGACGACCTCCTCCTGCTCGGCCGCGATGCCCGCCAGGCCGAGCGCGCCGCCGCCCTCACCCGCCAGGTCCTCCGCCGCCTGCACCAGCGGCCGCGCGACCCCGCCGCCGTCCCCGTCCCCCTCGAGGCGGGACTGGACTGGCTCGGCGTCCGCCTGCGGCCGCGGCCCCAGCGCTGGGGCGGCCGCCTCACCCACGGCTACGTCGTCCCCGACGCTCGCGTCGTCGAGATGCTCGGCCGCCTCGACGAGATGACCGCTCCGCCCAGCGCCCGCGTGGACGGCGCCGCCTTCAACCCGGCGAAGTGGATCGTGTCCATCAGCGACCAGCTCCGCGACTGGCGCCAGGCCTACGTCTACGCCGACAACGCCCCGGAGGTCTTCCGCGCCCTCGACGACCACGCCCGGGCGCGCGTCGGCCTGTTGCTGCAGTCCATCACCGGGGCGCGCGGCCCCGAACTGCTGCGGCGCTACCGGGTGCGGCTGCCGCGCGGCTTCTGGACCTGGGAGGTGCCGGGGGCGCGGCTGACGGTGCTGTCGTCGCTGGCCCCGCAGGCGCCGGCCAACCTGACGCGCCGCCCGGCCTGGACGCAGCGCCACCTCGTGGGGCGGCCCGTCGCCGTGGCGCCTCACGAGCGGAACGGGAGGCGCGACGCGCCGCCCGCCGCCCGCGCCGCCCTGCCGCCGCCCGCCGTGCCGGCCCTGCCCGCCCCCACCCCCGCCGCCCCGGCCCAGGCGCCGTTGGGCGGCGCGGCGCGAAAGGAGGTGTCGTGATGCGACGCGCCAGTTGTGTGGCCGCCCCGGTCGCGCACCTCGTCGGTCCGGGCAAGCTGAAGGTCGTGAACGGCCGCCTGGCCTTCGTCAACGGGGCGGACGGCCCGCTGCGCCTGGACCCGGAGGCCCTGCGGGCGGTGTACTGTTACGGGGACGTCGGCGTGACCGACGAGGCGATGACCGCGCTGTTCGCGTGGCAGGTGGAGGTGGCGTGGCTGACGCCGGCGGGCACGCGCTGCCGCGGCCGGCTGGTGCGCTCCGACCCGTCGCGGACGGCGGTGCGTATGCTGCAGCACGCGGCCCTGCGCGACCCGGAGCGGCAGCGGCAGTGGGCCGCGGTGCTCGTGGCGGGCAAGATCGAGTCGCAGGTCAAGGCGGCGCGCCACTACCAGCGCCATGGGGCCGGGGTGGGCGAGGAGCTGCGGATGCTGGAGGCGACGCTTGGCCAGTGCCCGGAGGTGGGCCTGGACGAGCTGCGCGGCGTGGAGGGGGCGTGCTCGGCGGCGTGGTTCCGGGTGCTGGGACGGCTGCTAAACCCGCCGTGGGAGTTCCGGCTGCGCACGCGCCGGCCGCCGCGCGACCCGGTGAACGCGCTGCTGAGCCTGGGCTACACCTGGCTGCTGACGCGGACGACGGCGCGGTGCGAGGCGGCGGGCCTGGAGGTGTACCTGGGCGCCCTGCACGAGTACCGGCCGGGACGGCCGTCGCTGGCGTGCGACCTGATGGAGCCGCTGCGGGTGCCGGCGGTGGACCGCTGGGTGGTGTTCGCGTGCAACCAGGGTTACGTCGGCGCCGGCGACTTCGCGGCCTCGGAAGAGTTCGGGATTCGCTTGCAGCCGGGGCGGTTCGCGGTTATCCTCCAGTCGTGGGAGGAGTACTGGCACGGCCAGCACCAGGAGGCCGCCCTCGATGAGTGGGTGGGCCAGTTCGTGACCTGGCTGCGCGGTACGGAGTCGCCGGAGGCGGCTTCCGGGCCTGTCCCGGGGGAGTGAGTTCTTTGACAACTTCGTAAGTGCGGACCGTTTTGCCCACCCCCCTCCAGAGGGCCGAAAACCCGGGGGGGGTGGGCAAACCCGCAACTCCTTGTGGGAGCTGTTCTTGAGGCTGGTTTTCTGCTTTGTTCACCTGGGGCTGTGGTTATGCCTTTGGGGGAAAAGGGGAGGGGGTGGGCAAAAGGGCTTGACAAGTCCAGGCGGCGCAGGAAGATAGGGAAGTGGCCGGCGCAGTGCGGTGTGGCCGTTCAGAGGCCATTGAAACTGGTACATTCTTCTATAAGCCGGGTAACCATACCCCCCGGCGCAGTGCGGTGTGGCCGTTCAGAGGCCATTGAAACGCGTTGATCTCGTGGTCGTCGTAGACCCTCGCGACGAAGGCGCAGTGCGGTGTGGCCGTTCAGAGGCCATTGAAACGAGAATGAGTAGCATCTGCCAGCTCAGAGCGTCGAGTCGGCGCAGTGCGGTGTGGCCGTTCAGAGGCCATTGAAACGCGTGGTGCAGCGTCATCCAGAGCCTATACGCCGCAGGGCGCAGTGCGGTGTGGCCGTTCAGAGGCCATTGAAACCGTCGGCAGGGCGGCGTGGCCATGAACTGCGGGGCCGGGCGCAGTGCGGTGTGGCCGTTCAGAGGCCATTGAAACTTCGTTTTGCTCAT
>JBBRPS010000075.1:0-19799 GCA_038227745.1 Gemmatales bacterium | reverse complement strand
GAGGGCGAACCGGCGCTTCCGCAAGGCGCAGAACAGCATCTACAGCGTCAGGACCAAAGAGCATCTGGAGCAGCGCCTCGCGCTGGACATGAACCGCGAACAGCGGGCCCCCAAACGCAAGCAGACCATGAAGACGCTGCACGATGCTCGCTCCAAGCCCGATTCACTGCACTAACCTTGCTAAAGTGTCCAAATTCCCTGAGATTTTGTGCAGGCCGCCCCTCAAAATCCCACGAAAAACCGGAGTTGGCAACACTGCTGACCCACCACCGACTTCCGAAACCCTGGCGGACAGGCCTCTCGCTTCCCGCAATGTACCTGGTCATGGATATGGCGAAACGCGAAACTCCTTTACTGTGGAACCCGTCGGTCTCCGGCAACCCGGCGAGGGGGCGCCAGACAAGGACCACCTCGAACTCCAGCCCCTACAGCTTGTTCGCCGTCTCGACGACTACGCTGGTCAAGTCGAGGGCGACGCGCAGGAAGTCCTTCTGGTCGTTGTGCGAGACGCCGCCCGCAATCTGCTCGGGCCGCAGTCCGGTGCCGCTCACCGGAACGGGCGGTTGCGGATCAGGATGCCGGGACGGCGCGCCGGCGGCTTTTCCTGCCCCGAGGGCGGGTTCGGTTGTGGTCCCGCGGTCTCGGCTTCCGGCTGGATCACGCGGGCGCCGGTCACCCCTGCCAGCGCACCGACAATCAGGATGAGGGCCGGGTTACGCATGGCGTTGGACAGGTTGTCGAGCATGTAGATGATCAATACCACCGCCACCGCCGCCGCCGGCGCCACAACGGGATGTGACCACGTTCGCGGCCGGTGGACCCACATGAAACGCGCCGCCGGGAGCAGCATCGCCGTCCAGCAGGCGATCAGCCCCACATGGCCGTAGCAGCTCAGGCAGATGATCCACAGGCTGTCCGTGACCGCCTCGGGATCATCGCCCTTTTTTTCCTTCTCGACCTTGCGCGCCTCGCCCGTGTCGCCGTAGCCGAACGTCGGACTCCCACGCACCTTCCGGATCAGCCGGTTCTCGTTGTCCACCCGAAACAGGAAGGAATTGGCTCGGTCCTCGTGGAGGTTAGTCCTCACCCAGTCGATGAACTCCTCGGCACTCCACCCCGACGTGCGGGCGGCGATGTACACGGGCGAGAGCGCCAGCAGCACGACCAGGATGACCGGCAGTTTGACCAGGCGGAGCTGGAGGAGCGCGAGGACGCCCGCCAGGCCGATGCCGATCGCCCCCGTGGACCGGGCCAGCACGGACGTCCCCACTAGCGCCAGCGCCGGCAGGGCCATCGGGAGGGGCCGCCTGAAGGGCCAGACCACGACGCGCCGCACGGCCCCGGTCCACCACAGCCAGAACGCCACCACCGCCGTCGCCACCAGCCACATCCCCACCGCCAGGCCGTGGGACATGAACGCGACTGGGCGGAAGCCACCCATGCGGTCGAACTCGTCCTTGGAGCCCGGGAAGAAGCCGTAAACCCTCTCGTGGAGCTGCGGCGACAGGCGGATCTCGTAAAAGGCGAACGGCAAGTAGACCAGGCCACCCAACACCAGGCCGATCGCCAGATCGCGGAAGCTCTGGAAATCGGTGAAGTAGATCCGCCCGAGCAAGTAAGGGATTCCCCAGGCCAGGGTCTGGTCGCGCACCGCGGAGAACGAGTCGTAAAGCGACACGCCGATGCCCAGGTCGGACAAGAAGGGGCAGACGCACCAGACCACCATCGGCCAATCGAACCAACGCAGGCGGAAGGAGGACAGGCGGCGCCGGTCGAAGAGGAAGACCGCGAGCAGGGCGCTAAAGCTGATGGCATTGGGCTTGGTGAACTTGAGGACGAGCAGCACGAATTCGCTCGCGTCGGGAGCCTCCTGGCTCACCTTGGCCATCTGGACTTCCGGCAGGAACAGCGAGCCGCCGATCACGCCCACGAGCAGGGCGCGGTGTTTGGGCAGGCGCACGAACAGGAAGAGCACCAGCGGCGTCCACCCGAACAGCGCGATCTTGGCGAGGATAGGCATGCGCGACTTCCGGCCGGTGTCCGCCGCCCCATGCGGGTTCGAGCGGCTCAGGCTTGCCAGCCCAAGGTGACGTTTCCGAGCGTGTCCCGGTTGGACATGCGCCAGGCGTTACAGAGTATCGTGGAGCCCCCGGCGGCTTCAGGATGGCAATGCTACAGCCCGACCGCGTTAACGTCAACCGAGCAAGAGAGGGTCCTGGCGCCGAGGGGCGACCGCAGGCTGCTTGACGGATGCAGCGGCGAGGGGGGTTTTGCTGAAAAATACAGTCGAGAAGAGGCCCTGAAGAGACGAATGATAGAGACAGAAGCCTTCCACCACAGCGGGGGCTGCGCTAAGGCGAGTGGCAGAGGTTGGTCTGCCGACGGGTCTCCTGACCCGTCCGGGACGGCTCGGGAGAGCCGTCCTACGCGGAGACGATTTCCTGCCGCACGAAAACGGGAACTGCTCTCGATACCCCTGAGGTCTTCGCCGATAGAGGAGGAATCCGCGCATGGTGTTCCCACAAGCCAGAAGAGGCCGAGCGATGGTTTCCGGAGTGGGCGCGCTGGTCCGGATGGCGGCGTATCTGCTGTGCGCGGGGGCGCTGCTCCGGTGTACCCAGGTACACGCCCAGGGCATCAAACAGCTGCCCAAAGCGACTACGGCCATTCAGGTCAAGCCGCCTCCTGCGGAGCAACTGTTCCGCGTCGAGTCCGAGGACCCCTTGCGGCGGCGCATTCTTGAGGAAGCCCGCCAGGCAAAGGCCCAGCTCCCCATCTTCCCGACCGCCCCGCCGTCCGAAGGGCCCTTCCTCGGCCGCTTCTGGCCGCAGACGTGTACCTACGCCGAGCCGAGCTACGTATGCTACGGCCGGCTCTTCTTCGAGCAGATCAACAGCGAGCGCTACGGCTGGGACTTGGGACCCATCCACCCGCTCGTCTCCCTGGGAGTCTTCTACTTCGACGTGGCGACGCTCCCGTACAAACTGGCGACCGCCCCGTGCCGCTGTTACGAGTGCAGTTCGGGCTACCGCCTGCCTGGGAGCCCCGTGCCGTTGCTGCTTTACCCCCCCGAGTGGAGCGTAACCGGCACGGTCGCCGAGGCGGCCGTCATCGCGGCCCTGTTCCTCATCTTCCCCTGAGCGGGTAAGGAAGTCGGTTTGCGCCGCGCTCCCGGTCGGGGCATCACCCCTTGCGGCCCTTCCCCCGCTTACCACTCGTAACGTTCCAACTCCGCCGGCGGCAATCGGTCCGCCGGCGTTCTGCTCGAAAGGGCCAGCAGCACGCCCAGAGGGATGGGGTTAGGCGTATCCTGTCGGACCTCCCCGCCCCCATGCCGGCGGATGCCGAGGGCGACCAGCTCGAACTCCACGAACCTCTGGCTCTTCAGGTCGTACGCCATCCTCCCCAGCAGGTTGGCCTGGTAGCCCGAATGCTTGCCGTCCGCCGAATCTTGCGGCCCGTCCACCCAGGTCGCCCCCTCCAGGCGGCACTCCGCCCGGCCGCCCGCGACGGCGAGCACGGTGACGGTCAACCGCGCCTCCTTGATGGTGTTCTCGCTGAAGGGGCCGGCGATGGTGTCGGTGTTGGTGCCGAGGTGGAAACGGATCAGGCGGTCCAGGATCTTGCGCGGAACCTGGTGTTTGGCGCCCCCCTCGATTCGGTCCGGGAGGAACCTCCGGGCTTCATGTTTGCGGAACCAGGCGTGATCGCGGCGGGCATACATGGGGTGGCTGGCGATGGCCCGGTCGTAGCGCGGGCCCTGCTCCGGCTCGTAGGGCAGGGCGCGAGTGATCTCCGTCAGCACCAGGCCATCCTCGGGGTAGAGGTCGGCGCGCATGACATCCCCCAACCGCCCCTTGATTCGGTCCGGAGCCCGCGGCAGCCGCCGCTGGGCGGGCGTGAGCCGCGCCCATTTCTCCAGACTCTCCTTTAGCATGGCGACGTAGAGCTTGGGTCTGTCCCACTGATGCACCATGCCCAGGATTTCGCCGGAGGGCGTCAGCACGTACATCCCCTGAGTGTGGCAGCCGTCCCCGAGAATGGCGCTTGGTTTGCCCAGCTTATCCAGCGCCCGCGCCCGCACCAGCATCTTCTGGAAGAGCTGGTACTCCTCGGTCTGCACGCCCCTGCGCCTGCCCCCCTGGGCTTCCTCGTGGGCCGCCTGAAACCGCTCGAAGTTCTCGCTGACCGGAATGAACTTCGCCGACAACTCCACCAACTCGGGATCGTTGCAGACAACCTGTCTGCCGAGAACGCCGCCCCCTCAGCAGCGGCCGAGCGCGTTGCCGCCGTGGATCTCCAGCAGGATCGGCTTCCCTTCTTCGTGCGCGTCAATGACGCCGTCCCAAAGATTGGTCCGCCAGGCGATGCGCGCCCATAAGCGGTCCTTCGGGTCGCCGGCCAGGTAGTCCCTCCAGGAAAAGAAGGTGGCGGGTGTCAGCTCGTACGTTTCCAGGGCGAGCCGCGTGGGCGCCGTGACCAAAGCGGTGGGCACCTCCTTCCCGAGAGGTGCGGGGGCTTTCTCCCCGAGAAGGGGGGCCGGCGCTTTCGCCGCGCCGGGCGGCACCGCCGCTCGCTCTGGAGACCGGGCCGGACGGGGCTGCACCCCGTCCCCCGCGAACTGGGAGTAAGCGATCAGCGTCAGCATACAGAGGGCGGCACCGCCCGCGAGCACGACAGCTACTGCTTTTTCTTTCGTGGACATCGAGAACCTCCACGCTGCGAGCCATCCTGAACCGGTCACAAACCCCAGATTATCTTATCACTTTCTCGCCGCGAAAGCGGACAGCGCCACCCGAACGGGCCGAGCGTCCACAGCGCAGAATAATGCGCGAGAACAAGCTTCTGGAATTGCTCCTCATTCCCTGTTACAAGAGAGAGGTGTCGGGGAGAGCCCTGCGCTCGCCGGTCGGGGAGTCAACCACGTCTTGGGGATCGCGGCATGATGGGTGTCCTGGAAGTCGTGCTGTGGGTGCTCGCGGTGCTCGTTCTCGTGCCGATGGCCGTGGTCGTCGCAGAGTGTCTGACCGCGCTGCTCCCGCGGCGACGGCAAGCGCGCCGCCCGGTCGGCCTGCGGCCCCGCTGTGCCGTGCTGATTCCCGCCCATGACGAAGAAGCGGGGATCGGGGGCACAATCCGGGCGCTGCTGCCGCAACTGCAGCCGGGAGACCGGGTGGTCGTCGTTGCGGACAACTGCACCGACCGGACGGCCGAGGCGGCCCGCGCCCTCGGGGCGGTCGCCGTGGAGCGCACCGACCCCGAGCGCCGCGGCAAGGGGTACGCCCTGGATTTCGGCGTGCGCTTCCTCGAACAAGATCCTCCCGCGGTGGTGGCGATCGTTGACGCCGACTGCGTGGTGCATGACGGCGCGCTGGACCTGCTGGTGCGGGAGGCTGCCCGGGGCCAAGCCGTGCAGGCCTCCTACGTGCTCGACGAACCGCCGCAGGCGCGGTACGTGCAGCAGCTGTCGGCTTTCGCTTTCAGGTTCAAGAACGTCGTCCGGCCGCTGGGTCTGAGCCGGCTGGGGGCGCCCTGCCTGTTGACCGGCAGCGGGATGGCCTTCCCCTGGCAGATCCTCCGTGATGCCAGCCTGGCGAGCGGCAACATCGTCGAGGACATGCGCCTCGGCGTGGACCTGGCGGTGGCGGGACATCCGCCGCGCCTCTGCCCGCAGGCGTGGGTCAGCAGTGAGTTGCCGACCGGCGGGGCAGCGGCCGTCGCCCAGAGGAAGCGCTGGGAACACGGGCACGTGCAGACGCTGCTCACCCAGGTGCCGCGACTGGTGGCCGCCGCCGTCCGCCGGGGGCGGCCCGGCCTGCTCGGCCTGGCCCTGGAGCTGAGCGTGCCGCCCCTGTCACTGCTGTTTCTCTTGTGGGCGGCCGTCCTGGCCGGCGCGGTGGGACTCTGGCTCGCGGAAGGTTCGCCCCTGCCCGCCGCCGTCCTGGCCGGCGGCGGTCTGGCAGTCTTGCTGGCGATCTTCGCCGCCTGGGTCAAGTTCGGCCGGGATCGCCTGCCCCTCACTTCCCTCCTGGCGGCGCCGTTTTACGTCCTGTGGAAAGTGCCCATCTACCTGACCTTCTTCTTCCGACGCCAGGGGACATGGAACCGGACCGAGCGCGCCGCTCCCCCGGCGGCCGCGGTGGGTTCCGGGCGGGAGCAGGATCGGTCGCAGGCGGAGCAGTTCTGGAGACAGGCGCTGAAGGGCTTTCGTGCCCCGACCTCGCTCCTCACGGTCTCCCCGCCCCTGGGCACCGCCCTTCCCGCGGGACCGCCTCACGCCGCCCGGACGTTCCGGATGTCGGCGGAGCTGACGGCGGCGCTGCAGGCCTTCATCGGGCGGCATGAGTTGACGCTGGAGGCCCTCATCCAGGGGGCCTTCGCGGCCCTCCTCAGCCGCTACAGCGGCGAAGAGGATGTGGTCTTCGGCGTCGCCCGCGCCCGCCGCGCCGGCGCGGGGGGGGCCGAGTCCCTGACCGGCCTGTTCGGCGACCCCCTCCCCTGCCGAGCACGCGTGTCCCCCGAGATCACCGTCCTGCCTTTCCTGAAGGACCTGAGCGCGCAGAGCCTGGCTGTGCGCCAGCACGAGTACACGCCCCTGCTCGAGGTTCGGGGGTGGAGCGAGATCCCGCACGGGATGCCCCTCTTCGAGAGCGTCCTGGTCTTCGAGAAGGCTGAAGGCGGAAGGCTGAAGGCGGAATCAGAGAGCCTTTCTGATTCCGCCTTCAGCCTTCCGCCTTCAGCCTTCCCGATGACTTACCCCCTCGTCGTGTGTACCCGCGCCGGCGAGCGACTTCTGCTCGACGCCTTCTACCAGCGGCCCCGCTTCGAGGAGGCGGCCATCGACCGCATGTTCGGCCACCTGCAGACGCTGCTGGAAGGGTTCCTCGCCGATCCCCAGCGGCACGTCGCGGCCCTGCCCGTGCTGGCCGAGGCCGAGTACCGCCAGGTCGTCCGCGCGTGGAACGACACCCGGGCCGACTACCCGCGCGACCGCTGCGTACACAGCCTGTTCGAGGACCAGGCGGCCCGGACGCCCGACCGCCCGGCGGTGGTCTTCGAGGGGCAGCAGCTGACTTACCGCGAGTTGAACGCCCGGGCCAACCAGGTCGCCCACTACCTGAAGACGCTGGGCGTCGGCCCGGAGACGCTGGTCGGCTTGTGCGTCGAGCGGTCGGCGGAGATGGTGGTCGGCCTTCTGGGCATCCTCAAGGCCGGCGGCGCGTACGTGCCGCTCGACCCCGAATTCCCCAGGGACCGCCTGGCCCACTACGTGGAAGACAGCGCCATGCCGGTGCTGCTGATGCAGCAGCGGATGCAAGCGCGGCTGCCCGAGCACAATGCCCGCGCGGTCTGCCTCGATACCGACTGGGGCGCGATCGCTCAGCACGGCACGGACAACCCGCCCCCCGGCGCGACCGCGGCGAACCTGGTCTACGTGATTTACACCTCGGGCTCGACGGGCAAGCCCAAGGGGGTGCAGGTTCTGCACGGGCCGCTGACCAACTTCCTGAACTCGATGCGCAGGCAGCCGGGCCTGACAGAGCAAGACATCCTGGTCGGGGTCACGACCCTATCTTTCGACATCCACACCCTGGAGTTGTGGCTGCCGCTGACCGTGGGCGCCCGGGTCGTGGTGGTCAGCCGGGATGTGGCCCGAGACGGCCTCGAACTGGCGCGGGTCCTGCACGAGTCCGGGGCGACCGTCTTGCAGGCCACGCCGGCGACCTGGCGGCTGCTCCTGGAGACGGGCTGGGAGGGCGGCGCGCGGCTGAAGGCGCTGTGCGGCGGCGAGCCCCTGACCGTCGAACTAGCGGCGAAGCTCCTCCCGCGCGTCGGCAGCCTGTGGAACCTGTACGGGCCGACGGAAACCACGGTGTGGTCCACGCTTTATCGCGTCCGGTCGCCTGGCGGTCCCATCCTGATCGGCCGGCCGATCGACAACACGCAGGTTTACGTGGTGGACCGGCACTTCAACCCCGTGCCGGTCGGGGCAGTGGGTGAGTTGCTCATCGGCGGCGACGGCGTGGCCCGCGGCTACCTCAACCGCCCCGAGCTGACCGCGGAGAAGTTCATCCCCGACCCGTTTGCCCCTCCCTCAACCCCGACCTCCCCTGGGGGAAGTGTCGGAGGTGAAAGGGGAGCCCGCGTGTACCGCACCGGCGACCTGGCCCGCTACCTGCCGGACGGCAACCTCGAGTGCCTGGGCCGGATCGACCACCAGGTCAAGGTCCGCGGCTTCCGCATCGAGCTGGGCGAGATCGAGACCGCCCTGGGCCGGCACCCCGGCGTCAAGACGAACGTCGTCGTTGCCCGCAAGGAGGCCGGTGCTGATACCCTTGCCGCCTACCTCATTCCCCACGCCGGTCAGGACTGCGGCGCCGAGGTTCTGCGCCGCTTCCTGGGGAAGACGCTGCCCGACTACATGGTGCCCAGTCACTTCGTCCTCCTGGAGTCCTTCCCGCTGACGCCCAACGGCAAGATCGACCGCAAGGCCCTCCCCGACCCGCAGCAGGGCACCGACGGCCAGGCACGCCCCGTCGTGGCCCCGCGGAGCAACGCCGAGCAGGATCTCGCACCAGTCTGGGAAGAGGTCTTGAAGGTCAAGCCGATCGGCGTGACGGACAACTTCTTTCAGCTGGGCGGGAACTCGTTGCTCGCGGCGGTGCTGGTCGCCCGGATCAAGCAGCAGCTCGGGCACACTCTCCCCCTGGGAGCCCTGCTCGCGGCCCCCACCATCGAGAAGCTGGCCTCCGTCCTGGAACACCAGATGGAAGCCAGCACGGACAGCTCGCTCGTGCCGCTCCACGAGGAGGGCAGCAACCCGCCCCTCTTCATGGTCGCCGGAGTAGGCGGGCACGTTTTCACGTTCCACAAGTTCGCCCGCCTGCTGGGGCCGGAGCAACCCGTTTACGGCGTGAAGGCCATTGGCGTGGATGGCACCGCTTTGCCTCCCTCGACGGTTGAGGATATGGCCGCACACTACGTCAAGGAGATCATGGCGATACGGCCGCAAGGGCCTTACCTGCTGTCGGGCTACTCCATCGGGGCCATCATCGCTTACGAGCTGGCCTTGCAGCTGCGGTCCCTGGGGCACCGGGTCGATGCCCTGTTCGTCTTCGATATGCTGGCCCCCGGCTACCCGCGCAAGCTGCCCCTGCCGCGGCGGCTGTGGATGCACCTGCTCACCTTCTTCCGCCTGCCTCTGCGGGAGAAGAATGTCTACCTGAAGGAGAGGCTCGGCAAGATCCGGATCCGCCTCCTGCACTGGCTGGGGCTAGGCATCCGCCTCGCGCCCGACGTCGCCGTGGAAGGACTGTCGCAGGATGCGTTAAAGCGGGTCTGGCTTGCCCTGGTCACGGCCGCCAGCCACTACCGGCCGAAGAGCGCGTTCGACGGCAAGGTGGTGCTGTTCAAGGCGGGGGAGGGTTTTCAGTGGGCCGCGACGATCCTCGACGACCCGCTGTACGGCTGGGGGCCGTGGGCGTCGGGCGGCGTCGATACGCACACCGTCCCCGGGAACCACATGGAGATCTTCCACGACAAGAACATCAACCTGGTGGCTCGCAAGGTCATCGAGAGCATCAGACAGGCGACGACCGGTTCGTAGCCGACTCGCTCCGCGAGTCGGTCTGTACGTCCGCTCCCCGACTCGCGGCGCGAGTCGGCTACGAACCGCGGCGCGAGTCGGCTACGATCCGCTCCACCCGACCGCACCTTGCTCGAAACGCGGGCCGTTCAGCGGCGCCGCAGGGAGCGGGCGAGAAAGCGGAACAACAGCGCGAGATCGTGTCCCCAGTTGGCCGTCGCCGTGTAGAAGGCCTCCGCGGCGTACAGTTCGTCCTCGTCGGGGTCCGGCCCTGAGCACACCGCGGCCTCGGTCACGAGGCCTGCCTTCCCCCGCAGGTACAGGGCTTGCCAATCGTGGGGGAGGAGCCCGATCTCCTCCCGGGTGCGCGGCGGCAGCCCGACAAAGGCCAGGTCTCCCCTCAGCACGTGTACCAGGGCCGGCAAAACGCGCAGCAGCAGGGCCCGGAAACCGCAGGGGATCCCCGCCCCCGGCGTCTGCCGCGCTGCGCCATCCGGGCTGAAGCTCAAAAGCCTGAAGCCGCGCCACCTCGGGTCTGCCGCCGGCGCCGGCAGGCGAACGACCTCCCTGCGGTGCAAGACGGGCCCGCGGCGGAAGAGCGCGAGGCACAACGCCGTCAACAGCAGTACGGGGGAGGCCACGAGCAGCACCAGGAGTGCGACCAACCGCCCGAAGATCCGGGCGATCCCCTCGCGGAACGGGCTGTCGGACAGGCTGGCGATCAGGAAGTCGTCGGTGACGGGCACCGCGCCCCCCACGCGGACGTTGATGAGGCGGTTCCTGTCCACAATCACGTCCGCCAACTCAAGGGCCTGGCCGATGTAGCTGCCGGGGAACACCACCGAATTGCTGGCCGTGCAGTGGGCGTCCAGCATACAGTCCTTGCCGATGACCGCGTTGGGGCCGAGACGGACGCCCGCGTCGATGCTGCAGTTCTCGCCGATGTAGACCGGCGGGATGAGCTGGACCGTCGGGTGTAGCTTGACGTTGCGCGACAGCCAGACGCCGGGGTCCGCCTCCCGGCCGCTGAGGAGCAGGCCGAGGAAGGCCTTGCCCAGGACGGCGCGGTGGGCGGCGAGGAATTCGTCGAAGGTCGCCACACTCAGCGGCCGGGGGACCTCGCACCAGGACCGCTCGTGGGCGGCAAGCGCCCGGAGGTGGTCCTCCAGCTCGTGCTCGTCCGGGTCCGCCGGCAGGGCGGCGATGACCCCAGGGGAGAGCAACGCCCACCCCGCCCAGCGGCGCTGGCGGGCGGGCTCCGCGGCCCCCTCGTCGTGCCAGCAGAACAGGACCGGCAGGGGCGCAAGCGCGTCCACCTCCGGAAGGCGGAACTGGGGTAAGCGGTCGGCGTGGCCCAGTAGCAGCGGCTCGTCCGGCCCGCCCTCAAGGTCCAGGACTTTGAGCAGACGGTAGGGGCGCACCGGGTCGCGGGCCAGGTGAACCGTGAAAGTGCAGCCCCAGCGCTTGCCGTCGCCGAGGAAGTGCTCGATCTTCTCGGGCAGGTGGCTGAGGACGAGGTCGAACCGGGTGATGCCCTGGTGGACGCAGAACTCGATGACGTGCTGGAGGAAAGGGCGATCGACCAGGGGGAGCAGGGGCGTGGGGTGGCGCTCGTTGAGAGGGTCCGTGCCGGGAGAGTCCCCGGTAGCCATGATAATCGCCCTCATGGCTCTCAGCCTCCTTCTTGCGGGGAAAGGATGAAGGCTGAAGGCTGAAGGCTGAAGGATAAATCAAATTCAGCCTTCAGCCTTCAGCCTTCATCCTTGTCAATACGCCCCTTTACCCAGCAGCACCGCCGGGACGGTTTTCAGCAGCAACTTGACGTCCACCCAAAGGCTTTGGCTTTCGATGTACTGGACGTCCAACTCGACCTGCCTGGGGAACGGGATGTTGCCGCGCCCGCTCACCTGCCAGACGCAGGTGAGGCCGGGCGTCACGTCCAGGCGGCGCCGGTCCGCCAGCGTGTACTCGGCCACCTCGCTCGGCACCGGCGGGCGGGGGCCGACCAGGGACATGTCCCCCTTGAGGACGGACCACAGCTGCGGCAACTCGTCGATGCTCAGCTTGCGGATGATCTTGCCGATCCAGGTGGCGCGCGGGTCGTTCCTCATCTTGAAGGTGATGGTGTTGGCGTGGTCGTTCTTCATCGCCGCCAGGATTTGCCGGCTCTTCGGGTCGAGGTCCGTCAACTCATCGACCATGTGCGTCAGCACCTCCTTGCTGAGGCTCTCAATCGTGGCGCGCACGGCGGGGTCGAGTTCGCCCATCAGCTTGGCGGCCCTGGCCGGCGACTCCCCGGCGAACCGCTTTAGCCCCGCGCGCGCGGTGGAGTCGAGGTCCGGCCGCTCTTCCGCCAGCCGCGCCAGCTCGGCCCGCAGGTGCGTGAGCAGGTCGAGCATCCGCTTCTTGATCTCCTCGGCGTTGACGACCATGGAGCGGAACTTGGGGAAGGGGAACTCGCGCCCCCAGCGGCCGACGCGGCTCTGCCAGAACAGGACCGGGCCGCCGTCGGTCAGCTTGATCAGCAGGGCGACGACCAGGAACAGCGGCAGCAACAACAGCAGCCCCGTGAGCGCGGCCAGGATGTCGAGCGTACGTTTGATCACCTTGGCGCCGCCGACGATGAGGAACCAGGAGTATTTCTTGCGCCAGAAACGAAAGCGGCGGACAAAACTGCCGGGGCCCGCGGTCCCCTGGCCGTAGCGGCGGTACAGTTCTTCCACCAGCAGCACGCGATTCTCGCTCCTGGGCGCCGCCGGCGCGTCCGCGGTCTTCATCGCTTCCTTCTCCGTCGGGGGTGCGGGACCAGCTCCAGCGCGAAGGCGAACGGGGTGGCGGAGCCCGGCCGGCCTTGCGAGTCAAGGGTTATCGGAAAGCAGTCAAACCTGAAAAGCCTTGAGCGCCTCTTCCCGGGTGTTGAAGATGTCGAAGATCCGATGCATCCGGACGAGTTCAAAAAGCGAGCGGACCGGCCTGGTGACCGCGCACAGCTTCATGTCGCCCCCCTGGGACTTCAGCTGCCTCAGAAAGGAGATGAACGCCCCGCACCCGGAACTATCGACGAGCTGCACTTGGCGCAGATCCAGGACCACCTTGGGGTGGTTCTCGATCAGCACGGCCATGTCGCGTTTGAACTCCTTGGTGTTGCTCGCGTCGAAGTACTCGTTCAAGGGCGTCACCACCAGGATCTCGCCGACTGTCTCGTGGGGAATCTCCACCGCGATTGCCTCCGCTGAATCAGTGCTTGAGCCATTTTTGCAGGAAGACGCAGTGCTCGCCGTGCGTCGAACGGGAGAACTGCGCCGCATCGACGCGCCGGTGAATGGCCTGCAGCTCATTGTCCTTCGCGCCCGGCCCCGGCGGCGAGGCGTCTAAAGGCTCGCCGCGGTGGTAGATGCGGACCGAAAGGCGGTTGACAAAAAGACTTGCCTCGAGGCGGATGGCCTTGCCCGCCTGGCCGCTGTACGCATGCAGGACGACGTTCACGAGCACATCGGCGACGGCCAGTTGGAGATCCTCGAGATCGACCGCGATGGCCGTGAGGTCGAGGCTCTGCCGGCACACTTCGCGCAGGAAATCCCGGGCCCGCGCCACCTCCCTCAGGTCGCTGGAAAGTTCGACGGTGGACCGCTTACTGGTGAACGACCGGTCGAGGTCCTCGACCTTGACGGCGACACACGTCAGGTCATCCCTGGGGGGCCGCGACCCCGAGAAGGCGATGACTTCGGCGCTGACCTTCTCCACCAGCTCCCTGGCGGGGAGCTTACGCAGGGAGCAAACGAGCCGGGCCAGGCGGTCCGCGCCGAACTCCTCGCCCGCCCTCCTGGCTTCGGTCACGCCATCGGAGTAGAAGAAGAAGACGTCCCCCGTCGCCAGGGAGACGGTGAATTCCTTGTAGACGTCCGTGCGGCTGAAGCCGAGCGGCATGTTCTCCCCCTGAAGCAGGGCGCCGGTCCCCTCGTCCCCGCGGACGTGAACCGTCCTGGTGTGGCCGCAATCGATGATCTGGGCCCGGCGCTCGCGCAGGTCGAAACGCGCGTAGCAGAGGGTCACGAAACTGTCGATGCCGGCCAGTTGCCGGAAGACCTCGGCGTTGACGATGGCGAGGATGTCTTTCGGCTCGGGCAGCCGGGCGGGGTTGGACGCCAGCAGGTAGTTGATGGCGCGGAGCAGGTGGTTTTTGGTGGCGGCCCCCAGGAGCGCCGCGGGGATGCCCTTGCCCATGACGTCGCCCACGGCCACGTCCAGGACCTGGTCGTAAGCGAAGAAGTCAAAAAAATCGCCCCCGACCTGCCGCGAGGGGACGGAGACGGCGTCCGCGCGGAGCTGCGACTTCAGGTCGATGGTCGGGCGGCCGAGCAGGAGGGTCCGCTGGATGTGGGAAGCGGTTTCCATGTCCTGCCGCAAGGATTCGCTCTCGCGGGAGGCGAGGCCCACCGTCTCGTTCTCGATGGCCATCCCGGCCAGGTAGCTCAGGGTCGTCAGCAGTCGCCTCATCCGGAAACCGAAGTCGGCCCGGCCTTCTTCCTCCCACACCTCCAGGAGGCCCAGGATCTGCCCGCGGGCGCGGACGGGAAGGAGGGCCGCGCCGGCCGCGCGACCGAGTTCGGGTTCCGAAGGGGCGGCCGACGCCAGCTCGGCGCGGCTCCCCGCCAGGAGCGGCCGCGCGCTCGCCAGCACCTTGCCGATAAGTCCCTCCTGGGCGCCGCGCGGCTCGCAGGCGGGCGCGTTCTTCCTGGCCCGCGGCTCCAGGCGGGTGCCGCTGACCATCCACAGGATGGCCTGGAGTCCGGGGTGAAGGGAGACGGCCCTGGCGAGAATGCGGTCCAGCAGCTCCGCGGTTTGTTGCCCCGAGGAGACGCTGGATCTGAGGTCGGAAACGGCCTGGAGGGTTTCGAGGTCCGCGCCGAGTTCCGCGCGCAACGACGCATTTTCCTCTTCCACTTCGAGCCGGCGCAGGGCGGCGACCGCCATATGGGACACGGTCAATTCGACGGCCTGCGGAGCGGAGGTGGCGCGGCAGACGACCAGGGTACCGGCCCTGCAGTTCGCGTACCGCAGCGCGAAGGCATGGCACTGACCCCCCCCCGCCTGACAGAGGGTAGGGCTGGGCACGTCCGGGGTAGCGCGGCGCGAGCAGGGACAGGCGTCGCTCGTCACCACCCACTGGGTCCCGGCGGAGGAAAGATGGGCGACGGCCGTCTGGCCCTTCTCGGCGAGGCAGCCGACGGCGTTGCGCAGTTCGCGAACGAAGGCGCCCTTTACTTCCGCGGAGAGGGCGACGTCAGCGGACGCCGTGGGTTTCGAGCCAGAAGCGAGCGTCATTTTCCCTTTCCCTTGGGGCCACCCTCGCCAGCCGTGAGCACCGCGAATTCCGAGAGGAAGTTACCGGGTCGTGGCGAGGGCGACGGCTGCGTTGGTTGGGCGCGGAGGGCAGGTCAGAAGCTTTCTTGACATGCGGGGGTGAGAGAGTAGGGCGACCTCGCGTGTCCGGCGAGATGAATCCGACTGCAGGCGCGAGGAGTAGGTGCTGCGCCGCATCGCACCTCCCATTAGCCGCCGTGAGTCGGGTAGGTCATTTTGACCAGCCCGTATTGGGGGAACACAGCCAGCCCGCAGATGGTCAATTACAGCACAACTGCCGCGGGACACAAGTCGAATTTCGCCATTTTTTCGCCCGTCGGCCTGTTGCCGCGGCTAAACGAACGGCTACTCATTTCTGCCGCCGTGTGCTAGCCGCCCGGCCGGCACCGGCGCCAGAGGGGAGCCAGCTGCCCCGCCAGGGCCGCGCCCCAGCCGCGGCGGGTGTCATAGAACTGCGACTGCGCGGCGATGCAACCGCGGCACCTGGCTCGGTAAAACGTCGCGTCGTCGCACAACTTCAGGACCGCATCCCCATAGCCCGCCACATCATCGGGGGCGACCTCGACCACGGCGTCGCGCACGTAGTCCAGGGCCGGACACACGTCCGAGGTGATCACCGGCCGGCCCGCCAGGACCGCCTCGGCGACGACCTGGTTGAAGCCCTCGATGAAGTCGCTCGTCGTGGGGACGATCACGGCGTGGGCGCGGGCGAACATCTCGCGCATGACCAGCCGGTTGGTGTGTCCGTGACAGCGAAAGCGCTGGGCCAGACCTTTCTCCTCGGCCTGCCGGCGCAACTCCGCCAGGGCCGTGCCGTCGCCGCAAAGGTCGAACTCGACGTCGGTGCGACCGGCCGCCGCGAAACGCGTGGCGATGTCGAGCAGGTCGAACACGCCCTTGTTCCTCTCGACGCGCCCGGCGAAGAACACACGGAATGGGCGGCGCGGGTCGGGCGGGGCGCCGTTGCCGGCGAACAGGTCCGGCCGGTAGGTCGGCAGGAACTCCACCACTGGTCGGTGGCGCCCGCGGGTGAGTTCCGCGACCTGACGCTCGATGTCGCGCGACGCGCTCATGATGGCGAACGCGGCGCGCGCGAAGAACTGTGCGTCGAGTCGCGCCACGAGGCGGTTGACGCCCCTGGGCGGGCGGTTTTTCGGCCAGAGGACGCAGTGCAAGCTCGGCACGACTTTCACGCCGAGGAGCGGGAGGAGCAGCAGCGGGAACCAGTGGCCGCTGCCGTTGGTGATGACGGCCACGTCGGCGCGGAAGACGAGCGCCGACACGATGAGGCGGAAGGCGGCCCACACCTGGCCGAGGTGGTAGAGGGCGCCGGGGCCGTTTTCCAGCGGGATGGGCCGGTGCTCGAGAGTGAAGCGGCCGTCGCGGAGCCGTCCCGGAGTGGGGCAGGACGCGATGACGTACCCGTGGGCGGCGAGGTCGCGGCACACGTCGTAGAACTGCCCGGAGTACGTCACGCTCACCTGGGACGGGTCGTCGCGGCCCTCTTTCCAGTGCCGGTACGTGCCGATGACATCGCCGGGGCCGGCGGCGTACAGGATGCGAAGGGGCTGGCCCATCTCGCTCTCCTCCATCCGAATGTCGAAACTTTCTCCCGGAGGTGAGGGTTACTCACTTCGAGGGCGGCTGAATCGCCTCCAGGAGCCGGCGGGCGGTTTGCCGGGTGTCGAAAACCTGCACCGCCCGCGCCCGCGCCGCCTGACCGAGTCGGCGCCGCTGCCCGGGATCGTTCGCCAACAGGACCAGGGCGTCGGCCAACCCCTGCTCGTCCGCCTGCGCCACGAGGAGCCCGTCCACGCCGTGGGTGATCATGTCGGGCGTGCCACCGATGATCGAGGCGATCACCGGCAGACTGCAGGCCATTGCCTCCATCACCGACACCGGCGCCGCCTCGCCCAGGCCGACGCTGGGCAGGATGAAGGCGTCCGCGCGCTGCAGCAGCGCGCGCACCGCCGTCTCCGACAGGGTCCCCGCCATCTGGACGCGGTCGGCCAGGCCGAGCCGTCCGATCGCCGCCTCGATCTCCGGCCGGTGCGGGCCTTCGCCGGCGATGGTGTAGCGAACGTCGCAGCCGCGGTCAACCGCCTGCCGCATCGCGGCCAGGGCGTGGCCGTGCCCCTTCATCGCGTTCAGGCGTGCCACCGTCACGATGTGCAGCCGGTTCGGTTCGTACGTCCGCGCCTCGTCGGACCGGAAGGCGTCGGTGTCCACCCCCATCCACAGAACGCCCGTCCGCTCGTCGGGCAGCCCCACCTGGTCCCGGACCTGCTGGCGCAAGGGGGCCGTCACGCAGGCGACGAAGCTGGCCCCGGCCATCTTGCTGAGGTGGTCGGTCCCGTACACGGGCAGGTCGCCGTGCAAGGTCAGGCTGTAAGTCGGTCCGCCCAGAATATGGCACAGGGCCGCGATGTGCGCCGTGTCGGCGCAGGAGTGGACGTGCAGGTGCCGGTAGCCGCGTTCGCGCGCGTGGGCGAGCAGGTCGGCCGCACACAGCAAGGCGCCGCAGTATTTCAGTCGCTTCTTCCAGGGCGATTCGCGCAGGCCGAAGACATAGCGGAGCGCTTTCAGGGTCCGTAGCGGGCGCAGCATCAGCGCCCCGAAGGCCCGGAAGAAGCGCGGGGGGTACAGATAGTAGGTCTGCCGGGCAGCCTCCTCGGCAAACTCATGGCGGCAGGCGCCGGCCGGCGGCCGGCGGCTGGAGATGAGGTGGACCAGCACGCCCGCCTGCCGCAGGGCCAGGATCTCGCGCCAGAAAAAGACGTGTGTCTGCGAGGGGAACTCCGGGACGAGGTAGCCGATACTCCCCCCGCCGGACCGCGGGTCGCGCCGCAGCAGATCCCCCTGAAACTGCGGGTACCACGCGCGGAGGGCCTGCGCGCTGCTGCCGAAGACCTTGCGGAACAGGCCCATGGCCGTCAGGACGCCGCGGGCGCGCGGGAAAGTCGCGTCCCGCTTCCCCAGGTCGCGGAAGGCCTGGACGACGAACTGCTTGAGCAGGAACGAGCGGTACAGGCTGCGCGAGCGCCGCAGGTCGGCGCTGTGGAGGCGGTGCAGCACCAGCGCGTTGAGCGCCCCCAGCGTCGCCAGGGTATAGTCCGAGAGGCGGCCGCCGGGGGCGCGCAGGTGACAGAGCCTGGCGCCCTGGGCCAGCAGCAACCAGCCGTGGCGGGCGGCGCGGTAGCTGGCGTCGGCGTCCTCCAGGTAGGCGTAGCCGTCCAGGACCTCCTCGAACGGCTCGGCCTCCACCACTCGTCGGCGGAACGTCATCCAGGCGCCGTAGAGACTGTCCCTGGGGAGCACCCGCTGGCCGTCGTAGGCCTTCGGCCACGGCCGGGAAGGGCGGGCGTCGTAGGGCAAGAGGTAAGCCATGACTCCCAGCCACCCGAGGAGCCGGTCCTTCAGCTGCCGCAGCCTGCCCGGGGAAGACGGGGGGGCGGCGGGGCCGGCAGGAGCGGCCGGGGCCTCGTCGGGGGGCAGGATGGCCTCGTCGGCCATCACCCCGGCGACCTGCCCGTCCGGGTCGGCCTCGTAAACGCGCAGAACGTGCTCGGCGCAGTCCGGGTACATCAGCGAGTCATCATCGAGCAGGAAGAGGACGTCCGCGCGGGCGAGGCGGATGCCCTGGTTGCGCTGGGCCGTCAGGGAGCGGCGCTGGGCCTGCACGTATTCCCAGCGGATGTGGGGATGGTGGACGGCCAACTCCGTCAGGATCTTCGTGCGGGTCACCGCCCAGTCCGGGCTGGCGTCCACGACGAGAATCTCCAGGGGAGGGCGGGTCTGCCGTGCCGCCAACTCCAGGCAGCGGGGCAGGACCTCCCGGCGGTTGTAGGTGGCGACGACCAGCGACCAGCTGAGTGACCCGACCATGGGCAAGGTTGTTCTCCGGAAACGGCCGCCGCGGTCGCTTTCGTCTGGGCCGCAAGCGGCCCCCTACGCAACGGTCTGCACCTGAGGGGCGTCCTGGGGTTTGTCGGCCCGGAAAGAGCCGTCCTGCTCCGGCGGCGCGGCCGGCCGCAACGTCTTGATAACGCGGCCCGGCACGCCGACCACGACGGAGTACGGCGGCACGTCATTGAGCACCACCGAATTGGCTCCGATCATGCTGTCGTGGCCGACCGTCACGTTCCCCAGCACGGCCACGCCGCAGCCGATGTCCACGCGGTCCTCGATGACGGGGATCTCGGTGTTGTGGTCGCGGCGGACGACGCCGAAGGTCGTGTTGTGGCGGATGTGGACGTCGTCGCCGATCGAGCGGGCGTGCAGGATCATGCCGCTGTGATGCCAGAGGCGCACCCGCCGGCCCAGCTTGACCGTGTAGGGCAGGGTGATGCCGCACGTCCACTCGACCCACTTGTGGAGGAAGCGATACAGCAGGGTGAACGGCACCCGGAAGAACTTCCGCAGGCCCATCCGCCAGTTCCCGAAGCGGTGGACCGCCACGGCCCAGAAGCCCTGCTCGAACAGGTTGCCTTCGTGCGTGCGCAGGTCCTCGCGCAGCAGGGCCCAAAGGCCGATCCCGGGCGGGTTCTCGTTGCGGTCCCCCCGGGGCAGGGGAGGCGCTTGCCGGCGCTCCTTGTCGTTGGCAGTCATCGTGATCTTCCGCATAAAGGTTACGGAGTGAGGAAAGTGAAACGGATGAAATCCCACAGCAACCCGGGCGGGTCGTGGTCCGGCTTGCGCTGCACCCGGCGGCGGAGGCGCCATAACCCGAAGCCCAGGGCCCAGGCGCTGTCGGCCAGCAGGGCGTACAGCGCGCCGTGGTTCTTGCGGAAGTAGCGCCGGCGCGACTCGAACCAGTACCGGGGGACGCGCCTGGCCGGCCGTTTGGTGT
>JBBRPS010000074.1:0-19877 GCA_038227745.1 Gemmatales bacterium | reverse complement strand
GGTTCGACGACCGCATCGTCGAGCAACTCCTCCAAGCGCACGCGAAACCGTCGTTCCATGGCGTCCTCCTTCTCGGACTGCTGAGTCCCAAGGAGAATCTACGGAACAAGTTGCACCCGCTCAAGACGGATACAGTAGAATTACACGGCGTTTGCGATTTCCTCTTGCGTCTTCTGCGCGTCCTGATGCCGTCACTTTTCGTCACGCAGTCGTTCCATTTTTCGCAAGAACCTCGGGGACTTGAACTCGGGGTAGTCGGCAAAGGGGACGTCGTTAAGGTAGCGGGTGCCTTCCGGAAAGAGCAGACGGCAGGCGGCGTTGTATGCCAAGGCGGCGGCCTCGGGTGTGGTGAAGGTGCCGAGGTGGATACGGTGCCCTGCGGCCTTCACTCCCGCTTGGAAGCGGCCAGCTCGCGTCTGTATGACGCCGACGTAGCGAGCGGCTGGGCCTGGACGTTTCCGGCGAAGGGCGGCCTTCCCTATGCTGACGCCGAAGTTTCTCCGGTGTGTCATGGCCTCCTTCGGGGTGCCGATGACGAGGTTCTCCTTCTGGCAATTCAAGGGGTTGCCGTCCTCGCAGATCACCCAGAAGGGATCGCACGGCTCCATGATCAGCCGGCGCATGTACACAGGCTTCATCCCTTCACGGCCGCCTTTCTGCGTGACGTGGCCGATGCGCGGGTCAAGATGCCACTTGAAGTGCTGGAGGAACTCGTAGTCGTCATCATCGACCAGGGCGAACTTGCCGTCGCCGACAGGGATCTTCTTCATGCCCGGAGCGTAGTGCAGCACATCGGGCCTGTCACGCCGTTCGTCTTGACACGCCCTGCTACTCTCTTCGTAACAGCCACCCCTGCCGAAAGGGCGGGTACTTGGCTGTCGCCCCGGAAGCACGGAGTGAGGAAGAAATAAAACGGGTTCCCGTGTATATTGGGGCCTACAAGAGTCGTGCCTTTCGGAATTCGTCAATCAGTTTCTGCTCCAGCTCGTCGTACTCGTCGTCGGGGATCCAGCCCGACTGCGGTAAGGCGTCGTTGGAGGTGAACGAGGAGGTGTCGTTTTCAAACAGCATATGGCAAGAAGGGAAGTCCTCACTCCGTGCTTTTAATGAGCATTCTCGGATTTTTCAAAACGGCAGCGCCAGTGTCAAAGGCAAATTCTTACAAAAATCCCCTAGTTTTTTCGGGAAGGGTCGGTACGCTCCTCCTGGATCTTTCAGTCTTCCGGGTGGCGGAAAGCGGCCTGTAGGCCACAGGCCCGAGGTAGACGCTATGCGATCAGCAAGTACGCATGTGAGCTTCTAGTGCAAGATCATGCCTCTGAAACGAAGAGACTGCTACCCGCTTGCTGGGGTCAGTATCAATGCAGTCATGCAGGGTGCAATTCCCTGCCCCGGAAGACTGTCGGGTCTGCCAGTGGTACGCTGTTCGCCGTGCTGGAAAAGGACGTGCTGCGGGCTTGTCTCGATTACCTGGCGATCAAGGGCGTCTTTCACTGGCGGCAAAATGCAGGCGTGATCCCGGCCGGCGACGGAAAGTTCAGGCGGTTCGTTGGGAAGAAGGGGTTGCCGGACATCTGGGCGGTCATTCCACCGCACGGCACCCTGCTCGCGATCGAGACGAAAGCACCTGGTCGAAAAATGAGCGAGGCCCAGTCGCAATTCCACGACGACCTGGTCCGCCTCGGCGGCATTTCGGTCTGCGTCAGTTCGGTGGACGAGTTGATCGAGGACCTGGAGGGCCTACTCTGACCCCGGCGGAATCCCTTCGGGGTTCTTCAGCACCTGGGGATATTTCCTCAGGAACGCCTTCTCCTCGATCCGCTCGACCTCCTCGTGGTGAGCCAGGCAAAGACGGAAGCAGACTGTCTTGTCCCAGCGGGTCTTGAGGTGGCGGCGGCTGATCCTATGATGCCAGTGCGTCTCTTCAGCCCAGTGCCCCACCGCGCACCAGTTCCGTTCTCCGGAAACCTGAAAGGCCTTGTCCTTCCGCCGTATCTCCCGTCGCCGTGGGCTGTTGGAAACGGGGCGTAGACGCTTCGCGGGCCTCGGGAGGGGGGTGGAGTGTCTCAGGGGCTTCCGAGCGTTCCTGGGGGCCTTCATGTACTTCTCCCGGTAGCGTCGCTGGTACTCCCGGAGACGTTCCCGGTGTTTGAGGGCGTATCGACGCTGTTTCTCCTTGTACTCGGGCTTCTGCCTCTTCTCCCTCTCGTAGCAGGGCACGCACTTTCCCTTGCAGTGGTAGAAGGTGTCGGTGCTGCAAGTCGGGCAGATGATCGAGCGGCGGGAGCGCATCAGGAGGGGCGGGACGTGGCGATCGGGGCGGACCGCTCGATGAGCACGAACGCGCGAATGCGGACGTGTTCGCAGTCGATCTTCAAGGCCTCGGCACGAGCCGCTTCCTTGCGGTCCCGCTGCAGCAGCTCGGCGACCAGATCGTACCGCTCGGTGCAGGTGCAGGGGATGTTCATCGAGACGGGGGAGGAAAGTGGGCCGCCAAATGGTGAAGTCTGCAAAGCCATTGTATGGTCAACCGGTGTTCGGGAGCATAACCCTTACAATGATGAGCCTCTGTCTTCGGGCTGCGGCAAACCTGACACGGCCGCTTCAACAGAGTTCCCTTTTCCAAGGCCCTGGCGACCGCACTGTGCGCCTGGTTCTTCGCTCTGCCCTCCTCAGTCTTCCGGTTCCTGGATCTTCTGGAATGAATCTCCTTGCGATGTGCCAGGTAATATTTTCGGTTTGTCCGTCTTTTCATTACTCGATTGCTCGCACGATACGATCGACCTTGCAATGAAATACATGTCTTGCAGGAACTTGTAAGCCCTTCTCTTTTCTGCCGATCAATACTGAAACCCGTCCGGGGCTTTCGGGCACCGCATTTCGTACAGGCCTTTGTCTGGTCAGGAGCCTTCATTGGTGAGGGTGGGACCGTTCATCTGGCTCGCGTCGAGCTTGAGAATCCTCGGTTTCTTGTGCTCTGGGCTGTAGAAGGCAGAGACGAGTTCCACGGCAGCTTTGCGAGTCACTTCGAGGATTTCCTTCACCCGTTCGGGATCGGGCTCCTTGCTCGCATTTGTACGCTTGTTGAAGGCCATCTTCTCATTGAGCAGGATGCCTTCGTTGTAGGTCGTGGCTTCCTCGTATTTTTTCATGCGTCGTGTCATGGATTTGGGAGAAGATTATACGCAGTGTCGATAGCAGCAACAGCATCCCCCTCGGGGATGGAGAACCAGGCGTCGAGGACGTTATGGCCAACAGCTTCCCATTCAGTCTGCCATACGTTGCCGGACCAATAGTCGTCTTTCGCGGACCAAATCGCCCGGAGTCCTGCGGGGTCAAGGAGGATTTCGAGGATATGAGCCGAACTGCATCCTCCAGTGATGATACTGGACCCGCTGCGCACGTAACTTCCTTCGTTCAATGTGAAGTGCCGATGACCAAGAAACGGATCAAACTTGGTAAATCCGCCCTTCACCTGGGCCTCGATGATTGCAGCGAGCTTTGCTTCGGTCGAGAGGGCCAGGGAGGGAGAGGGGTTTTTCATCGTCACGCTGGAACAAATATGAAAATAATAATGCCCAATGCTGCCAGAGCGAAGGCGAGAGTTGCCTCCGCATATTCGCCGTCTTTGAGGTAATGAGCACCGAAGGTCAGGTGACCGCCGACGAGAAGGCCGAGAAAGAAGCTCATGGGCGCCGATGGTTATAGGTAGAGCCGTTATTCATCGTTCTGGGGGAGGAGGGGGAGTTGCTTTCCACACTTTGCACAGAACCTTCCCCATCTCCTATCCCCCTCCACGCCGAAGCATTCGTACCAGCGTTCGGTAACGTCAGCATTGCAGCAGTCAGACTTGGCCGGGGAGGGGGAGGGGTGGGTCATGGTTTTTTATAAGTGAAAGTGACGATTGTTTCATCGTGTTCGCCATCGGTGCATCCGTCATCCACCCAGAGCAGGCTCTTTGCAATGACCTCCACTTGTTCTTTTGGCAATGCTTTTTTCATCAAGGCAAACGGGCGGATAGTGTCAAGGCATCGTGGAAGTTCTGCGAGAAGTGCTGGTAAACGATCAGTCGGAATCATCGCAATATCCATGAGCGTTGCGATGCTGTACTCTTTTTTCGTCATGGATTGGAGGGGGAAGAGGTCTTGTCGAGTTCTGATTGGCACAGGGACAAGGCTTTCTCTGCTTTTCCTAAATCTTGGAATACCCCGCTATGGATAACCATGGAGAACATGATTGTGGCACCTAAACAGTATCCGAGAGCGATTAATAAAAATGATCGATCAGATGGGAACCAGTCACGACGGGAGAGGCCAATGTCGAGCATTAGACGAGGAGCCGAAACTAATGGGGCGATGAAGCGAGGACAATGGACAGGGCAAGTAGACATGAGATTTCCATCCATGCAGGTGCAAGAGAGGGGAGCCGGTGATGGAATTACTTCTGACATATCTGATCGGGGGAATTAGGATTAGCAGTGTCTTCTCTTCCCCATTCTGTAAAAGTTTTCTGGTATGCCCAATTATTGCAAAAGGGACAACAGCTATCGTCATACGGTGCGCTTTCGCCCTTTGATTGGCCTGTGAAAAATCTATCTCGGCAATGCCGACAGAATTCGATGCGGGGAGTTACTTCTGACATAAAAGAGAGTGTAAAAAAGTAACGGCCTCGGGGGTCTGTTCGGAGAGCGGAAACCCGAGGAGCCATTGAACATGTGGAGAGGTAGCACCGGAATCTAGGTTCCACATGCGACCCTTTGCGTTGAAAAGTAAAATAGATCTCTTTTCTGCCCTCAGCACGTCTTCGAGGGTGATGGGACTAGGAAATTGAAAACCCTCAACATCATACCTGCAATCTCTCGTAGAGATCTCCGGCACCGCCGCCACTATCGCAGCGACAAGTTCTTCGTATGCCTGTGATGCAGTAGAGGTGGTCGTCATTGTTTCTTGCGGGGAAGTTTGCGGAGGGCGAGGCGAGCCAGGGCGCAGAAGTCTTTGGCGACCTCGCCTGTCTTGGGGTCCTTGTAGGGAAGCCGTTTGCAGATGTCCTCGTACTCCTCTGAATAGAGCGTGACGGTGTAGTGGGTCCTCTTGGGCATGGCGGCAGGATAAAGAGGTATGAGGACGCACGCAAGGATAATCGTCTGGACGAGAAGGGCAAAGTGGGGTGTTGTGATGTTGACGTTCGTGCTGATGGTCCGCTACCATGCCCCGCAGTCGATTCTTCCTTCGATTTCGCATGACCACCGACGCCTACTTCATCCTCCAGGCCCTTCGTATCTGCTATGAGGCACATGCGATTCAACTGGATAGAGACAATAAGCCTCACCTCTTCCACTGCATCCGCGTGGCCGAGAAGCAGGCCACGGCGGAGCGGGTCGTCATCGCGCTCCTACATGATGTTTTGGAGGATAGCGACATCCCCATCACCCGCCTCCAGGCCGAGTTTGGTGAGCCGATCGCGGCCGCAGTTCTCGCCCTCACCCGTGGCAAGGAAGAACCCTGGAGCAGCTACATCGACCGCGTCTGTCAGAACGTGGACGCGATGCACGTTAAAATCAGCGATATATCGGACAACACCCGCGTCGAGCGGATGGACGCGAAAGCAGCGAAGCGAATGCCCATGTATACGGAAGCCTACGAACGCATCACGAGGGAGTTGAGCGGACAGTGAGAGCGACGGTCATTGACAGCAGCGGCATAAAGGTCTTCCGCTGGTGGGGTCGCTGCCCGTGAGCAGCGTCGCCTTCCGATCAGCCCGTGGATGAACTCTACCGAACGGCGGGGTTAATCGGGCTGGTGTCCGCACACCTGTTCGGGTAAGGGCTCGTACGAGTACCTGCCGACGAAGCTGAGGCGGATCAACTCTTGTCCTTTCGGACGTAGGGTGCAGCCGCCGTGAGCCGATCACGGACGACGGGTCGCGTATCCACCGCGTAAAGCAATCGCTCCCCTGCAGGTCAAACCCTGCCCCTACCATCGGGAGACCTTAGAACGACGAGGCCGGAGAGCTTCCGGGTGTTCCGCACAAGTGGGAAGAAAGCAGACCCCGGAAGCTCCTCGCCCTCGTAAACCCGTCCCGATTGATGATTTGAGGCGAAAGAAAGCGTTGTGCTGCACATCGGGATTTGCTATACTGGATGGCAGTTAGACAAACATCTACTTCCTTCTCCCCACCCTCTATGCAGAAGTATCTGCTCTCGTTCTTCGGGCCGATCCTCACGGTCACGACCGGGATCGTCGTCTGCTACTGCGCGGCAGTCCTCGGTGACTTCCTGTCTCTCGTCCACTGGTAAGCCCCTCTTTTACTTGTTTTTCCCCCCGGAAAACATGTCCCTCACCCCCCGCGAACACCTACTCCACAAGATCCTCTGGTTCCTCCTCCGCCCGTTCTTCTACGGTGTCCTCGTCGTCGGCCTGCTCTACTGGCCGGTTTACTGGGCCCGGCAATCGCTCGGGTTCAGCCCCCAGGCCCACGCCCGTTCGATCGACGACTACCTCTCCTTCAACCTGCGTGGCCCGTTCCCGTCCATCTCCATCCCCCTGGAAACCGACTACAAGAAACTGCGGGCACGCGAGATCTGCCAGATGGCGACAGACACTGGCATCGGCGATTACTGCCACGAGATGATCGCCCATCTTCTCCGCGAGTGCGGCTCGATGACCGAGTACTGCGATTGGTCCCCCGGAAAGTCTTCCAACGACCACGGCTGGGCAATAGGTCTCGCTCAATGGCATATCTGGTATCGCTACCGCGACTGGGCCGTCCGCAACCACTTCGCCTACACCTACACCCCGGCAAAGGTGGCAGCGATGCGTGAGCAGTTCTTCCACGACTTCCCCGAGATGAACGACTGGCGAGGCCAGGCCCGCAAGTACATCGCCGAGATGGCGGGCTGCACCGGCGACGGCCACACCATCTGGCACTGCATCGACACCTGGAACGCGAACCCGGCCTACCTGAGCCAGGTCAAGGGCCAGCTCGCGAACGCCAAATCAATTCTTTCCCCCCTCTGACTTGAAAAAGACACTCTTCATCATCGGCCTCCTGCTCCTCGCCGGCTGCTCCTCGGCGAAAGCGGATCACGTCACCTCCTGGGGCACCCACTTTGTCTACGACGACGCGAAGACCCACGCGATCCATCACGAACTCTACGAATGCCTCCAGAACGTCACTGAGGAATGCCCAAAGTGCTACGGCACCCCTGACGAAACCCCGAAGGATCTGAAGGCCCAGGCCGCTTCCTGCGACAACGATTACTGGGAATCCATAAAGATCACAGAAAAGCCGCCGACCTTCTACGGCCTCTCTGGGCAGAAGGACGACGCTGATCTCTACGGGGAGTTCGTCCTGTGCGTTCACAGTCTCGTCAACCCCATGTGGGACTTGCCGGAAGGCTATACTGCCTCCATGTTTCACAAGAGTATCCAGGAATGCCTCAAGACCTATCCTGGTTCTCGGACATGAACTCCGAATAAGTCAAGCCCATTCACTTGCACTCGCGCCATCTCCCATTTACACTTCGCTCGTACAGTGTACGTTCCAATTTCTTCCCCCTCCCCAATCATGAGACTCCGCTCTCTCTTCCTCACCGCCCTCGCTGCGGCCCCGCTCCTTCTCCCCGTCTCGGCTTCGGCCCACTTCGCCGGGATCGTCTCCTTCGACGCCCTCACCGGGGACAAGTCGAAAGGCATCCCCACCGTCTACCACCGCGTCAAGGACGGCACGATCGAGAAGTACGTCACCCCGGAGTACACCGACAATCTTGGTGTTCTGAACATGACCGCCCGGGACCATGACCTGCTCGTCTTGAGAGGCCGGTACGCGGACGGCTACGAGTGCCAGGCCAAGCTCGACATGAACAAGTGCCACCAGGTCAATCACGGCCTGCAGAACGCGAGCAACCTCTAAGAATCCCATCACACCACCGGCCGCAGAGAGGCACAAACCCCCTTCTCCCAAGAAAGGGGTTTTTTCTTGCGGACCGAGGGGGTATCATCGCCGCACTTTCCCCCATCCCCCCTATGTCGGATGCCCCTGTCGTCCCCGGTGTTTCTGATCTGAGCAACCCGAACCTGGTCGGCCACGCCCGATTCATGCTCTTCCACGGCGCGTTCCTCGCCTCCGCCTACGGCATGTCCTGGGAGGACATGGCCAAGCTAGTCCGCGAGGGCCAGGCCGAGTACCGCAAGCAGCAGAGTGCCCCGCCCCCGGGTGTTGAAGGCACGACTCCCGCCCAGGTCGAAGCCGGGATGTGATCCAGGCCAAGACGAGCCGCTCGCACGGGCGGCTTTTTCTGTGCCCGAAGCCGCGAAACGTCCCGCAACAACCCCGCCTTTCTGCAAGGCGATCCGCTTGCTTCTTGTGCTGCAATGGGAGAGGATTGCTGCATGAGATTTGGAACATTTGCCTACCGGGTTCTGACCGCCTTCGGACTCCTCCTGTTCATCATCCTTCTATGAGAATCTGCGAGCTTTGCCTTGAATCCGGCGTGCAGTCTCCGATGCAAGAGATTGAGATCGGGACCGCAGAAACTGTCACGGGAAGAGCATATCTATGTTCAGTTTGTGATCATGTCGAGGAGATCGAGCCTGTCTTGATTCATCAATACGAGTAATTCTTTTTCCCCTCCCTATCCATGTCTGACATTTCTCTCACCCCGCTCGACCCACTCAGCAAGCCGATGGGCTTCAAGTTCGTCTCTCTTGGTGAGCTGTCCGACGAGCAGAAGCAAGTCCTCAAGGACACCGTGGCCCAGGGCACGACCGACACCCAGTTGACGTACTTCTTGAATGTCGCACTATCCCAGGACCTTGACCCGTTTAAGAAGGAGGTATGGTGCATCCTCTACAACGGAAAGTTGACGATCCAGACCGGGCGGGATGGGTTGCTCAAGATCGCTAAGCGTGACCCCACCTTCGACCGCATCCAGTCCGCAGAAGTGCGTGAAGGAGACGATTTCCGAATGGACGCCATCACCGGGCAGATCGAGCATCGGCTCACCACGAAGCGGGGGGCCATCCTCGGAGCCTGGGCGATGATCACCCGCAAGGACGGCGTGAAGCTGACCAAGTACGTGACGTTCAGCGAATATTACGACGGTTCCTCCCCGGTCTGGAAGGAGTATCCCACTCCCCTCATTTGCAAGTGTGCGGAGTCGGTGCTCTGCAAGCAGTTTGCGAACGTCACAGGCATCGTCGCCGAAGAAACGATCCGCAGGGACGGCGTTGTGATTGACAGTTCCCCGACCGCCCAGGCCCAGCAGAGCAGCCTGAAAGACGACCTGGTCCGCCAGATCGAGGCCTGCACGACGCTGGAAGAATTTGCCAAGCTCCGCGACACGATCGCTGGGAGCGTCGGGAAGCTCTTCGGCCCCGAGAAGGACGCCGTGTACGCCGCAGCGAAGGCGAAGAAGGCCGAGCTGGAGTCCCTGGACCCTTCCACCCGCCCCAACATGAGCGGCAAGGTCGTCAACCACCAGGACGGCGACCCGACGAACAGCGAGGTGAGCAACCTGGAGATCGTGGATGGTCCGCCCCCCGCTCCCGCCGAGCCGCCCCAGTCCCTCCGCAGCATGTTCACGAAGCCCGTCGAGGCGATGCCGGACGACGAGTTTGCGACCTGGCTGGAAAGCATCAAGGCCCAGGAGACCGCCCAGGGCGTCGATGACGTGCTCAAAGCCGCCTCCGAGAAGCCCCTGTCCGAGCCGCAGCGAGCCCAGCTCGCCGAAGCCGCCGAGGCAGCGAAGGAAGCCCTGCAGCCGAAGAAGTCGGCCAAGAAGAAAGCCGCCTGATTCCCCACTCCTCTTATGCCTTACCTGGCCACATTGTCAGTAGCTGCCATCGTCCTCGCGTTCGTCCTTGGGTTCGTCGCCGAACGACAACACCGTTTATTAAATCGGCAGCGGCAGGAAGTCCGGGACCTGCGCCGAGAGATTGACGAAGGAGATGGCACAGAAAGCTTAGTACGTGATCTTCTTGCGTCGATCGCGTCGCACCCAGAGGAGTGGACGGCCACGAGGCGTACGTTCAATCACAAATCGGGAGTCGATCTGTGGATCGTAAATGGACAGAACTGCGTCCAGATTTATAGGCCAGAAGAGATCAATCTGGCGGACTCCCAGAAAAAGCGGATCTGGGAAGCCTATCAAGGTTATATGAAGAGCAGCTACGGCCGAGACTACGAACGGAAGCGGTTGGGAACAATCAGGTCCTTGCTTCAACAACGCCCATGACACCTTTCACGAACGAACGGTACTGGCAGCAGTTCCGTGACTGGGTCGCCTCCCAGGGCCCTGCCGAGGCCCGCGAGATCATGTCCGCCTACATCGAGGAGAACTTCCAGCACTTCATGCAGTTCGCTGAGAACCGCCGCCTCATCTCCCCGAAGAAATGACGATCTCCGAGCAACTTCAACGGGCCGTAGACGAATGGGTAGCCTCGAAAGGCGATCCGAAGAAGGAACAGGCCGTCTTGAATCTCCTGGAAAAGCCGGAAGTGAAGGCACTCGAATACAGGAAGAGGAACGCGGCTTTCATCACATCTCATAAGCTCATGGCCCTGGAGAAAGACCCGTACCTCTGCTGGCTTGAGTACGTCCAGGGGATTGAGCCGCCCGTGTCGGAAGAACGCGAGGCCATGTTCGTCGGCCAGGCCGTGGATGATCTCGTTACTTCTGGTGAGCAAGCCTTCAAGGACAGGTACGTCGCCGTGCCCCGCCGTGACAAGAAGACGGAAGAGGCGAACCCGGGGAAGATGCTGCTGACCAACGGCCAGCTACAGACAGTCACGAATGCCCACAAGGAATTCCTCACGAGGCACTTTTTTCCGCGAGAGATAAAGAAGCGGAATCTGCTCTGCATCGCCTTCGGGCTCCCGCTGAAAGGAGAGCTGGACGGGTTCGACGACGAGACGAAGCGGCCGCAAGATCTGAAAACGACGGCAAACCTGAATACCTTCCTCGAAGATTTCCGACCAGGACGATTGCTCTACGACCGCTACATCTTTCAACAAGCAACATACGCCTACATCTACGAGATGGGCCAAGGAGAACGAGTCGATGCCTGCGAGCTACTGGTGGTGGACAAGTATCAGTGGTGCCGGTCCCACAAGTTCGTCATCTCCTATCCGACGCTTCAGGCCCAGTTCTACCGGATAGAGAAGCTCTTGCAGGACTGGAAGCTGTACCAGGAGTCGGAGATCTGGCCCTTCTCGCTGAGGCTGGACACGCCGGAAGGCCTGAAGGCGTTCAACGACTCGCCGTATTATTCGCACCCGCTCCTTGCCAGATTCAAGGACTCGATACCACCGACCGTTCTCTGATGTTGTCAATTCACATTCGTTGACTCTAGTCGATGTGCAGCACTACGATTTTGATACTTTCTCTCCGCCCCATGCCCATCACGCTCAAGGAAAAGCAGAAGAAAGAGAAATGCTGCAAGTGAGTAGCACCTCTCCCCACCATATTATGTCCACCTCATTGGCGGAAGTTGATCTGAAGACGCTCGGCATCCCCGTAAAACCCGTCGAACCGCTCCCCGGCTTCATCATGAAGAAGGTCACCCGGACGGTCCGCAAGCTCCGTCCCTACACCCACAAGCATCTTCCGAAGGAGAAGAACCCGGCATACGCCGCGATCAAGGCGGCTATCGGCCCCTCCCTGCCCTCCTGGTCCGGCCCCATCCGCGACCTCCAGGACCTCCTGTGGGACGAGGAATCCGTCACCAACACCCTCCCGACCACCCCGCAGATCTTCATGCGACGGGTGAACCAGGCCATGATCGACCTCAAGAAGGAAGGCTTCTCGATGAAGCGGTCCATCAAGAGCATCGCCGGGAAGCCGACCACGCACTACACCCTCACCGCCCCGAGCACGCCGAAGGTTGCCAGGACGGGCATGGCGATCGTCAAGCAGCCCGTCAGCACCGACCACCTCGCCCAGCGGCTCGCCACGGAAGAGAAGGCCCTCAAGACGAAGAAAGAACAGGTCGCCGCCTTGCAGAAGGACTGCGCCCAGTCGCAGCGGCTCGTGGACGCCTTGAAGGTCGTTATTCAGTTCACCGCCAAGAAGTGAATCTCTACGAACAAGCATCGGCCCTCATGCAGCGGATCAAGGACGAGACGAAGGACATGAAGACCGGGGTCATCCCCGACGTCGTCCTGCTGCAAGGTCTCCAGGGCGAACTGGTCGATCTCTACCACCGCCTCGGCGAGGACCTCGCCCAGTCCTTCTCCGCGAAGGAGTTGGCGATCCTGGACCGCAAGGTGACTGCCGCGAAGTATCACCTCAAAGGCCGCATGGAATTCTCCATGACCCAGGAGGACGCCCGACAGGATGCGATCAAGCAGTCCGAGGAGGAATACCGCGGCGAAATCCGGGCGATGGAAACGTATGAACACAGCAAGATCCTCCGCGACTCACTGAGTAACGCCTTCAGCTACTTGCAGCAGGTTATCAGCACGATCAAGCTCCTCGAAGGTAAGCAGCCTTCTCCCTCCCAATCCTAAATTGCCCACCATATCTCCTATTCAACTCGGCACCCTCCTCGACCGCCACATGCGGGAGAAGAACTTCTCCAACCTGTTCCTCGGCGGCTACCTCGAAATGTCCCCGGTCACCATCGGCAAGTTCCGCAAGGGGAAGACGAACCCCCACCACGAGACGCTCGACAAGATCGAGAACTGGCTGAAGGAGGAGGGAGCCTTGACGAGGCTCAACCTGCCGGTCGTGATCCTGCCGCCTGAACCGCCGCCCGACACGCCCCCGGTAGACCAAACCGACCGCGAGCAACTTGCCGACATGGGCATCCTGCCTGGTGAGCCCACCATGAGGTCCGAGAGGAAGCATTACGCATGTGCGTTTTTCTCGGATTTCGACTTCGCCCAGGTCGTGACCGCCCTGATGAACTCCCCGATTCCCGAGGCCGAGAAGAAGAGGCTGCTCGGGCAGCTCTTTACCCAGGATTTCCCCTCCCTTGCTGTAAAGTAGACGGGTGAACGCCTTGCTTCGCATTCGCCCTCCGCTTCAGACCACTGACGACGGAAGCATCGACCGCGGGCCGTTGCTCGCGGAGGCCGCTATTTCGGCCCTCCATAGCCTTCATGAGCCGTTCAGTCTGGAAATTCAGGAATTGAAAGGAAAGACCGGCCTCTACGCCCGCACGTCTGCCCATTCTCTCCCGCTCCTTCGCACGCAGCTCCACGCCCAGTACCCCGACGCGGAGATCGAGGAGGTTGCTGACCAGGAGAGTGAGAGTGACGTCCTGACACGCGACTTCGGTCTGGACGCCCCCGAGGTGTATCCGCTGAAGGACTACACCCTCTCCACCGACAACCTCTCACGACGCCTCGTGGACCCTCTCGCCAGCGTCCTTTCCGTCATGGACGGTTGCCGCGTTCAGGTCCTCTGCACCCCGGCCCACCACATGCGGCGACGGGCCTTGCGGGCCTTTTCGCTCGTCCACCACGGCCTGCCGCACAAGTTCCACGCCTACGGTCGCTTCGTGGCCCGTGTCCGCCTGCAGACAGGCTGGCGTCGATTCTGGTACGCCCCCCTCATGCTCGTCGTCGGCCGAGGCAAGGTCGCCGAAGAGCACCCCGAGAAGCTCGACCAGCCGCTCTTCTTCTGCTGCGTCCGACTGACCGCCTCGGGGCCTGACGCCGTGAAGAAACTGGCCGAGCTGACCGCGAGCTTCCGGGCCTTCACCCTTCCGCAGAGCAACGGGTTTCGGCTGCTGAAGGTCCGAAGGAAACCAGGGAAGCCGAAGTCGTACCTGCTCTCGGCACGCGAGATCGCGACGCTGTGGCACTGCCCCGGTCCGCTAATGGGTCCGGTCGCGTTCGACTGGCTGCTCTCCCGCAACGTCGAGACGCCGCTGAATCTTCCCACGGAGGGAACGATCATCGGTGATGCCGTGTTCCGGAACATGAAAAGGCGGTTCGGCATTTTGCAGGATGACCGACGACGCCACATGTACATTGTTGGGAAGTCCGGAAACGGCAAGAGCGCGTTAATCGCAAACATGGTGTACTCGGATATAGTGGCTGGGAAGGGCATTGCCCTGATCGACCCACACGGGGATCTTGTTGAGTACGTTCTTCGTTGCGTCCCAAAACGGCGAAGCAATGACGTGGTGCTGTTGGACGCTACTGATTCTGAATTCCCAGTATCGCTGAACATTCTCGACTGTCCACCGGACCAGCACGCGGCAACAGCGTCCGGAATCATCAGCGTCTTCTCAAAACTTTTTCCAGATCTGTGGTCACCGAGAGCTTCGTACATTCTCCGAAACTGCATCCTGAGCCTTCTGGAAGCGGGAGGGCAGTCCCTGCTCGGTGTTCCTCGTATCCTGGTGGACGTTCCGTATCGCCAGGCAATTCTCAAAAAGGTCAAAGACCACCTCGTGCATGGTTTTTGGGCGGAGTACGAAAATTGGACGGATCGTTATCGCAATGAGGCGATCGCAACCATACAGAACAAAGTTAGCGGTCTGCTGGCAATGAAAACGCTGCGGAACATTCTCGGCCAGAAGGACATGAAAGTCAACTTTCGAGAGGCGATGGATGAAGGTCGAATAATTTTGGTGAACCTTTCTCGTGGAAAGCTTCACGAAGACGTGTCATCGTTCATCGGGTCTCTGCTGGTTGTCCGCATTCAATTGGCCACCATGAGTCGAAGCGATATGCCCGAGGAACAGCGGAAAGACGTCTCCTTGGTCGTGGATGAGTTTCAACACGTACTATCGGACTCTTTTGCCGAACTTGTCAGTGAGGCCAGAAAATTTCGGGTCTCGCTACTGCTTGCCAACCAATACTTAGGGCAATTGTCAAAAGATGGTTCCACGAATGTCCGGGATGCGATATTCGGCAATGCTGGGAGCCTTTTGACGTTCCAAACGAGCCCCGAGGATGCCGAGGTGTTGAGCACCCAGTTTGAAGGCCTCGTATCCAGTAAGGATATCATCAACCTTCCGAAATACTCAGCTTTCATGAGGCTTCTCGTGAACGGCCAGCCCAGCAAGCCATTTTCCCTGCAGACGCTCCCTCCTCCCGAAACACAGCCACAGAATCGCGCTGACATCATCCAGAGGCTTTCTCGTGAGCGGTACTGCGAGCCGCGGGAGGTTGTGGAGAAGCGAATCGACAGGTGGATCCGGAACGCGGCCAGTTCCAGCCCAGCAAGAAAGCGAAGGAAATCCTAAACACCCTCGCTCGTCTTCGTCGCCCTCCATGCTCTGCAGCCCCTCTTTTTGTGCAGCAGTCGGCCATCTTTCTGCCATTCGCAAAGAACTTTTTGCCAGAGCTTCCTGGAAGAGTACGCTCAGCAAATAGGCAACATGCTCACCAGGAGAGAGTTTCTGCAGGTGTCGGCCACCGCCCCCCTGGCCCTCGGGGCCCTCGGGCTCTTCGGACGCATTGAGGCCGCAGCCGTCACCATCCGCACACCGCTGCTTATCCTCTTCCTCTCCGGGGGCATTTCGGCGAAGGAGTGGATCAATCCCGACCCGCCCTCGTCCGCCGCCGAACTCCGGGGACCACTCGGCAGCGCGGCGACCCGCATTCCAGGGGTCCACTTCAGCGAGGTGTGGCCGAGCCTCGCGGAACGGGCCGACAAGTTCTCCGTCCTCCGCTCCCTCGATGCGGGGAGCACCGACCATACCCCCGGGATGCGGACGGCCGTCTTGCAGGGGAATCAGACCATCAGCGAACGCATCGGGGACCGGGCTGCGGACGGCGGCGCTCCCTACGTGCTGCTCACGCCACGCCGAGACTGGCCTGGGCTCAACGAGGCGTTCCGGATGAACAGCGCCTTCGCCCCCCTGTACCGGGAAGGCAGGTTCGTCCAACCAATCGCCGGCGACACGTCTCGGCTCGCGGAACGCAGGCGTCTGCTCGAAGCACTGGAAACGCCCATGCCCGGGCCGACCGCCGACCGCATGCAGCGGTTCCGGGAAACGGCGTTCGACCTGCTCCAGGGCGGCGGCCGGTTCTTCGAGGCCATGAACCTCCCCGCCGGCGACCGTGGCCGCTACGGCGGCTCGCTCGCCGGCGACATGGTGCTCACCGCCAAGCGGTTCATCGAACGGGGCGCAGGGGCCGTCACCGTCTACCACGAGCCGACGGTGCAGGCGTGGGACATGCACAGCGGTCTCGAACAGGGGATGCGAACACTCGCCCCCGAGATGGACCGTGCGGCATCCGTGCTGATCGACGAGATCGCGAGCAGCCGCTTGAACTGCGTTTTGCTGATGATGGGGGAGATCAACCGTACCCCGCGGATGAACCCCTCGGGCCGCGACCACTGGCGCTACGGCAACTGTGCGGTGCTCGCCGGAGGCAGGATTCGACCCGGCGTTGTCCACGGGCGCACGGACCGGCACGGCAGGATCGTGGATGGTGCAGTCCTGCAGCAGACGGGCCTGCAGAACACGGTGCTGTTTGCCTGCGGGGAGGACGTCAGTCCCGCAGAGCCCCGGGTGCGTGAGGTCCTCCGCTGAGGCTCACTGCGCATCCTCCCAGTCCTCCACCACCCTCTGTAGTCTTCTGGTCAGCTCGTCCCGCATCCGGTTCAGGGCCTCGTCCAGTTCCGCGTCGAGTTCCAGCCGCCGCAGAGCCAGGTTGTTCTTTGACGCAATTTGAGCGAGGGCCGGGGAGAATCCGTCCATCACCAGCAGCTGCACTTCCCGCCCCAGCATTTCGAGCCAGACTTGCCGGGCTCGCGTTCGTATCTCCAGGACGTCGTCCGCGTGCTGGCGTAGCAGCTCTACCCGTCTGTTCGAGAACGACTCCGGCAGTTCGATCGGCTGCTCGCTCATGGCCGGAGTGTAGCACGGTCGAAAAACCGAGTTGACAGGGAGCCGCTGCGCGGGAGAATGGAGGCATGGAGACGAAAACTGCCGACAGTGTGATTCCCGACGACGTGCAGGCCGACACGCAACTGATCGCGGACTGCCTGGCCTCTGGCACGCTCGTCCCTGCCGAGGTCAAACAGCGGGTCCGTGCCCGTGCCGATAAGGTCCGCCAGGAGATCCTGAGGCAACACGGCGTCCAGGACATCGGCGTCCAGATCATCCGCGAACTGCGGGGTGAACTCCCCGACGCATGAAGTACGTCATCGACAGTTCCGTCGCGTTCAAACTCGGGGTGCCCGAGACCGATTCCGACAAAGCGATCCAGCTCCGCGAGGACGTCCGTAACGCCCTTCACGAACTGCTCGCCCCCGACGTCTTCTCCATCGAGCTGGCCCACGCCCTCACGCGTGCAGAACGCCAGGGGCGAATCCCCGTCGGACAGGCGGCCGTCCTCTGGGACGACATCGTGGCCGAACCCCCGCTACTCGTCCCCTGCGGCCCCTTGATCCCGCGAGCCATCCAGATTTCTTCCGCCCTGCGTATAGGCGTCTATGATTGCCTGTACGTGTCTCTGGCCGAACGGGAGGGCTGCGAGCTGATCACCGCAGACGACAAGCTCGTGAAGAACCTGCAAAAGGCCTTCCCCTTCCTCACGGCCCTTTCTTCGCTGCCCGGAGCTTCACCGCCGATGGTCGGATCCTGATCCGTCTACATCCTTCCCGACCCCTTCGCCCAGGCCAGAAGGGCCGCGACCTGCGTCTGCAGATGCCTGTCCACCTGTTCCTGCCACTGCGTGAGCGATGGATCGTCGTACCACTCGGCACAGACGTTTTGCATCTGTTGTTTGTACTGCTTCTCCAGGATGTCCAGGAACTCGGAAACGACCTCGGGTATCTGCCCGGCCCGGCCTTCCACCTGCTCGATGAGGGGGGCTTCAGGGACGCTTGGCATCGGAGAGAAGGTAACGGGCTTGTCGTAACTCTGACTCCGTCATGTACAGGAGGTTGTTTTTCACGATCGCCAGCATCGTCCGCCGCTCGCCGTCGGTAACCGTCTCCTGATTCTTCTCCAGGAATTCTGCAATCGGTTTGCTCATCTCGGCCATGCGGACAGCCTACTCCAGCCCCAGCAACTTCCGAAGACTTTTCCGGAGCGTGTCACGGGCTTGCCTGACCATAGCCTCTTTTCCCTTCATGCCCTTCCCCTTGACCGCAGCGTCCAGGCCCTGCATGCGGAAGATTTGCATGTACGAGTACGCAGCGTGTTTCTGCTCGTCGGTTTCCATCCGCCTGAGCAGGTCCATGATCTCGGCATCGGCGTTTTCAGACATGCCTGTAGCGTATCAGCGCTTCTTGTCCTGCCGCTCGAAGCCCGCGAGGTCGAAGAGGGGATAGTCCTCGGCGAATTTGGCGTCCTTGTTAGATTCGCGTGTCGCTCGCAATTGGGCCAGGGCCTCGGCGGACCGGGGCTTATAGAGTTCCAGAGCGCTCCAAACCAATGTCCAGCGGTCGAAGGCGCACCAGGTGCCGTTGTGCTCGAATCCCCGCGTCGGGTGCTTTTCCTTGAGCAGGTCCCCGAATAGCTCCTCGTGATTCTTCGACTTCGTGATCGTGCCGTCCGGCCGCCGCATCACGAAAACGGAATTCTCCGTCAGCCGCTCTTCTCCCCGGTAGACCTTGTAGACCGTGGCGATGGACTCGGTGTTGCCTGTGTTGTGGTGGTCACTGTCTATGAGACTAAGCCGCATCCACGGGGTGTATCCAGGCCCCAGCGCCCCGAAGGCGAGGAGGTAGGCTTCGTTCCAGGCCGCCTCCTGCTTGGCCGCGATCGCCTCTCTCATTTTTGCGTTCGACCTATCCTGTTCTGTGACGATCGGCAATGCGACCTTCTCGCCCTTCTCCGGTCCTTCTTCGCCGGCGATGGGCAGGCTTTCCACCTGCCGAGTGTATCAAAAGCCGAGATAGTCTCTGCCCTTTTGCAGCGAACTCCCCGACCACGCACTCGAACTCCAGGGACCTTCTCCGGCAGGACGCCGTCGAGCACCTTCTCGACGTCAGGGCCGATCGGTTGGATCTCGTCGGGCATGGGCGCGAGCCTACCACGTCCGCGAGCCTCGGCCAACGCCGTGGGCGGATCACTTACCGCCAGTGATCCCTGGGGCCGGCGGTCGCCCCGTCGCGTCGGCAAAGATCTTTAAGATCCTGGCGGACGGATATGTCGAGAGGGAAGCAACCCCGTGTGCCAACTCGATAGGCAGAAGCGCCCCCTCGTGTCGGTTGCTCAGGATCGTCGGCAGGGTCGCACAGATCCTGTCGAATCCCAGCAGGTCCGAGAGCTTGGGGTTCTGGACGTAGAGTCCGGTCGGGACGTTCAGCACCATCTTGTGATAGTTGTTCAGCTTCACGAACACCTTCACCCCGTAATTCGTGTCCTTGCCGTAGGGCGCACCCGAATCGGGCCGGTGCTGGATCTCCGTCTTGGTGTATTTGTCGCTCGGAAGGAAGTAGACGCCCTCGGGGGTCTCACGCCCGATCAGGTCGAAATGATCCACGAAGGCCCCTGTCTTCTCCTGGCCCAGGATGCAGACGGTGATCCCCTTGCCCTTGGCGAAGTTCAGGAACCGGCGGATGGGGTTCACCAGTTTGGAGTATTGGGCGCGTATCGACAGAGGGCCGTCCTTGACGAAGAGGCACTTGGACAGGATGTCTCTTTTTCCCTCCCAGAAGAAGCGAATCCCCGTGAAGAGCAGCATCGTCTCGTGGACAGACATATAGTTGGTGGCCACGCTATCCGGGGCCACTTCAGCCGCCATCTCCTGATGGAACCCCAGCATGTCGGTGAGATACAGATCCTGCTTGCACTCCGGGCACGTTCCCGTTTCGGCGTCGTAGTGTTTCTGGCACGAAAACTTGCATCCAAGTCGGTAGCGATGACAGTGTGGTGTCACTCTTCGGAAACCGCAGAATTCATGCGGAAAGCGCGACAACACGGGCTGTCGCGGCTCTCCTGAATTCAGTGCAGGTTTTCG
>JBBRPS010000073.1:0-19908 GCA_038227745.1 Gemmatales bacterium | reverse complement strand
CTGGAGACGCCGCCGATCGCCGAGGGCACGGACAGGGGGGCGAGGCCGAGGGGAACCGCCGAGAGGACGTTGCCGGCCCTCTCGTCGAGAGCGCTCCAGCCCATGCTGGTAAACCAGCGCGTGTCGAACCGCGACAGCGACTCTTCGATCGCGGTATAGACGATCGCCGGGTCGTAGGCCAGCACCCGAATACTGGTGCCGCCGATCCGGCCTTTCTCCAGGGCCAGCGCGATACACTCCTGCAGAGAGATGGCCCGCTGCGATGCCTCCGGATTGAGGACCGTGCTGACCGTCGGGCAGGCACCTGCCTCGCACTCCAGGGCCTCCGGCGGGTGCTCCGAAAGATTCGAGACCGCGTCCTGGCGGGGGAGCAAGGGTGCTTCGGTATAGCAACCGTGCTGGCTGCAGCCGGGAAGGGCCGCGAACAGCATCAGGACGGAAAGCGATAGAACCGGACCTGTTCGCATGGTAGTGCCCTTCTCTCAACGACCTGATCGCACGCTGGCGAGCGGGGGCGTTAGCCCCCTGTTCCGACACCCCTGTTCTCACCCGATCGCACGCAGACGCCCCCAACAGGGGGCTGACGCCCCCCGCGCGTCCGATCGCACGCGGTAGAAGTAGTTATCGACCGAATTAGCGCGATGCCCGCACAAAATACGCAGACGGCAAGCCCGTTAGAATCGTCAACACCCCGGGCGTTGTGGACGGACTATTGCGGGGGTTGAGGCACTCGCCGCTCCGCCGGCTGCTTCGGAACTGCTTCCGGCTTGGGCTTGTCGGAGGAGGGAGACTGCGGGGTGTGATCGCAGACCACGCCGGAAAGGGACACCAGCAGGGTGCCGGCCAGCAGGGCCAGCAGCACGAAGTAGCGTAAAGCTTCGCGCAGCAAACGCGGTGACGCCGGCGGCGTGGCCGCGGTCTTCCACGCGGGAGCGGGGAGCCGGCGGCGTTCGGCAAACAGGGATGCCGGGGAGTTGAGGGACTGGGGCGGCTGCACAAAAGACGGCATGCCGGGCAAGTCGATGAAGCCCCCGCAGCACGGACAGCGTACCCGCGTCCCGGCGAACGGGCTTCTTGCCCGGAGCGCCTGGCCGCACTGGCATGCGACGACGATGTTCCCTTCGCCGGCGGGAGGAGACGGAAGCGGAGCCGGGGCAACCGCCGCCGTGGCCGCCGGGGCCGGAGCAGTCGGCCCACTCCCGGCAACGACCTCTTGCTTTCCTCCAACCCGCCGTTCCGCCGGCCGAGGAGCGGGAGCACCCGTCGCCCCCGCGGCAATGCCCTGCAGGGCGGTCAAGAGTTCCGAGGCGCTCGGATAGCGGTCCGCCGGCGTCTTGGCCAGCATGCGCAGCACGGCCGACTCGAGCGGTTGGGGAAGGGAGAGCTGGAACTCCCGAAGCGCGGTCGGCTCGGTCTGGATGATCCGGTTGATGATCTCCGGGTCGTTGAGCCCCCCAAAGGGCGGGCGGCCGGCGAGCAGGTGGTACAGCACCGCCCCGAGGCCGTAGATGTCGCCGCGGGCAGTGCCGGGCTGGCCGTCCCGCAAGCGCTCTGGGGGCATGTAGGCGACGCTGCGCAGGACGGCCTGGGTGTCCGCCGTTTCGGCCAGGCAATCCCGCACGGCCCGCGCCCGCCACAGGCCGCCGAGCTTCGCCTGCCTGTCGCCGCGCGTGACGAGGACGTTGCCGGGCGTGATGTTCCGGTGGATGACCTGCCGGCGGTGGAGGGCGTCCAGCCCGTTCGCCAGGTGAATGCCGAAACGGAGGACGTGCTGCCATTCGATCATGCCGGTCAGGCCGGACTGCTCGAGCTGTTTCTGGAGATTGTCTCCCTCGACATACTCCATGGCGAGCCAGAAGTACCCCTCGGTGCTGCCGGCCTCGTACAGCGTCACGAGGTTGGGGTGGTCGAGGCCCAGCACGGGCTGGAGCATCTGGAAGGATTGCGACAGAGCCCCAAGCTTCTTCGGGTCGGGCAGGAAGATCTTGAGGGCGACGTCGCGGTTTTGCTTCGTGTCGCGGGCCCGAAAGACCGTCCCGGAGGAGCCTTCGGCCAGCAACTTGCCGATCTGGAAGTGGGCCAGTGTCTTACCGAGCAGGCCCTTCACCTCCTCGACAAATACCCCCTGGACGTCGCCCTTCCCGCAGATGGTGGCCCCGGCGTGTATGTCCACCGGTTCAAAGACGAGCCGCGTTTCACCGATCTTCCCGAGCCGGATGACATCCATGTCGCGGAGTTCGTGCTGGGTGATGGGCCGATCGTTGACCAGGGTGCCGAATTCGCTGGAGTTGGTGAGCAGCACGCGTGCGCCGTTCACCTCCAGCCGGCAATGGTAACGGGAGGCGGACCGGTCGGTGAGCCGAGTGAAGGTGTCCGTGGCGCGGCCGAGCACCACGGCCCCCGACGCAGGCATCTCGAAGACCTTGCCCTTGTCGGGGCCCTCGAGCACACGCAGTTGTCGAATCATGACCAGCCTTTCGGGAGAAAGAACGGCACGGCGGAGGGCAGCGCCTTGCCGTCACCGGCGTTCACAAGCAAACGACCGAACCCAGCAGCAGCGCCGGCTTCGCCTCCTCGATGGCGGCAACCAGTTCCTCGACCTCGGGTGAGGAACTGCTCAACGGCTCGTTGATGACGACGATCATGCCGTCCGCGAACGCGGCCAGGATTTCCGTGTCCACGCTCCGGGAGAGGGCGGGGCCGACCAGGAGGATGATCGTGTACCGCTTCCGCAGGGCCTTGAGCAATTCCTCCATCGGCTCGGACGCCAGGGCGTCCGTCATGGGGTACGGCCCGCCCGCCGGGAAGTAGTCCACACCCGCCATGCGGGTGTGGTGCGTAAAGTCCGACCAGTTCTGTCGCTCGAAGACCAGGGACTGCACCAGGCCGACCGGGCCGAGGGCCGATCCGCCCGCGCCGGCCACCGACGGGACGACCTGCGGACCGTTGCCGCCGGCCTGGCGCTCGATCAGCGAAGTCAGGCCGGGGGCCGCGGCCTGGGCGATGCGGGCGTCGAGGATCAGGGCCCGCTCGTTGCGCATGCCGAGGTAGCGGCTCACGCCGCTCACCAGCGGATCGACCCCGGGCCCGTCGTTGAGAGAGCTGATCAGCACGACCGCGCCGTCCTCCGGAACGAATTGGCGGATGCGCAGGGACAGCCCGCGGCACTCGTCGGGACTGAGTTCGGTCGCCTGCCCGGCCCGGCGCCTGCCGGGGGAGGGCCGCGCCAGGACCGGCAGGCGCAACTTCTCGGCCAGCGTTTCGGCGCGCCAGGCCGTGGACGCCATGTCGAGGGCCACCATCGCCCCGAAGCACACCAGCATCGGGACCAGGAACCCCAGCATCATCTGCTTTCTCGCATTCGAGATGGGGGAAATGCTCGGTGCCGCCGGTGAGCCGATCTCCAGTTCAGGAGCGACGTTCCTCAGCCGGAGGTCCAACTCCGCCTGCTTGCCCCGGAGGTCGTCGCGCTCTTTCTGCAACTGCTTGACCTCCCTGTCCAGCGGCGCCCACTCTTTCTCGACGCCCTCCATCTCCTCGGCCCGCTTGCGCTGGTTCTCCCGCTGGAGCTTGTACCGGCCCTCGTCTCTTTGCACGGTCGTCTGCTTGAGCTGCAAGGCGCTGCGTTCGACCAGCAGGCGGCGCAGCCGGGCGTTGCCGGGCCGCAGCTCGTTCAGCTCCCGGGTGCGGATGTCGATCTTCTTGCGGGCGGCTTCCGTGTCCCCGCGCAGGCCCGCGATCGCGAGATCGAGCTCGCGGATCACCGATTGGATGATGATGCCCTCGTCGGCGAGCGGCTTTTTGACGGCGTACTCCTTTTCCTTGATCCTGAGCGTGCTCTGCGCCCGCGTCAGCTCCTGTTTCAACGTGATGAGGTCGATCTCGAGCTGCGTTTTGCGCTGCCGGTACGCCTCGGCACTGTCGTCTTCCCCCAGCGGCTCGCGATCTTTGTCCTTCTTGTTCTTGAGGCCTTCGATGTCCTCGACGACCTTGGCGATCTCCGACTTCAGTTTGTTGTGCTCGGCCTCGACCGCGTCGATCTGGGCGTCCACGCGGCTGATCTCCCTGCCGATCTCCGCCAGCTTTTCCTTCGGGTTGCTGACCTGCTTGCCGCGCAGGTAATCGTCCCTGCGTTTCATGGCCGCTTTCAACTGCCCGTCGCAGTCCGTGAGGGCTTCCGTCGTGGCTTGCCGGGCGCGTTCGAGGTCCGACCTGCGGTAGCGCTCCACCTCCTCGCGGTGCAGCTTCATCAGGTGGTTGACCAGGTCCGCCCCTTGACCGCTGTCTTCCCATTTGAGGCGCACCTCGATGACGTGACTGTTCTCAATGCCTCTTTTTACATCGAATATCCTGACGAAGTTCTCAGGCGGGATCGCCATGTCGAACTTTTCGTTCAGCTGTTTGTAGTAATGAGGGCTTTTCAGCTCCTCCATGAGGGTTTCCAGGGTCCGGGGGGCGGGGACATCCTTCTGCTCCCCAGCGGGCCTGTGGATGAGCGTGCCCGACAACTCGTAAAACGATCGGCTGAAAATCTTGGCGTACAGGATGGCTGCCCCCGTACACAGCACCAGCACCAGCAGCGAGAGCTTCCAGCGCTGGAGGGGGATCTTCACGACCCGCCCCAGGCTGATGCCGAACAGGGAGATCCCCTCGGAGCCGGGTTCTTGTCCGAGGTCAGAAAGATTATTCGGGCGCGAGCCCCCGGAGCCCCCTGTACCTTTGCGCATGACGAAAGCCTCGTAAGTTTAGGCCCCTGACGGGCAAGGAGGGCCTGGAGTTTCTGTCCGTTCGCAGGTTCCAGTTTAGCGACAGCCCGGCGGCTTTCAAAGTAAATACCCGGGGACCGCATCTCCCGCCAGGCAGGTCCACGCCGGCGGAGGCATTCCGCCGTGGCGCAGCCCGCCCCCCGAATCCCCTCTTCTCTTTATGTCCGGCAGGACCTCGAACCGGACAGGATTGCGAGAGGGTGGGTGTCTGAATGCGGGCGGCTGAGGATTTGCCGGTACATCTCCATGATGCGGCCCGCCTTGGTGGACCAGGTGAACTCTTCGCGCACACGCCGACAGGCTTCCCGGCTGAGCGAACGGCATCGGCCCGCATCCCCCGCCAGTTCTTCCATCGCCGCCTGTAACTGGGGCACGAGCCCCGCGCGAGGCTTCATCGGCAGGAGGATGCCACACTCCGGCGTCACCAGTTCCCCCGGGCCGCCGTAATCGACGACGATCGCCGGCAGTCCGCTGGCCATGGCCTCGAGGATGACGCCGCCGCCAAATTCCCGCAGGCTGGGGAAGACGAAGGCCTGAGCCCGGGCGAACTCCTGCCTCAACCGCTGCTGATCGACCCATCCCAGGAACTGGACGTTGGCCTCCAGGCCGTACTGCCGCGTCAAGGCTTCCAGGTGGGCGCGGTGCGGGCCGTCGCCGACGACGCACAACTCGCAGGCCTTCAGGGCCCCCGAGCGGCGCATTGCTTCCAGCGTCAGGTCAACGCCCTTGTACGGCACCAGGCGGCCGACCGTGATGAAGCGGAAGCGCCCCTGGGGTTCCGACCAGGCCGAGGCCAGCGCGAAGCGTGCGGGATCCACGCCGTTTTCCGGGAGGTAAAAACGGCGGCCGCGGAAGTAACGAGGCACTTCGGTAGCGGTGTGGCGACTTCCCGAGATGACGCCCGCCAGCCGGCGATAGGTGGACCGATAGTAAGGGAGGTGTTTGTACAGGCCCCGAAGGGGAACCAGCCACTCCCGCTCCTGGCGGCGCAGCTCGGGGTAATCTTTCGGCCAGGGCAGGCCGCCATTCAGCGGGCCGACGAGCATGGGCACGTCCACCAGGCTGGCCAGGGGACTGCCCATGGTCGGGGTCAGCGGCGTCACGCGGTGGATCAGGTCGAATCGGCCCTCGTTCAGCGGGCGCCGGAAGCGCCGAAAAAGTTCGGCCTCGAACGCCATGTAGCTGGGCCAGGCCATGGCGGTATCGACCGTCCAGGACAGGGCCGTGCCTCCACGCAAGAAGCGGGCCAACTTATAGAGAGGCCGCGCCAGCCACTCGTTGTCCACGAAGTGGAGCCGGGCCAAAGCGGCGATCGGGTCCGCTTGCAAGGCCGCCCGGTTGCGCACCTGGGACACCAGCGTCACCTCGAGGTCCGGTCTCTCCGCGAGGGCGCGCGCGAAGTTGTAGCCGACCAGGGGCACGCTCGTCCACGTCGGGTTGCACGCCTCGGCGATCAGCAGCACGCGCAGGCGGTCGGGCAGTCTGTCGGCCATGGGACTCCAGCCTTACAATTGCGAGAGCCGTGCGATCCGGTTTCCGCCACAATAGCAGGAAGACGGCGGCTGATCCAGTTCATGAACGGGGGTACACGGTGGCCAGGATCGGTGTGGTGGCAATCGGGCGCAACGAGGGCGAGCGGTTGCGGCGCTGCCTGGAGTCGGCCAGCCAACAGGCCGAGGCCATCGTGTACGTCGATTCCGCCTCCACGGACGGCAGTGTCACCCTGGCTCGCGCCCTGGGCGTCGACACGGTGGAACTAGACATGTCCACCCCGTTCACCGCCGCGCGGGCACGGAATGAAGGGTTTCGACGGCTGCTGGAGGTCTGTCCGCAGGTCGAGCTCGTGCAGTTCGTCGATGGCGACTGCGAGATCGTCTCGGGGTGGCCGGAGCGCGCCCGGCAGGAACTGGAGGCCCGGCCGGACACGGCGGTGGTGTGCGGACGGCGGCGCGAGCGCTTCCCCGACGCTACGGTCTATAACGCCCTCTGCGACCTGGAATGGGACACACCCGTCGGGGAGGCGGAGGCGTGCGGTGGGGACGCGCTCATGCGCGTCGAGCCTTTCCGGGCGGTGGGCGCTTACCGTGCGTCCCTCATCGCGGGCGAGGAGCCCGAGCTGTGCCTGCGGCTGCGGGGCGCGGGCTGGAAGGTCGTGCGGCTCGACGCGGACATGACGCTGCACGACGCCGCCATGACGGGCTTCGGCCAGTGGTGGCAGCGGAACGTCCGGGCCGGTCACGCCTTCGCCGAGGTTTCCTGGCTGCACCGCGGTGGGCCGCTGCGGCTGTGGGCCCGCGAGACGCGCAGCAACTGGTTCTGGGGCCTGCTCCTGCCTCTGCTAGCCCTGGCTGGGGCCTGGTGGACGTGGGGCCTGAGCCTGGCCCTCCTGCTCGGCTACCCGGTGCTGGCCTGGCGGGTGTACCGCGGACGGCGTCGGCGCGGGGACAGGCGCAGGGCCGCGGCCCTTTACGCCCGCTTCTGCGTCCTGGGCAAATTCGCGCAAATGGTGGGGCAACTCCGCTACCACCGGCACCGGCTGCTGGCGCGGCAGAGCACCCTCATCGAGTACAAACAGGCCGCCACGCCGCCAGCCGGGAAGGCCCCATTGCACGTCGCTTACCTCGTCAACCAGTACCCCCACGTCAGCCACAGCTTCATTCGGCGCGAGATCGTCGCGCTGGAAGCGCTCGGGGTGACCGTGGAGCGCTTCTCCGTCCGTCCCAGCTCCGCGGGCCTGGTCGATCCGGCGGACCAGGCCGAGCAGCGGCGCACCCAGATCCTGCTCGGAGTGGGCCTCATCGGCCTGCTGGGGGCTTTCCTCTGGACGGCCCTGACGAGGCCCTGGCGCTGGCTGAAGGCGCTGCGCCGAGCGGTGCGGCTGGGGCGCCGGTCGGAGCGCGGCGTCCTGCGTCACCTGGTTTACCTCGCGGAGGCGTGCGTGCTGCTCCGCAGGCTGCGGCGGTGCGGCGCGGGGCATCTGCACGCGCACTTCGGGACCAACTCCGCCGCGGTCGCCTTGCTGACGCGGCTGCTCGGCGGGCCGCCTTACAGCTTCACCGTCCACGGGCCGGAAGAGTTCGACCACCCGCAGGAGCTTTCCCTTGGAGACAAGATCGAGAACGCCGCCTTCATCATCGCCATCAGCAGTTTCGGGCGCAGCCAACTGTTCCGCTGGTGCCGGTACGTGGACTGGCCGAAGATCGAGCTGGTGCGCTGCGGCGTCGATGCCGCCTTTCTCAACGACGGCCCACAGCCTGTCCCGGAGACGAACCGGCTGGTGTGCGTCGGCCGGCTATCGGAACAGAAGGGACAGCTCCTGCTGCTGGAGGCCCTGGGCCGGCTGGCGGCCGAGGGGATACCGTTCGAGATGGTCCTCGCCGGCGACGGGCCGATGCGCGGCACCGTCGAGCAGCAGATCAAGCGCCTGGGGTTGGGGGGCCGGGTGCGGGTCACCGGCTGGTTGAGCAACCACGCGGTGCGGCAGGAGATCCTCGCGGCCCGCGTGCTGGTGCTGCCCAGCTTTGCCGAAGGGCTGCCGGTGGTGCTCATGGAGGCGCTGGCGCTGGGGCGGCCGGTGCTGACCACGGCCATTGCCGGCATCCCCGAGCTGGTCGAGAACGGGGTGAACGGCTGGCTTGTCCCGGCGGGCTCGGTGGACGCGCTGGCGGACGGCCTGCGCCAGGCCTTGCAGACCTCGGTCGAGCGCCTGGCGCAGATGGGCAAAGCGGGGACGGTCCGCGTGGCGGCGATGCACGACGCCCAACGGGAGGCCGCGCGGCTGGCCGAGCTGTTCGAGAAGAAGAATTGAACCACAAAGCTCACAAAGACCACAAAGAATTGCAGGAGGGTGTTTTCTCTGGCATTTCTCTGATATTCTTTGTGGTCTTTGTGAGCTTTGTGGTTCAATTCTTCGTCAGTGCCTCGAGCAGCGACTCGGCACGCCGGCGCCCGACCTGGTCCCAGGTAAACTCCGCTGCCCGGTCCTGGGCCGTCTTGCCCAGGTGCTGGCGCAGCTCGCGGTCGGCCGCCAGCCGGCGCAGCGCTTCGACCCAGCCGTCGCGGTCGTAAGGGTCGATCACGAAGCCGTCCTTCTCGTGGCGGGCGACTCGGCCGGCCCCCATGGGCGAGACCAGCACCGGCACGCGGCAAGCCATCGCCTCGTACGTCACCAGCGGCCCGCCCTCCTCCAGTGTCGGGAAGGCGAACACGTCCGAGGAGCGGAACACCCCCTCGATCCCCTTGACGAAGCCCAGCTGCACCACGTCCGGCCGGTTCAGCAGGTCGGCGAAGCGCGTCGCGATCTCGTCGTCCATCGGGCCCGCCAGCAGCAACTGGCCCTTGACCCCCGACCGGGCCCAGGCGTCCAGCAGCAGGTGCGCCCCCTTGCGCACGCAGATCAGCCCGGCGAAGAGCACGGTCAGGCCGTCAATCTCCGGCAACGTCCGGACCGGGCTGCGCAGCCGTTGCGGATCCCAGCCGTAGCTGACGGCCAGCGTTTTCTCGGGCGGGACGCCGTTTTCGCGGAACGACGCTTCTACCATCGGGCTCGGGGCGTAGACGAAATCGGCCAGCTCCAGCTGCTCCCGCTCTTCGCGCACCATCACGTCCGTGATGGTGTGGCCCGAGGGCAGTCCCAGCCGGGCGTAGGCGTCGTCCAGGATGCGCTTGGCCGTGCCGGTGTGGCAGTTGATCCGCTCGAGGACCAGCTTGTGGCCGCGTTCCTTGACGCGGTGGTACGTCGGCATGGTCACGCCCGGCCACAGGTAGGCCACGTCCCCCGGCCGCAACGAGCGCAGGAATGTCTTCTCCGAAGAGCGGTTGATGGCGTCCACCGACCACAGCCGGTAGACGAGCCCTTTGAGCCAGCGCGGCACGGCGTCGCGGGTGAACGGCAGACGGGCCTGCGGGTCGGACGCCGGCTGCAGCAGGCAGAGGTCCAGCCGCTCGCTGCGCATGTGGCCGCACACCGACAGGGCCGTGTGGCTGTTGCCGGCCGCGTCGGCGTAGTGCGGGAACAGTGACAGGACGCGGAGCCTGGAGTCGTTCATGTGCGGACTCACGACGAAACGCGGGGTTGCGCGACGGCCTGCTGCAAGGCCTTCTCGAAGCGGTCGGTGGCGTCGTCCCAGGTGTAGGCGCGGGCGGTCGCCAGGGCGGCGTCTGACACGGCCTGCCACTCGGCCTGCGGCAGCGAGCAGACCTTGACGACCGCCTCGGCCATCGCCGCGGGATCCTCGTGCGGGACCAGCAGGCCGCCACCGCCGCTGAGCAGTTCCGGGGCGGCGCCGGCGGGTGTGGCGATCACCGGCGTGCGGCAGGCCATCGCCTCCAGGATGGGCAGGCCGAAGCCCTCCTCGCGTGTGCCGCTCAGCCACACGTCACAACCGGCATAGGTGTCGCGGAGCACCTGGTCGCGCGCCCCGGCGATGAACTCGGCCCCGGGCGGCAGCGGCAGGCTGTCCAGCACCGGGCCGCTGCTCATGACGACCAGCTTCAGCCCGGGCAGCCGCGGCGCCGCCAGGTCGTAGGCCTTGAGCATGATGTCGCAGCCCTTGATTGCCTGCGTGGAGTAGATCAGGCCGACCGTCGGCGTCGCCTGCCGACCCCGAGGCGGGGCGTGGAACTGCTCGGTATCGACGCTGTTGGGCACGAGGGCCAACGGGGTCCGCCCGAACTTGTTCTGCATCAGCTCGCGCAGCCAGTTGGAGATGACGATCTTCGGGACGGGCCGGCGATAGGTGGCGTCCACCACCTCCGGCACGTCTGCGAAAGCTTCATAGCCCTGCACGAAATGCACCTGAACGCCCCGAGACGGCGGGAACTTCGCCATCCACTCCACCGACTCCCACCAGGTGGCGAGGACGATGTCGGCGTCGGGCACGTCCGCGGCGGTCACCGGGGCGGGGTGCGGCAGGACGCAGTGCTTCACCTCCAGGCCGTCGAAGTGCGACGGGCCTTGCTGCCAACGGCCGGGCCAGCCCTTGCCGCGCAGCAACGACTTGGCCTTGTCCTTGAGCGTGGGCGACGGCTCGCTCGGGGCGACCGCCAGCACCTCGTGGCCGCGGCGGCGCAGTCGCTCGGCGTAGCCGGCCACCACGCGGACGCCGCCGCTGAGGTTGAAGCAGGGCAAGACGAACGTGACGCGCATACTCCCGTCCCTCGTTAGGTCGGCCCGTTTCGGCCGGGGGCGCCGCCCGGCGGGTGCCGGTAAAAGATCTCCCGCTCCCGGAAGAAGCACGCCAGGAAGTCGCCGCCGGCGATGTCCCCCAGCGTCACCCAGCCCGGGTCCGGCACCAGGCGCTGCATCTGCGAGCGGTGTTCGGCAAGGGCGGCCCGCTTGCGCTCCAGCAGGTCGCCGACTGGGACATACCACCGAAAGTCGCGCAGCAGGACCCGGAAGCGGCCCAGGCCCGCCGCAGCGCCGTGCAGCAGCGCCCGCTTCCCGCCCTCCAGCCGCGTCCAGGGCCAGTGATACCAGAACCAGATCGGGTACTCGCACACGGTGGCCGGCCGGCCGGCCGCCCGCAGCGCCGCCTGGACGATGTCCGTCGTCGCCAGGTGGTCCGGCGGCCCGTCTTGATGGTAGGGCACGTAGACCTCATCGGGCCGCACCCGCCGCAGCAGATCGGCCACTCGCCGCCCCCCCTCCTCCCGGTGCTCCGCCAGCCGGCCGTCCGGGAAACCCAGCAGGTGGACGTGCTCCCGGACCACCCCCAGCGCCCGCGCCGCGCCGACGGCTTCCTCGGCACGCAAGGCGCGCATCTGGTCCGGGGCCATCAGCTCGGGGTGCGACTGCGCGCCGTCGGTCATGAAAACCAGTCGCACGTCCGCCCCGGCCGCCCGCTTGCGCAGAATGGTGCCGCCGCAGCCCAGCGTCTCGTCGTCGGGGTGCGGCGCGAAGACCATCGCCGGGCGGGCCAGTTCCGGGCCGCGGCACTCGCGCTGGACGCACCCCAGCAGCAGACCGGCCGCCCGGCGGAACAGCGTTCGCATGCCGCAGCCCCTCCCCTTCGGTCTCGGACTCCCCGGGTGTCGCGCAACCCCGTCTATCGCAAGGGTTCGCCCCACGGCGCCACGAGGCGCTCTCGGCCCGCGATTGTACCCGTCGGCCCCCGGGTGGGCCAACACTTTCGGCGCAATGCCCTCACCGCCTCGGCGGATCGGTCACTCCTTCGTGGCGCGCACGGTGACGCCGCAGGCGAACTCGGGGTCGAAGTAGTCCAGCTGCCGCCGCGACAGCTCTTCCCGGGCCAGGCCGATCCAGAAGCTCAGCCCGACCAGGACGTTGCCCCAGCCCTGGACCTGCAGGCGCTCCGGCGCGAAGTGTTTGCCGAACAGATACCGTGCCGAATCGACCGTCAGCCGCCAGTAGTGACCGAAGACGTTGTCCGCCTGCCCGTCGAGCTTGCCGAGCGAGGGCATGGTGGCCAGTAGTGTGCCCCCGGGCTTCAGGACGCGCGCGCACTCGCGCACCGCCGCGCCCAGGTCGTCGATGTACTGCAGCACCTGCGTCAGGATGACGCAGTCGTAGGTGTTGTCGGCGATCGGCTTGAGGTCGCGCAGGTCGGCGTGGATGGTGGCCTGCGTGTTCTCCGGGTTGACGTCCAGGACGTCGCCGCGGGCGACCTTGTCGCCGCCGTACCGAAGGGTGTAGGCGTTGTCCTTCACCTCGAGGCAAACGCCGCGAACGCAGTCGCGGTTGGCCTCCAAGAACTTCTCGATGAAGTAGCGGTCCACGGGGCTGCCCCGGTCCACTCCGGCCGACGTGCTGAGCGGCCGCAGGCGCCGGGTCAGCAGGTAGAATGCCCGCGGCCGCCGCCAGCGGGCCAGGCGGTAGCGGAGGAGTCGCTGGACCAGGGCCCTGAGCTTCGCGAGCATGACAGACCTTTCCGGGCGGCCCGGCCGGCGAAGGGCCTAGCGGCCGGGCGACGCAGAGGCGTCAATCAGTTGCTTCTGGAACTGCGGATACCACGCGCGCAGCTCGGCCTCCTGCAGGGAGAAGATGTGGCCCAGCCAGCGCAGGGCGAACAGGGCGCCCCGCGCGTTGGGCAGCGTCAGCCGCCCGTGCGACAGGTCCTTGGCCATCAGGATCAGCGCGCGGCGCAGCAGCAGGTCACGCGAGCGCCGCCGCGAGCGGGCCAGGTCGGTACTGTACAGCCGGTGCAGCACCAGCGGGTTGAGGTTACCGAGGGCGGCGACCACGTACGGCCCCAGCCGTCCTCCCCCCGCCCCGAGGTGGCACAGGTTGGCCTTCAGGGCGGTCAGCAGCAGGCCGTGCCGGGACGCGCGGTAGCCCATGTCCGAGTCCTCGCCGGCGGCGTAGTGCGTCAGGATGTCCTCGAACGGCTCCTTGAGGCACACGTCACGGCGGAACGTCATGCCCCAGCCGACCATGAGGGGCCGGGTGCCGACCGCCAGTTTGCCGACCGCCTCGGGGATGGGGTGCCGCGGGAAGTCGGCGTCGTAGGGCACGAAGACGTCATCCGCGCGCAGCAGGCGCCGGGCGAGGCGCGCCAGCGGGCCGTACTGTCTGGTCGTGCCGTGCTCGCTGGGGTCTCGCGCCGGGGCGTCGTCCGGCTGGTCGGGGGGCGCCGGCACGTGCATGGCGTTGACGCCCGCCACGGCGCCGTGCTCGTCCCCTTCGTAGACGCGCAGGATCTGCTCGGCGCAGTCCGGGTACATGAGCGAGTCGTCATCGATCAGGAACACGACGTCCGCGCGGGCCAGGCGGACGCCCTGGTTCCGTTGCGAGGCCGACGAGCGTTTGTCCGCGGCCACGTAAGTCAAGCGCGCCTGCGAGGGGGTCGCGGCGAGGGCCAAAAGGACCTCGTCCCGGGTCTTTTCCCAGCCCGGGCTGGCGTCAACAACGATGAGCTCGCTCGGCGGCCGAGTCTGCTGCACGGCCAGGCGCAGGCAGCGCGGCAAGATATGCTCGCGTCGGTAGGTCGCGATCACCAGCGCCCAGGTGGGCTGATTGAAGTCCGGATTCATGAAAGTGACTTCCGGTCGCCCTTCAGGCAGGCCAAGCAGCGCGACAACGACCGCTGGAAAGTACGCTTAACTCGTATTCGGCGAAGGGCTTGTGTTAAGAGCGGGCGATGGGATTTGAACCCACGACGTCCAGCTTGGGAAGCGTCACGTCCACCCACGCCGAAAAGCAACAAGGTTCTTAGCTACCAACAGTTTACGGTGAAGATGCCTCTTTGGCAAGTCCTAGCAAACCATAGCGTTTTCACGCAAACAATCGCAGTACAGGGGGCTAAAACAGTACAAAACGGTACGCGGGTTTGGGCGGTGCATCTGCTTGGAGGACCATCTCATGTGATGGGCCTGGAGGCCGCCAGAACGCCGTCTGGGGGCCTCCAAACCCTTGAGGTGATCACCAGGCCGTCCGTGATGCCCAGGGCGGAGACGGTGGCGCCGGCGTTGTCATCTTTGACGCGGGCCGCTTTCACGCTGACGGGACAATCCCGTTCGCCGGGCTCAAGTATTCACTTGTATTGACAGCTGCTGCCGTGGTCTACTGATCGTCGTCCGGCGCCCGTGGCCACTTCACGGGGATTTGACAGAAGGCGTCGGGCCACTCATCTCAGGAGATGCGGCATGACTCGAACGATGTGGGCGGTGCTGGCCCTCAGTCTGCTGGTCTGCGTCGGCAGCGAGGCCGGCGACAAGGCCGGCAAGGGCGACGAGAAGCGGATCCAGGGCACCTGGACCGTCGCGTCCATGGAGAAGGGCGGCAAGAAGGCGCCCGAGGAGGAAATCAAGGACGCCCAGATCACCTTTGGCCCGGACGGCAAGTTGACGGTCAAGCACATGGACAAGATGATGGACGGCAGTTACAAACTGCACCCGGGCAAGAAGCCGCGGCAAATCGACGTGACCCTCAACGAGGGCGGCATGGATAAGCTGCACAAGGCGATCTATCGCCTTGAGAAGGGCACCCTCACCATCTGCGGCGCCGACACCGGGCAGGACCGCCCGACCGAGTTCGCCACCAAGGAGGGCGAGAAGACGCTCCTCATGGTGCTGAAGCGCGAGAAGAAATGATCGCCCGGCAAGCGATGCCGGCTGGCGGCAGGGAGCGCTCCCAGGCGGAGCGCCCTGCCGCTGCGAGGGTTGCCGGCGCCGCCGTTCACGTCCCCATCGCTCCCTGTGACCAGCCCGGCAGCCCCCCTCGTCGGTGACGATACGCACGTCGCCCATGCGCCCCCCTGTCGCCGGCGACACGGAAAGCGCGTGCATCGGCGCGGGGCGCTGGTACAATCACCCCCGTCGCCGTCGCGCCTCCCTTGCCCTGACGGCCGGCGTGGCCGCAACCCGCAGGGTGGAACGGCACAGCAAAGCAAGGGGACCAACCGATAACCCTTCCATGTCGGACCCGATCACCGACCGCAACCTCCTCTTCGGCATCCTGGCCGTGCAGAATGCCTTCGTCACGCAGGAACGGCTCGTCGCCGCCATGAGCGCGTGGGCTCTCGACAAGTCCAGGCCCCTCGGCCAGCTTCTGGTCGAACGCGGTGACGTGACCGAGGCCGAGAACGCCTCCCTCGCCGAGTTGCTCGCACAACACCTCGCCCGCCATCACGGCGACCCGCAGCAAAGCCTGACGGCGATGAAATCGCCCGGGGCCGCCGTCCCCCTCGCGCCGGTCCGCGAAGCGCTGCGGCAAGTCCCCGATACCGACCTCCAGGCTAGCCTGGACGGCACCCTCTGCCGTGCCTCCGGGCAGGACACCAATGCGGCCGGCAACGCGGCCCCCACCTCGGGGGCACGTCCCGCCGCCCCCCGCTTTTCCATCCTGCGGCCGCACGCCCGCGGCGGCCTGGGCCAGGTCTTCGTGGCCCTGGACGAGGAGCTGCACCGCGAGGTTGCCCTCAAGGAGATCCAGCTCCAGCACGCCGACGACCCGGAGAGCCGCGCCCGCTTCGTCCTGGAGGCGGAGATCACCGGCCGCCTGGAGCACCCCGGCATCGTCCCGGTCTACGGCCTGGGGCTCTACGCCGACGGCCGACCGTTCTATGCCATGCGCTTCATCAGGGGCGACTCCCTCAAGGACGCCATCGCCCGCTTCCACCAGGCGGAAGCGCGTGGACGCGACCCGGGCGCCCGCCAGGTGGAGTTGCGGCAGCTGCTGGGGCGGTTCGTGGACGTGTGCAACGCCATCGCCTACGCGCACTCTCGTGGGGTGCTGCACCGCGACCTCAAGCCCGCCAACGTCATGCTCGGGCAGTACGGCGAAACGCTCGTCGTGGACTGGGGCCTCGCCAAGGTACTGGGGAAGGCCGAGGCGGAGGCCGAGGCCGGACGGACCGAGGGCGCGCTCGCGCCCGCGACGGCCAGCGGGTCGGCGCCGACGCAGATGGGCCGGGCCATGGGCACGCCGGCGTACATGTCGCCCGAGCAGGCGGCAGGGCGGCTCGACCGGCTGGGGCCGGCGAGCGACGTCTACAGTCTGGGCGCCACCCTCTACCACCTGCTCACCGGCAAGGCCCCGTTCGAGGATGAGGACGTTGGGTCTGTGCTCCAGAAATTGCAGCGGGGGGACTTCGCGCCGCCGCGCCAGGTCAACCGTCAGGCCCCGCCCGCCCTGGAGGCGATTTGCCTGAAGGCGATGGCGCTGGAGCCGGAGCAGCGCTACGCCTCGGCGCGGGCGCTGACAGCCGACGTCGAGCGCTGGCTGGCCGACGAGCCGGTCAGTGCGCACCGCGAGTCGCTGCCCGCCCGGGTGCGCCGTTGGATGCGCCGGCACCGGGCGCTGGTGACCGGGGGCGCCGCCCTGCTGATGACGGCGGTGGTGGCGCTGGCGGTCAGCACGCTGCTCATCGGCGACGCCCTGCGCGGTGAGGAGCGCGCACGCAAGGACCGGGCGCTGGCCCAGGTGGATGCGCTGCTGACGGCCAACGCGCGGGCGGTCCCGAACATCATCGACAACCTGAAGACGACGCGCGCGGATGTGCTGCCCCGGCTGCGCGAGCTGTGGGCACAGGACGATTCCCGAGAGACACGCACCGGGCGGATGCGGGCCGCCCTGGCCCTGCTGGCGCTCGACGGCGCCGCCGTGACCGAGCCGCTGCGGGCGTGGATGCTCCAGGCCGAGGATCCGCAGGAGATGCTGCTGGTCCGCGACGCCCTGCGGCCCCACGGAGATGCCCTGGCCGCTCCCTTGTGGAAGACGGTGGATGGGGCGAAGACGGCACCCGCGGAGCGTTTCCGTGCCCTGGTGGCGCTGGCCGCGTTCGACCCGGGGAACGGGCGCTGGCGCGTGGCGCGGACAGCGGTGGTGGAGGAGTTCCTCAGCGCGAACCCCCTGCACCTGGGCCTGTGGGCCGAGGCCCTGCGGCCCGTGCGCGGCGAGCTGCTGGCGCCGCTGGGCGACGTGTTCCACGGGCGGGCACTGGCGGAAAAGCGGCAGGTGGCGGCCGAGGTCCTGGCCGACTACACCCGCGACCGGCCGGAGATCCTCACCGACCTGCTCGCAGAGGCCGACCCGCGGCAGTGGCAGGCGCTGCTCCCGCGGCTCAAGGCGCACCGCGAGCGGGCCGTCGCGCTGCTGCTGGCGGAGCTGGGCAAGGTGGCGACCCCCGACTGGAAGGACCCGCCCATTGATCCGGCCTGGAAGGCGCCCGCGCCCGCCCTGGTCGCGAAGGTCGAGAAGGCCGAGGGGCTGGTGGCCGAGCGCTTTGCCCTGTGCCAGACGCTGCCGCTCGCTGACTTCAAAGACCTCGCCGCGGGCCTGCGGCGGTGCGGCTACCGGCCCGTGCGGCTGCGGCCGTTCCTCAGCGGCGACACCGTTCGGGTGGCGGCGGTCTGGACGCGCGACGGGCGGGAGTGGCGGATGGTCCAGGATCTGTCCGCCGAGGAGATCCACCAGCGCGACGTGGAAGCCCGCGGCCAGGGGATGGTCGCTGTGGACGTGGCCGGCTATCTCCCGAAGATCGCGGGCCAGGCTGCCGGCGCGACGCGCTATGGCGCGCTGTGGGCGACAGCGATCGACAAGGGGGAGCAAACCGGCATCTACCTCGGCGCCGAGTACGCCAGGCACACGGCCGCCTACGAACCTTACAAGAACGAGGGGTTCGTGCCCCACACCGTGCAAGCGTTCCCGGGGCCGGATGGGCAGAGGCTTTACAGCGGCGTGTGGGGCAAGAGCAAGCCGGCACCGGCGGACTGGAACGTCAGCTGGGATCTGGCCGAGCAGGCGTACCTCGACCAATTCTTTCCTGCCCGGAACCTCCAGGCCGATATCGCCGTCAGCTCGGCCGCGTCCCCCGCTGGTCCCGCCACGCGCTACGCGGCCGTCTGGCACGGCAGCGCTGCCTTCGCGTCGGAGGAGTTGCACGGGCTGACTCCGGAGGCCCACCGGAAGCGCTGCGGGGAGTTGGTGGCACGGGGATATCGACCGACCGCGATCGCGGTGGCGTGGCTGGAGGAGGGCAAACCGCTGACGGCCGCCTCGGTCTGGCACCGGCCCATCGTGCCCGACACGGTCAAGGACGCGCTCGCCAGCCGACAGGCGCAGGCGGCCGTGGCCCTGGCGCAGCTCGGCCACGCGGCGGCGGTCTGGCCGCTGCTGAAGCACACGCCCGACCCGAGCCGGCGCACCTACCTCATCCACGCGCTGGGTCGGCTGAAGTCCGACCCGGAAGCAATCCTCGAGCGCCTGGCACTTGGGGCGAAGCTGGACGTGTCCGAGCGTCGCGCACTGATCCTGAGCCTGGGCGAGTTTACCGCGAGACAGCTCCCGGCGAACAAGCGGGGAAAGCTCGTCCCGACGCTGCTGCAATGGTATCGCGACGACCCGGACCCGGGGATCCATTCGGCCATCGACTGGCTGCTCCGCCACGGCAAACAGGGACTGGCGGCGCGCAAGCTAAACTGGGACCAGGCCGCGGCGCTTCGCAAGCTCGACGCGGAGCTGGCCGGTAATGAGCCGGGGAAACGCGACTGGTACGTGACGGCCAAGGAGGGACACACGTTCGCGCTGATCCGCAAGCCCGCGGTCTTCCTCATGGGTTCGCCGCTGCACGAGGCGGATCGATTCTCTTCCGAGATACCGCACCGCCGCCGCATCGACCGCGCGTTCGCCATCGCGACGAAGGAAGTGACGGTGGCGCAATTCCAGCGCTTCCTGGAGGCCAACCCGGAGTTCAAGCGCCGGCACTCCTACCTGAAGAAGTACAGTCCGGAGGACGACGGGCCGCAGGTGACGGTGACGTGGTATGAGGCGGCGGCGTACTGCAACTGGTTGAGCACGCGGGAAGGGATCCCCGAGGAGCAGTGGGTCTACCCGAAGGACCCGGCGGCGATCGAGGAGGGGATGGTGCTGGCCAAGGGCCACCTGGAGAAAACGGGCTACCGGCTGCCGACGGAGGCGGAGTGGGAGTACGCCTGCCGTGCGGGAGCGTCGAGCAGCCGGTTCTACGGCTCGGCAGAGGGGCTGCTTGGGGAGTACGCCTGGTATCCGAACAACAGCGGCGACCAGGCCTGGCCGGGGGGACAGCTCAAGCCGAATGACCTGGGACAGTTCGACATTTATGGCAATGCCCTGGAATGGTCCCAGGACCGCTATCTCCCTTACCCAGGCGGGAGGATGGTATACGGAGATAGTGAAGATATTAAATACAATGTAGACGATACGGATAGTTGGGGCTTGCGTGGCGGCTCCTTCGACTACCAGGCGCCGTATGTGCGCTCCGCCAACCGCAACTACCGTCGGCCGTCGTCACGCCTCAATTCGGTCGGCCTGCGTCCGGCGAGGACTTACCGGTGATCTCCCGCCCCGCCCGGAGTTCCGAAGACTCCACCCCGGGCTTTATTCGGGGGGAGACCAAGGGCCGGGTCGGGATGGGGGTTACCCTCATCCCTCCTCCTCTTCGCCCCGGGCGTCGGTAGACTACCCGCACGGCACCCCGACGAAAAGGAGTCACGCCATGACCATCCGAGCCGAGACCGACCACCCGGTGCATGAGCTGATCGCCGCGCGCTGGAGTCCCTACGCCTTCGCCGACCGCTCGGTTGCGAAGGCTGACTTGCTGTCGCTGTTCGAGGCGGCCCGTTGGGCGCCCTCCTCGTACAACGAGCAGCCCTGGTCCTACCTCCTGGCGACGAGGGAGGACCCCGAGGCGTTCGCGCGGATGCT
>JBBRPS010000072.1:0-20110 GCA_038227745.1 Gemmatales bacterium | reverse complement strand
CCGTCGAGCGGGCTTCACGCTGATCGAGCTGTTGGTGGTGATCGCCATCATCGCCATCCTGATCGGCCTGCTCCTCCCCGCCGTCCAGAAGGTGCGTGCGGCCGCCGCCCGCACCCAGTGCATCAACAACCTCAAGCAGCTCGGGGTGGCGATCCACAACTACGACAGCACCTACAAGACGCTGCCCGCCCTGACCTCGTCCAACAACGCCGCCGCCGGCCGCTACGGCCTCTATCAGGGCTGCATCCTGATCACCCTGCTGCCGTTCATCGAGCAGGCGCCGCTGTTCAATGCGATTCTCACCGTCCCCAACAACACCTGGGACGGCGTCGTCCTGGCCAACGGCCAGCGCGCCCGCACGACGCCGATTCCGACCTACATGTGCCCCTCCGACTTCACGATCAGCAACAGCTGGTCGGGGGCCCAGGTCGGCGGCTGGATGGCCGCCTCCTACGGCGCCAACCTGCAGCTGTTCGGCACCGTCCGCGTCGGCGGCAACTGCGACGGGCCGCAGTTCAAGATCGCCAACATCCCGGATGGCTCGTCCAACGTGATCGCCTTCGGGGAGACGTACTCGCAGGTGCAAACCAACAGCGGCGGCAACCTGTGGACCTACCCCGGCATCGACTGGACGTGGCAGTGGACCCCGGTCATCGCCAACAGCCGCACCTGGGGCGCGGGCATCGTCAACGTCCCCCCGCAGTTCACCCCGACGCTGGCCGCGGCCAACAAGCAGGCCTCCCAAAGCGCCCATGACGGGAACGTCCAGGTGGTGATGGGTGACGGCAGCTGCCGCGGCGTCAGCTCCGGCGTGTCGACCCAGACCTGGGCGTTCGCGCTGCTGCCGGCCGACGGCAACCCGCTCCCGTCCGACTGGGATTGACGCTGCCCCGCGGCGGGCTAGAACGAGTTTCATGGGGAGGGACCGACACGTTGTCGGTCCCTCTTGTTGTTGGAATCTGCGGGGGCAGCGAGCGCGCGGTCCCGTGGCTCTCCCTTGCGCGGTCAGGGACGTTTCGCGTCCCCCACAGGCTGTGCCGCCAAGAGGCGCGTGCCCTCGGCGCAGGGGCTCGCTCCGGGGATCACGCCCCTCCCCCGCGTGAACAGCAGAGACGGGAGATTGCCGCCATGACAGCACAAGGTTTTCGACACCGGGGATCCGTCGGCCTTCGGCTGCTCGGTTTCCTCAGTCTTTCTCTGGGGAGCGCACTGCTCAGCGGATGCGGTGGAGGACCGTCGCTGGCCAAGGTCGAAGGGAAGGTGGCGTTCAAAAACGGCACGCCCCTCAAAGGGGGAAGCCTCATCCTCTGGGCGGAAGGCGGAAAAACGGAAGGCGCCAAGGGCCAGCCGACGGGCACCATCGCGGTGGACGGGACCTTCAAGGTCGTCACCGAAGGGAGGCCGGGCGCTCCCGTGGGCCGGTACAAGGTCACCGTTCTCCCCGGCCCCGCGGGAGCGGGAGCGGGGGGCGATCCCGCCAACATGAAGGGGGCACCTCCTCCGACAGCGTCCCCCCTGGGGCGAGTTCTCAATCCCAAGTATGAGGACCCGTCCACAACCGATCTCATCATCGAGGTCGCCGCCACCCCTCCGCCGGATGGGTACAAGCTGCCTGTGAGCAAGTGACCCGCCCCCGCGGTCTCCTCCACGCCGCTCCCCCGGCCCGTCCGGCGAACGGACCAACGGGGTCCTCGTCGCTCTCCGGGATGCGTTGCAGTACACGCCGATTCTGGCGTGTACTGCAACGCATCCCGGGTTTCTCTCACCCTTTCCGAGGTCCTTTTTTTCGCTGTCGCGCGCCGGCCCGGCGGTCTCTGCCCGCGCGGCGCGGCATCCTCCGGTCCCGTCCCCAACATGGCTCGGTGCTTTCCGCGGAAAGAAGAAGACCTCGCGACCTGAGGCAGGCCGCCTCAGGTCGCGAGGTCTTGTGATGAGTTTGCCGGCCGGCAATTTACGGACAGGGTGGCGGTCCGGGGGCCGAACTCAACTGACCGGACCGGGAACAGCGATGCCGTCGAGGCAAAGCCGCCGCGGGTCGAAAGTCCGGACCGCGCGCGGCGCGGTGCCGGGCAGCGGCTCACGGGGCGCCGGGACATACGCCTCCCGGAGCAGCGGGTGGACCAGGGCGGGCGCCGCACTCTGGCGGCCCGCACCACCCGGGGCGGCACCCTGCTTCCCCCTCGGCTTCTTCGTGCCGCCGGAGGGGTCGAAGATGGGTTCGACCAGCTTGGGCCTGCCGGGGTCCTTCTGCTTGCCCTTGATGCGCGTGGTCAGGTCGGAGGCCAGGTTGGCCCGCTTGAGGAACAGCAGCGCGAAGCAGGTGTCGCACCCGGCTTCCGCATACTCGCCGGCCCAGCCGCCGTCGGCCCCCTGGCTGTTAAGCAGGACCTCCGCCCCCCAGGTGTACCAGTCCCTGTCCCCGAGCGTTTTCAAGTCGTACATCACCGCGGTGCGCTCCAGCACCCACAGGAAGTAGTAGCCCCGGTTGCCGTGCCCGGAAGCGAGTTTATAGGCCTTGGTTACGTCCCCGGTCGGTTCGCCGACCACGCCGCCCAGGGCCAGGAGGCCGGCGCGGATGGCCACATCCTTGGTCATGTCCCTCTTGTTCGCCTTCTGGGTATCCACCCCGTAAGCGAGCGCCAGGCCGATCAGGCCGCAACAGGTCATCTGCGAGCTGGGGGCTTGATCCGCCATGCCGGGCATCGCCAACCCCGCTTGCAGGGGTGGGTTGTAGGCCCAGCCGCCATTCTTGAACTGCGTCTGCCGCAGTCGCCTCTCGGCCAGGCCCAGGGCGATCTCGATGGGGATGCCGTGCCGGCGCGCCGCCCACAGGGCGATCAGGGCGAACTGGCTGTTCGAGTTGTCCCCGGCAACCCCCTGGTCCCCGCGGGGGGTGTTGTAGATACTGGCGATCCGCTGCAGGACGCCCTGCGGCACCTCGGCAAGCGGGCGCCGCTTGCGGTCCTTCGGGGCGATGAACCCCTGCGGGCCCGCGGGTTCCTTGCGGTTTTGCAAGACGGCCTCCAGGTACTGGAGTTCGGCCGCGTCGGGGTTGGGGGCGAAGTAGGACCAGTTGCCGATCTGCGTGTTCTGGGCCGCCAGCAACCGGATGGCGAGGGCTTCGATGAAGGGCACGTCTTGCGGATCGCCCAGGCGGTCGAGGAACAGGAGCGACAGCGCGATGGAATAGTTGTGGGTGTTCCGGATCACCCCCTGGCGGACGGCGGCAGCGGCCTTGATGACGGCGGGGTCGTTGGGCGCGGCGCCGCCTTCCAGGAGGGCCAGCCCTGCCAGGGCGGTCGCCCCGATAAATCCGGAGGGCCATGTGCCGTCGGCGCGCTGGATGCTGCGCAGGTGTTTCAGGCCCCGGTCAATGGCCTCGTTGACCTGCTTCTTGAAGGCCTCCTCCTTCGCCTTCTGCTGGGCTTTCTGTTGCGGAGTCAGGATCTCCTTCTTTTCCGGTTCCTTCGCCTTCTCCTTGACCTTGGCCTTTTCCTGACCGCCGGCCCACGAGCCGGTCAGGAGCACCACCGCGGCGCACAGAGCCAGTCGCCGCCACCAGCCGGCACGTTGCATCGGTTCAGCCCTCCAAGCGCGTCGCGATCCCGTCCGAAGGACGCCCGGAGGGCCGCGACGATGACGAAAGAATCGAAAGATACCCGGGCGAGAAGTCAGCTGAGTTCAAGATACCTTACCCGGGCAATCCCCGCCAGCATTTTCCCCGGCGTGGGCCGCACCAGCGGCCGGCGGGCTCAGGACTTGTCTTTCAACCGGGCCAGGCGGTCACGGGCCTCGGCCATGTCGGGGCGGCAGCGGAGGGCCGCGCGGAAGGCGGCGATCGCGCCGACGCGGTCGCCCTGCGCCTCCAAACACTCGCCGACCTGGTAGTGAGCCGCCGCATCCGTCGGCCGCAGTTCGGCCGCCTTGCGGAACGCCTCCGTCGCCGCGCGGTAGTTGCGCTGCTCCTTCCGCGCGGCGCCGAGGTAGAACCAGTGGTCCGCCCGGCCCGGCGCCAGCTCGATGCTCTTCAGCAGCGCCCGCTCGGCGCCCGGGAAATCTTTCAGCAGGCCCAGCCCCGTGCCCAGCCTTGACCAGGCCGCGTCGGCTGCGGGGTAGTGCTCGACGGCCTCGCGGAGCAGGCGGACCGCCTCGGTGAACTGGCTCTGAAGCTGCAGGGCGCGGGCGCGTTCCAGGCGGCCGGCGAGTCCGACCTGGAACTGGGCGACGTGCTCAGCGCCGTCGTCGGGCCACGGCTCGTCGTCGGGCAGTCCGGCGAGCCGGCGGCGCACGCCGTCCGCCGCGGCCCGGTCGCCGCGGCGCTCGTACACGGCGGCCAACAGGGCGCAGGCGCGCTTGCGGGCGAACGGGTTGTCGGCCACGGCCCGCAGGTGATCGAGGGCCTCGTCGTCCTGCCGCCGGGCGGCCGCCACCTGGCCCAGGCCAAGCCGGGCGTGGGCGTCATCGGGGCCGGCCGCCAGCACCTTGCGGAACTCCGCGTCGGCCTCGTCGAGGCGGCCCTGCTCCAGGAACAGGCCGGCCAACCGCAGCCGGGGCAGCGAATTGGGCGGGGTCAGGCGCGCGGCCTGCTCCAGACAAGGGACCGCCGCCGCGGGCTCCTGTCCGTTGAGCAGAATGAGCGCCTGCATGTAGGGCCAGAACGGGTTCTGGTCGTCGAGGGCGGCGGTCGCGGTGTAACAGGTGGCGGCCTCGCGAAGATACCGATGGGCGTGCAGGATCATGGCGAGCCGGCCCCAGTCGGCGGCCGAGCGCGGGGCGCGCAGCACGGCATCCCGGGCCCGGGTGACGGCCGCGGCCACCTCCGGGTCGGCGTCGCGGAGGTCGACGCCGGGTACTTCGGGGACCGACGGGCCGCGGTTGAGGTACACCCAGAGACCGGCCAGGAGCAGCAGCACGCCGAGCAGCACGGGCAGCCGCCACCGGGGTGGCGCCCCCGCGACCGGCGCTGCCTCTGGCCCCGGAGGCGAGGCCGGCTGCCCGGCGGCTTGTCCGGCGGGCGCGGGGCGCGCTCTTTTCTTCCGACGGCTCATGGCTGCCCAGCCTCTTTCGCCGTGAGCGGCGCCTTGACCGGCGTGCCCTGGCCTTGCCGCACCTCGACCACACGGTCCACCGCCGGGCAGGGGAAGCGCTCCGTCCTGCCGTCCGGCCACAGGACCTCGATGGCCTCGACCCGGTCCACGGCGCCCAGGCCGAAGTGTACCCGCGGGTCGTTGCTGCACAGGTAACTGTGGCCGGTCTGGACGAGGCGCTCCCAGCGGCGCTTGCCGGCCAGGACGCGCACCTCGGCGCCGAGCGCGTCCCGCTTGCGGGCGGGGTCGAGGGCGCGGACCAGGAGCCAGTGGCCGCGCCGCGGGGCGACGTTGCGCAAGACGCGGGCCGGGCCGCCGATCTGCGTGACCAGCAGGTCCGGGGCGCCGTCCCCGTCGAGGTCGCCGACCGCCAGGCCGCGCGCCACGTTCGGCTTGGCGCACAGCGCGGGGTTGGCGAGGGAGACGTCGCGGAAGCGGCCGGCGCCGTCGTTGGCGAAGACCTGGTTGCGCTCGGCGTAGGCGTCCCAGAACGGCTCGGTCGTCGGGCCGGCGCGGGCGACGCGGCCGTTGACCAGGGCCAGGTCGAGGGCGCCGTCGTGGTCGAAGTCCGCCAGCACCGTGCCGAAGCCGGTGCCGCGCCAGCGGGCCGAAGCCAGCCCGGCGGCGCCGGTCCTGTCCTGGAACAGGCCGCGCGGCCCCTGGCGCCACAGCGCGTGCTGCTCGCTGGTCAGGTGCGTGACGAAGACGTCCGGCAGGCCGTCACCGTCCACGTCGCCAAAGGCCACCCCCATGTTCCCCTGGGGCTCCCCGCGGACGTTGAACGCCAGGCCGCGGACGATCGCCTCCTCCTTGAAAGTGCCGTCGCGCTGGTTGACCCACAGGTGGTTCGCCCAGGCGTCGTTGGCCACGAAGATGTCGGGCCAGCCGTCCCCGGTGAAGTCGGCACAGAGCAGTCCCAGCCCGGGGCCGGGGGTGCGGCCGAGGCCGGCAACCTCCGTGCGGTCCTCGAAGCCGAGCCACTTCCCCATGGCGTCCCGGCCGCGGTTGCGGTAGAGCCGCGTGACGGTCCCCTTGAAGTTATTCGGGCTGCAGTAGTCGCGCAGGCCGGCCGCATTGTTACAGGGCAAGGCGGGGTTGAGGTCGAGGTAGTTGACGACGACGAGGTCGAGCCAGCCGTCGCGGTCGTAATCGAGGAAGCTCACCGCCGTGCCCCACATCGGGTTGTCGATGCCCGACTCCTTGCCCGCCTCCTCGAAGCGCCCCCGGCCCCGGTTGAGGAAGAGGCGGCCGCCGCCGTACTCGCTGACGTACAGGTCGGGCAGGCCGTCGTTGTTGACGTCGCCGACGGCCACGCCCATGCAGTGGCCGGCGAAGTCGAGCCCGGAGCCAGCGCTGACGTCCTCGAAGTGTCCGTCGGGCCGCTGGCGGAAGAGCTTGTTCTTCGAGCCGGAGCGTGGCCCGCCGTTCTGCAGCAGGTAGATGTCGAGGCGGCCATCGTTGTCGAAGTCGAACAGGGCGGCGCCGGAGCCGATGATCTGGGGGAGGAAGTATTTGCCGTCGAGCGGGCCGGGGTCGTGAGTGAAATCCAGCCCCACTTCCGCGGTCACGTCGGTGAACCAGGGAGGTTGCTGGGCGGCTGTGGGGTCGCCGGACGCCTTCTCCGAGGCTTGCCGGCACCCGACCCCCAGGCAACACGCCAGCCCCAGCAGACCGCAGAGAAGGCCGCACGGAAGAGCGGGTGCCATCGAGGCTTCTCGGGATAAGGGGCGGCACGGGTGAGAGCGACCGGACCGCGGGGAACGCCACTCCGGAGGCCGGGCCGCCGGACGTGCCCCGGAAGATCGGGACCTGCTGTCCGCCCCGCGGGTTACTGCATGGTGATTGTTACGGTAACTGCGGCGTGTCGGGATGTCAAGTATCCCAGGCCGCTGGGGAGTCAGCCGTTGACCCGGCACTGCGGCAGGGCCGGGCGCAGTTTCGCCAGCACGGTTTCCGTGAGGCCGGGGCCGTACAGGGACACGGCCCGCAGCTCCGGCAGGCCGGCTGGCGAACTCACGCCGGCGGAACTTGGCGGCCGGCGAACCAGCCGGGCAGCTCGTTCGGCAGATCTTCGACGAACTTGCTGCGCGGCAGGACGAGATCGCAGCCGGCCTCGCGGGCGGCGCGCAGGGTGGCGGTCTCGACGTGCGAGCCGTAAGCGACGACGAACGGCGGCGGCTGGCAGGTCGTGCGCAGGTGGCGGACGAGGTCGGCGACCGCCAGGCCGGGGTTGGCCAGGTCGAGGATGACGCAGGCGGGCGCCTCACGGGCCGCCAGCTCTTGCAGCACCGCCGGAGTGCGGGCGGGACGGAGGACGAAACCCAGCTGCCGCCCGGTCGCGGTGATCCGGCTGGTGAAAATCAGGTCGTCGGACAGGAGCAGGCCAGCCGCCCCCTTCGTCTCGTCGGACATCGGCAGTCCCTCGATAGCGGTCAGATGGCTTCCGGCCCGCGCTCGCCGGTGCGAATGCGGATGCAGTCCTCCAGCGGCAGGATGAAGATCTTGCCGTCGCCGATGCGGCCCTCGGCGCCGGTGCGGCCGGCCTCCATGATGGCGTTGACCGTCGGCTCGACGAAGTCCTCGTTGACGGCGATCTGGAGCTGCACCTTGCGGACCAGGTTCACCGTCAGCTCGTGGCCGCGGTAGACCTCCGAGCGCCCCTTCTGCCGGCCGAAGCCCTGCACGTCCACGATCGTCAGGCGGAAGACGGCGACGCGGCTCAGCGCCTCCTTGACGGCCTCGAGCTTCGCCGGCTGGATGATCGCGAGGATCAGCTTCATGACGAGATCTCTTCCGGTCGCGGAACCGTTCGACGTCAGTTTATCAGATCCGCGGGCCACGGGATGAGGACCGCGCGGTCACGGCCGCACCACGGTGCCGTCGCGGCGCCGCACGTTGCCCCAGCGCATGTCGAAGCTCGGGTCGTCGCGGATCGGGAACTTCGCCGCCAGCTTCTCGTTCAGGTCGATCCCCAGTCCCGGGCGGTCGTTGGCGTGGTAGGAGCCGCCCCGCAGCGTCGGGCAGCCGGGGAAGACGTCCTGCTCCGCCTGCGTGAACTCGCGTGCCTCCTGGATGCCGAAGTTCGGGATCGCCAGGTCGAGGTGGACATTGGCGGCGTGACCGACGGGCGAGACGTCACCTGGGCCGTGCCACGCCGAGCGCACGCCGAAGAACTCGCACAGCGCCGCCAGCTTGCGCGCCACCGTCAGGCCGCCCACCTGCGACAGATGGACGCGGATGAAGTCGATCAGCCGGCCGGTGATCAGCCCCAGCCACTCGTTGGGGTTATTGAACAACTCGCCCATCGCCAGGGGAGTACACGTCTGCTGGCGGAGGTGCTGGAAGTAGCCGACGTCCTCCGGGCTGAAGGGGTCTTCGAGGAAGAACGGGCGGAACTGCTCCAGATCCTTGGCGAGCTTCATGGCGAGGACGGGCGGCACGCGCTCGTGGACATCGTGCAGCAGCTCGACCTCGTCGCCCAGCGCCTTGCGCAGGTGCTCGAAGAGGCGCGGCACGGTGCGGACGTAGGGGGCCGGCTCCCAGGTCTCGGTGCGGCGGTTGACGGGGACCTTGGGGTCGCCGGCCGCCCTGCCGGCGCCGTAAGTGGCCAGGCCGGGGACGGCGACCTGAACGCGAACGTGGCGGTAGCCGCGCTCCATGTAGCCGCGCACCGCCTTCTCGACGTCCTGGAAGCGGGCGCCGGTGGCGTGGCGGTAAGTGTCCACGGCGGTGCGGCACTTGCCGCCCAGGAGCTGGTAGACCGGCATGCCGGCCCGCTTGCCGAGGATGTCCCACAGCGCCATGTCCACGCCGCTGAGCGCGTTGTTCAGCACCGGGCCGTTGCGCCAGTACGAGCTGACGGAGCCGGATTGATAGATGTCCTCGATCTGCAAAGGATCCTTGCCGACGAGGAACGGCTTGAGGTAGCGGTCGAGGGCGGTTTCGACGGTGCGCGGCCGCTGGGTGAAAGTGGCGCAGCCGAGGCCGTACAGGCCCGCCTCGGTGGTCGTGACCTTGACGACGACCAGGCGGATGCCGGCGGGCGCGGTGAGGACCGTCTTGACGTCGAGGATGCGCAAGGGGGCGAGGTTGCGGGCGGCGGGCTGGGCGGCGTTCAGCGGCGCCCCCTGTCCGACGGCGGTGAGCAGCGGCAGGCTCGCCATCCCGGCGCCGACCGTGGTCTGTTTGAGCCAATCGCGTCTGTGCATGGGGAGAAGTCCTCGGGAGTTCGCGGGCGACGGCGAACAACATCCTACCGGCCGGGCGGGGCGAGTGCAAACGGTGAGTCGCGAGGCTGAGTGGCGAACGGCCGGCGTGACCGTTCGCCGTGCAAGACTCTCACTCCCCGCCGTCCGCCAGCGGCGAGGAGTCGTAGCGCGCCAGCAGGTCCGCGGGGTCGTCGTAGATGGCCAGCGCGCCGCCCAGGTCGGCGTCGTCCCAGCCGCCGCAGCGCACGGCGATGACGCCGACGCCGGCCCGCCCCGCCGCCTCGATGTCGTACGGCGTGTCGCCGATCATTACCACCTCCGCGGCCGGCAGACCGATCTTGCCCAGGGCCACGTAGACGATGTCGGGGTCCGGCTTGGACTCCTCCGCGTCGTCGGACGACGTCACGGCGTCGGTCAGGGAGTCGGCGCCGCAGATCTTCAGCAGCTCGCGCAGCTCGTCCTTCTTCGCGGAGCTGGCGACGACGAGTTTCAGCCCCTCCGCGCGCATGTGCCGCAGCAGGTCCTTGCTGCCGACGAAGGCGTGCAGCGACGGCAGGTAGCGCTGGAGGAAGATTTCGCGCCGCCGTTCGCTGATCTTCCGGCCGCGCGGGGTGTCCTCCTCGATGCCGGAGACGCGCGGCAGCAGCTTGTCGCCGCCCATGCCGATCAGCCTGCGCACCTGTGCGAACGGCACGTCGATGCCCTGCTCCGCGAGCGCCTCGACCCAGGCCCGGGCGTGGGCGTCGTTGCTGTCCACCAGCGTGCCGTCGATGTCGAGCAGTACGCCACGAAAGGCAGTCATCGCACCCTCCTTTGCCGTATCTCCATCCCTCCCGTCCGGGGCGGTGAGTTGCTGAGAACGCCGGGGAAAGGAGCAACTCGCGTGCCGCGCGGCGGGCTCAACGGGGCCTGAAGAACAGGAACGTGACCAGCACGAACACCGGCAGCAGCACCGCGCACGAATAGAGGAGGTAGCCGAAGAAAGCAGGAGTTTTGTAGCCCGCCTTGTCGGCGATGGCCTTGACCATGAAGTTCGGGCCGTTGCCGATGTACGTCAGCGCCCCCATGAACACGGCGCCGCAGCTGATCGCCGCCAGCACGCGCGGGCCGTCCAGCCCCGCGACTCGGCCCTGCACCAGCGGGGCGAAGTTGTCGGCGCCGGCGGCCATCGTCGCGAACGTCAGGTACGTCGGCGCGTTGTCGAGGAACGCCGACAGCCCGCCCGTCAGCCAGAAGAACTGCCACGGCTGCGACACGCCGAACTCCTGGCCGTGGTCGGCCAGCAATTCCAGCGCGGGCACCATCGCCACGAAGATGCCGGCGAAGAGGATCGCCACCTCGACGATCGGCTCCCAGGTGAAGTCGTTGGCGGCGCGCAGCCCGCCCGGCGTCAGCAGCAGCGACAGCAGCGCCAGCACCACCATGATCGCCCCGCCCACGACTTCCCCCCAGGGTTCGGGCAACTCGCCCTGCAGCAGCACGGCGCCGATGACCCCGGCGAGCAAGACGAGGTTCACGAAGCCCTGCAGCCGCAGCGGTTCCACCTCCCTGTCGTCGCGCTCGAGCGCCGCCGCCGACTCACGGCGGTAAGCGAGCGTGTCCCAGACGAAGAAGACGGCGAGCACGGCGCCGTTGACCACGAGCCACTGCGGCCACAGCGACAGCGTCCAGGCGAACGGCACGCCGTTGAGGAACCCCAGGAACAGCGGCGGATCGCCCAGCGGCGTGAGCAGCCCGCCGACGTTGCTGACTGTGAAGATGAAAAAGATAGGGAGATGGGCGGTGTGCCGGCGTTCGCGGTTGATGCGCAGCACGGGCCGGATCAGCAGCACGCTCGCGCCCGTGGTGCCGATCAGGTTGGCCAGCGCCGCCCCGAACGCCAGGAAGGCCGTGTTCGTGAGCGGTGTGGCGCGGAGGTCGCCGCGCAGGACGATGCCGCCGGAGACGGTGTAGAGCGACCCGAGTAGGATGATGAAGGAGACGTACTTGCCGACCTCGTGCAGGAGGGCGGCGGCGGCCGGCCGGCCTGTGGCGAGTTGAAAGCCGATGAGGTAGGCGGCCACCGGCACGCCGAACAGGGCGGTCACGAGGGCCTTGTTGCGGTTGTTGTGCCAGAAGTGTTCGGCCATAAGGGGCAGGACCGCGATGGACAGCAGCAGCAGGCCGAACGGGGCAACCGACCAGACGGGCAGGTCGAGGGGCGCGCCGCCCGCGGCGGACGCGGCCCCGGGCAAGGTGAGGATCCCCGCGATGCCGAGCAAGGCCAGGCGCCAGGATGACATCGTTTCCCCCGTCCGTAGATGGAGTCGCTGGCCGGCAATTCCTGTGCGGCCTCAACGGTGGACCGGCAGAGTGATGATGCGGCCGGCAGTGGCGAACGTCAACCCGGCCAGGGAAGTTCGCGGTGCGGTATGTCGTTTGCTAATGAATTTGCTAATGAAGAAGAAGGCGTGTATACCCAGACCACGTCCGTACGCCGTCCCCTCTCGACCGTTTCAAGCGTCCCAGGTACGAACCGGCCCGTCTGGAAGAAGTCGTCTGAGAAAGGTCGATTATGCGACTCCTCATTGCCGAAGACCACGTCCACCTGAGCAACCTCCTCAAGGAGATGCTCCGCTCGTGGGGGTACGAGCCGCTGGTGGTCAACGACGGCCGGGCCGCGCTCGAGGCCCTGCGCCGGCCCGACGCCCCTCGAATGGCCGTGCTCGACTGGATCATGCCCGGCGTGGACGGTATTCAGATTTGCCGCGCGGTGCGCAGCGAGCCGGACCGCCCGTATATCTACCTCGTGCTCGTGACCGGCCAGGGCGGCAGGCAGGAGATGCTCGACGGCCTCGACGCCGGGGCGGACGACTTCCTGGTCAAGCCGATCGACGCCCATGAGCTGAAGGCCCGCATCAACACGGGCCGGCGGATCGTCGAGCTGCAGGAGCAACTGCTGGCCACGCAGTGTCAGCTCCGCGAACAGGCGACGCGCGATGACCTGACGGGGATGTGGAACCGCGCCATGGTCCTCGACATCCTGCACCGCGAGCTGGCGCGCAGCGTCCGCGAACGGCACCCGGTCGGCGCCATCATGGCGGACGTGGACAACTTCAAGCGCATCAACGACACGCACGGCCACCTCGTGGGCGACCAGGTGCTGCGCCAGACGGCCCGGCGGATGATGTCGATGCTGCGGCCGTACGACATGGTCGGCCGGTACGGCGGCGAGGAGTTCCTGATCGTCCTGCCCGGCTGCGACGCGGCGACGACGGCGGAACTGGCGGACCGGCTGCGGCAGGCGGTGGCGGCCGAGCCCGTTCCCTGCGAGGACGGCGAGATCGCCGTCACCCTGAGCCTCGGGGCAGCCGCCTGGGACGGCTCGGAGGCGCCGGAGGCGACGGCGCTGCTGCGCGTGGCGGACGCGGCCCTGTACGAGAGCAAGCACGGCGGCCGTAACCGCGTGACGCTTGGGAACGCGCTTGCGCAGGGTGGGCGGGCGCTGCGCCCGTAGAGCGATTGGGAAACGGCGTGCAGCGCTTCGTGGCCGACTCGCTCCGCGAGTCGGGGGGGTGAGGCCCTTCAGCGCCGGATCAGCCATTTCAGCCCCGACACGAATGTCTCGACGGTCAGCCCGGCGGATCCGCTGCGCACGGTGATCGCGCCGTGCGGCCATGTCCCCAGGACGCGACTACCGACCGCCCGGTACGGATCCCTCGGCCGCGGCCCGGCGCGCGGCCGCTTTTGGGGGCAAACCACGATAGCGGGGCTCGCCCATCGCGCCAGCTCCGGCGTGTTGGCCTTGGAGCTGCCGTGGTGCGGCGCCTGGAGCACGTCCACCCGCGGCGGCGCCAGGGTCAGCACGCGCTCCAGCCCGAGGCCTTCGAGGTCGCCGGTCAGAAGGATGGAGTGGTCGCCGTGCCGGACCAGCAGCACCAGGCTGCGCGAATTCTCGTTGCCCTCGGGGCTGGCGGCCGGGGGATGGAGGACGTCGAACACGATCCCTCCCGCGGAGAGGCGGTCGCCGGCGCGGACCACGCGCACCGGGACGGCGTGGGAGCGCAAGGCCCGCAGGACGAACGCCACCGCCCGGTTCCCCCGGTGCTGAAAAGTCGGCGTGCAGGTGACCTGGCCCACCTGGAAGCACTCCAGCAGGGCCGGGATGCCGTTGTAGTGGTCGAGGTCCGCGTGCGAAAGAAAAACCTCGTCCACGCGCCGCACGCCGCGGTGCCAGAGGTACGGCACGATGTGCCGGCGCGTCACGTCCGGCCCGGCCAGGGCGCCCGCGTCATAGAGGAACGTCCGCCCGTCCGGCGTCTCCAGCACGGCGCAGCCGCCGTGTCCGACCGCCAGGAACGTGCAGCGGAACTCCCCGGAACCCGGCCGGACGAGCGCGACCGCCAGGCCCAGCGCCAGCCAGCCCACGCCGGCGAGCAGTCCCCACGGCCAGCGCTGCCGGAGCGGCAGCAGGGTCATCGAGGCGAGCAGCCCGGCGTAAAACGCCGCCGACCACCAGACGGGAACGTCGCCCACGTACCAGGATCCCGGACGCCAGGACACGCCGAGGTCGATGAGGGCGTCGCAGGCCGCCAGGGAGCCGCTGACGAGCCAGGCAAACGGCTGGGCGAGCGGGGCGAGGATGGGCGCCAGCAGCAACAGGCAGAACCCGGCGACCAGGGCGATGGACGTGAGCAGCACGGCGGGAGGGCCGAGCGGCACGCCGATGAACTGCACCATGTGGAACTGCGCCGCCACCAGCGGTGTCACCGCCAGCCAGACGACGATCGTGACCGCGTAGCTCACCCACAGCTGACGCCACAGCCATAGCAACCGCCGCTGCCATGCGGGGCGACTCTCCTCGATCAGTTCTTCCAGCGGGTCGGCGTCCTTTTTCTCCCAGGAGCGCGTGACCCAGTAGAGCACCGCCACGGCGAGGAAGGAGAGCTGGCAGCCCGCGTTGAACACGTCCGACGGGTCGAGGACGGCGACGGCGATCCACGCCAGCGCGAAGCAGTTGGCCGACAGGAGCGGCTTGCGCAGGATCAGGCTGCCGCAGAAGGCGCAGGCCATCACGGCGGAGCGCATCGCGGGCGGACGCCCGCCGGTCAGCAGCGCGTAGGTCAGCAGGAACAGTGCCACGACCAGCGCCCCGTGCCGTTGCCGCAGCCGGCAGGCGCGCAGTCCGACCCAGAGGAAGCCGGCGAGCACGACGAGGTGCTGTCCCGAGATCGCCAGCACGTGCAGCACGCCGCTGCGCTGGTAGCGATTCCAGTCCTCCCTGCTCAATGCCGACCCGTCGCCCAGGAGCAGCGCGACCGCCAGCCCGGCCTGTTTCTCGGGCAGCGCCTTCTCCAGTTCCTGGCGGCCCCAGGCGCGGACCAGGGCGAGGGCACGGGGGACCGACCACGGCGTGCCGGTTTCGAGGAGCTTCACGGCCGCGGCCCGGCGGACCGTGAGCAGGGCGCGGACCTGCTGGTCTTGAAGGAAGTCGGCGTAGTCGAACCCGCCCGGGTTGGCCCGGCCGGGAGGCGCCGTCAGCATGCCCGCGACCTCGACGCGGTCGCCGACATGGAGCCCCTTCAGTTCCTCGCCGACCGTGAGCTGAACCAGGCCCGAGACCTGCACCAACCCGTCCCCGCGCCGCCGCTGCGTGACGCGCAGCACGGCGCGGGTCGAGCCTCCGCCCGTGAACGAGCGGAGCGGATCCGCCTGCGCGCGGGAGTAGACCGGCTCGGTATCGAGCACGCCGCGGAGTTGCACGGGCCACGGCTCGTCGGTCGCCTGGTACACGATGTCATCGTCGGCGACGAGTTCGCGGCGACCGTGGTAGTAGGCGGCGCCCGCCGCGGCGACGCCGCAACAAAGATAGACGAGCGCCAGGCCGGTCTGCCGGGCGGCAATGGTCGCCGCCGCCGCGATCAGGAAGACACCCAGGGCGAGGAGGCTGACCCAGAATGGGACGGGGGCGTGGCGGTCGAGGACGATACCCGCCGTCAACGCGAGGGCGAGCGGCACCAGCGGGGCGTGCCAGATGCTCGCCCTGGGCGCCGGGCGGCCCGGGGCGGCACCGCGTACGGCAGGTGTGGAGGTGGCAGGGGGTAGCAGGTTCGTGGCCATGACACCATGAGCGAGCGTGCTTCTCGGGGCGCTTTGGAGTGCGGCGCTCGGCGCCGCTTTCGCTCTTTCTTTTTCTCCTACGAGTCCCAGAGGCATTAAAGAAAGAAAGCGGCGCCGAGCGCCGCACTCCAAAGCGCCCCGCCACACCGCTGATGCCGGGACTTCAAACTCAACCCCCGGCCAAATACTCAGCGGTAGACCGTCAGCCCCGGTCGGGCCTTCTGCAATTCCGCCACGCCCGCGTCGGTGACCTGCGTCCCGTTCAGATAGAGCCGCTGCAACCCGGGAAGCCTTTCGAGCCGCCGCAGCCCCACGTCCGTGACCGCCGTGCTTTCCAAGTACAACCCCTCCAACCGCGTCAGCGCCGCCAGATCGTCCAGGGCGGCGTCGGTCACCCGCGTTTCCGCCAGGGCCAGCTCTTTCAGGCCGGTGAGACCGCGGAGGTGTCGCACTCCGGCATCCCCGATCTCCGTCGTGGTGAGGTACAGTGCTTCCAGACTGGCGCAGTTCTTCAGGCCGGCGAGCATGTCGTCGGTCACGCCGCTGGCGGTCAGGTTCAGGGACTTCAGCGCCGGGAACTGGCGGAGCGAACGCAGCAACTCGCCCGTCACCTTGGTGCAGGCGCTCAGCCGCACGGCCGTCACCGGGTTGCGGACGTCGTTCCGCTCGTAATCGAGATGGCCGCCGAGCCTGCAGACCTGATTCGTGATCCGCTCGATCTCCTCGGCGCGCCGGTGTTCAAACCAGAGGACCAGGCCGGTACCCACGCCGCCGACCCCTGCCAGGACCAACACCAGCAGAAGGATACGCCTCATCGCACTCTCTCGGCAGCGGTCATGGGATGGAACGCGGGGGGTATCCTACATGGCTCCAGGCGAAAGGGAAAGCGAGCGGCGGGCTTTACGCCCGGCGAGCGCCGCGCCGCCTCATGGGTGCCGCAGGCCCTCGGCCAGCAGCCGCGCCCGCACGCGCTCGCCGATCAGCTTCGCCACCTCGGGGTCGGACAGTTCGTTCTGGATCACCTGGCTGACGCGCTCGGGACTCCAGCGCGTCAGCACGCTCAGCAGGCCGACCGCCGCCTGTGCCTTGGGGCTGTCCACGCGGAGGTCGCCGTCGGCCTTGAGGAGGCGCTCGTAGCGCGCGATTAGCTCCTTCTCGGAGCGCGTGAGGTCGCCGCCCTGCCCCGGGCCGTCGCCGAGCAAGCGGCGCAGCGCCAGGGCGAACTTCTCGCGCGACACCTCCGGCGCCTCGACCGACGGGGGCGGTCCGGGGCGCGGCTCCTTCTCCCGCGGCCGTTCGGCGACCGGCGCGGGCCGTCCGGCGGCGAGGCGGTCGGGCAGGGTCAGCAACGCCCAGAGGTTGGCGCCGAGGAGGAACACGACCAGCACGGTCAGGACCACGAGCGGAGTGCGTGCGACGGGCGCCGGCCGGGGCGGAGGTACCACGGCGAGCCTCGACTCCAACCGGACGGCGACCTCGGCAAGGTGCGGCGTCCACGCCACCAGCGGGCCGCGCCCCGCGTAGGTCTGCAGTGGGAAATCGGCTCCGCACAGTGGCAGCCACTGCCAGGCCCTGCCGGCCTCCTGGAGCAGCAGGGCCAGGCGGTTGTCGGGGTCGGCAGGCGACGTGGCGGCGAACAGGAGGACGCCGTTCTCCCAGAGGCGGACCGGCAGCACCGGCGCCGGCTCCGGCGCCGGGCCGGGCGGGGCCGCGGCGAGCACGTCCGCCAGCGCGTAGGTGGTGGCCAGGGTGCGGACGTCCTCCACGCCGGCACGGAGCTGTCGCAGCCAGCGGTAGACGGCCAGGGCCTGCGCGGCGCCCAGGTCGGCGGGGCCGACGACCCCGATCAGCTCCAGGCCGCCGCGGCGCCGGCTGGCGGTGTGATCGGCCAGACCGTAGCGGGCGACGGCGACGAGGCGCTGCCCGTCGGCCAGCAGCACCGAGCAGAACAGCTCGACGGTCGCCCACGGGTCGGGGTAAGGGGTGCCCTGCAGGCCGCGGGCGAGGGCCTCGACTTCCGCGGCCCAGGGTTGCAGCGCGGCGGGCGCCAGCAGGCGGTAGCCGAGGCTGCGCGGCGGCGTGCCCTCGACATGCTCGCCGTAGGCAAAGCCTTGCAAAATCGCGCCGGCGGTGGGCATGACAGCGGCTCCCGCGCTCACGGCTCCAGATCGACCAGCGACTTGACCTTCGTCCGCGCCGGGCTCTTTTCCCAGTCCTGGTACGCCTGCTCGACCGAGAGGAAGCGAAACACCTGGCCGTAGGTGATGTCTCCCTCGATGATGCGAGTGGCGTCGGCCTTTGGCGTCGGCAGCGCCTGCGCCTTCTTCCAGACCTCCTTCGCCCGGGCGATCGCGTCGTCGAACCGCTTCTGCGACCACATCGCCTGCACGCGCTTGCCATCCTGGAGCACCCGGTCGTAGCCGTCGCGCGTCTGCTTCACCGCGGTGTCGAGCGCGTTGACCTCCTTGAGCCAGGTCTTCCACAGCCCGACGGCTTCTGTCGGGCCCCACGGCGCTTCGTAGCTGCGCGGCGGCGCCGTCTTCTCCAGGTCCGCCTTCGCCTTCGCCAGCTGGTCCTCGTTGGTGATCTGCGCCGGGTTCCGCCCAAAGCCGGCGCCGGCCTGGCCCAGCCGGGTCCTGAAGTCCTTGTAAGCCGTGAACTCCTCGAGGGCGCCGATGATCGCGTTGCGCAGGTCCTCCGGCAGCTGGGGGAAATACTTGTTCTGCGCGATGTCCTCCCGTTCCTTGATGCGCTCTTCGAGGGGGCCGCTGAAGCGCTTTTCCGGCCGGGAGTCCAGCTGGGAATGCACCTTGCGTGCCCGGGTTGCCAGCGCGTCCACCTCGGGGGCCGTGCGGTTGAAGTAGAGGAAGGCGAAGAAGAGCAGCATGGCGCCGACCACGGCGCCGATGGCGCCGACGGTCCACTTCAGCCGCGACTCGGCGTGGACGCGGCGCTCGCGGAAGTGGCCCGCCGCGTCGAGGCACTGCCGGAACAGCTCCGCCACGCCGTACGGCTCGCGCTGCTTCGCGGGGGTGTCGGTAAGCGCCGGCCGTTTGACCGCCGTCGCCCACAGGTTCAGCTCGATCTTGCCGAACGGCATGTTCTCGCGCTCGGCCTGCTGAGCGAGGAAGTCGTGGAAGGCGCGACCCACCTGGCGCTTGCGGTCCTCGATCCGGTCCACCCAGGACAGGCTAGTGTCGTTGGGCTGGGCGAGCAGGTCGCACTTGCTCAGGACGAGGTAGACGGGCAGGCCGCCGACCTCGCTGCGCTGGCCGCGGCTCTGCTCCAGCACGCGCAGGAACTGGGCGAACTGGCCGAAGTCGCGCTTGAGGGTCGCGGGGTCGGCGGCGGCGTCCACGACGAGGACCAGGGTGTCGGCCTCGAGGATGGCGCGGGCCAGGGCGCCGTCGGCCTTCATCGTGCCGCCGCCGCGGTTGCGCGTCAGCAGCTCGTTGGCGACGCGGCCGTCACAATCGAACAGGACGGCGTCGATGGGCGGTGGGACGGCGGTGCTGCCGCGCGGCGGGAATGGTTCGAGGCGAACCGCGTAGGGCACGACCTCTTCGAGCGTCTCGCGCGGCCGGTCCTCGTAGAGGCGGCGCTGCAGTTCGATGAGGCCCTGCTGGGTTTGCGTCTGGTCGAGGAGCTTGCCGTTGAGGACGTGCTCCTGCGTCTGGGCCGCCTGGGCGAGGGCGCCGAGGAGGGAGGACTTGCCGGCGTCCGGCATGCCGAACAGGACGACGCGCACGGCGTCGGCGGCGACGGGAGCCGGGGCGGGGGGCGGGGTGGTCACTTGCGACATGGCCGACGGTCCTCAGCAGGGTGGCCGGGGCGATGCCCCGGACGCTCACTCCGGCTTCGTTTTACTCCAGAACGCCTTGGGCTGGTAGGCGCGCAGCTCGGGGAACTCACGCGACTCGGCCAGATCCAGCAGCGCCTTGACCGCGGGGTGCGTCGGATCCACGCTATTGGCGTACCGGATCACCTCCATTTCCAGGTGCCGTTCCTTCTTTTTCGGATCGCCCTTGTCCTCCGCCTGCCCCTGTTTTTCCACTTTGTGGAGGTACTTCTTGACCTCTTCAAGCGTCTGCGGCGGCTCCCGGCCCTCCATGAGGTAATAGCGCTCGGAGTCGCGCTTGTAGTGCTTGCTCAGAACCAGCTCGATGTGGACGACGCGGGCGGGCTCGGTCAGCGCGGGGGCCTTGTCGCCGCCCTCTTTCTTGCCGCCCTTGTCCCCGGCGCTGTCTTTCCCGCCGCCGCCGTCCTTACCGCTGTCGGCCGACGTGCCCGGTCCGGTCCCCGGCCCCGTGCCGCCGCCCCCGCCGCCGAAGCCGAGCGGGAAGAGGAACCAGCAAAGGACGCCCAGGCCCGCCGCCCCGACGAGGCGCGTCAGCGTGAGCAGCGTCGGCGGGACGGGGCGCTGGAACGCGGCGCGGTAGATCAGGCGAACGAGAGGCTTGGTGAGGAGCCAGCCCACGAAGACGCCGGCGCCGGTCAGGCCGACGCGCAGGACCAGCGCCACGAAGTCGCGGAAGTCGGTGATCTCCAGGATGGCGAACATCGTCTCTGCCCTCCCGGCGAACGGCCGGCGTAAGAGATCGTCCAGCTTCCGGGTCTTACGCAATAACGCTTTACGGCGGGGGGTGGACAAAGGTGGGGAGAACAGCTGCAATGACAGGGTTGTCACACCGCTGTCACCGGCAGGAGTCTCCCCAT
>JBBRPS010000071.1:0-20171 GCA_038227745.1 Gemmatales bacterium | reverse complement strand
CGGCACGCATATTCCCAGGCGATTACCGCGAAGCACCTCGGCGATGGCCCGCTCCCGGACGCCGTGCCGCCGATCGAACGCCTTCGCCCTCAACTTCGTCCCGAAGACGCCGAAGGTGCTGCACGCGACACGACTGCTCCAGCCGCGCGAGGTGCAGCGGCTGCAGTTCGTCGCGCCGAAGACGCCGAGCGAATATCCCTACGTCTGCACGTTCCCGGGCCACTGGCGCGTGATGCACGGCACCATGCACGTCGTGCCGAAGCTCGCCGACATTCCGCCGGAGGAGCTGAATCCCTCGACGGTGGCGGACGTGAAATCGCGGCCGTTCGTGCGCAACTGGACGGTGGCCGAGCTGCTGCCGGAGCTGAAGGACCTGCACCGCGGTCGTTCGTTCGAGCGCGGCAAGTCGCTGTTCGCGGCGGCGTCGTGCGTGCAGTGTCACAAGCTCGGCAAGGAGGGCGGCATCATCGGCCCGGACCTCGGCGAGGTGCAGAAGAAGCTCGCCGAGAAGAAGTACACACACTCCGACCTGCTGCGCGACGTGATCGAGCCGTCGAAGGTCATCAACGAGAAATTCAAGACGTGGATCATCGAGACGGGCAAGGGCGAACTGGTGACGGGTGTGATCGTCGCGGAGGACAGGAAGGCGATCAAGGTCGTCATGAACCCGCACTGGGCGCGGTGCTCTTGCTGACGTGGCTCTGTCGCCGACGGCTGGGCGGCGTCACCGGGGACTGCCTCGGGGCGGCGCTCGAACTGAGCGAACTCGTCATTCTGCTCGCCGCAGCTTCCTCCGCTCCACCCGCGGGAACTTGACTACCTCACTGGCTTTTCGCGGAGATCGCCGGGATCCTGCGATGCGATTCACCCCTCGGGGAGGAAGATCCATGAAGGATTGCACGATTAGCGCGGCACGCCCCACAAATACACCGTACCGTCCTCGCCGCAGCTCACGACACGGCGCCCCTCGGGCGCGAACGCCACGCCCCAAACGCCCTGCGAGTGCCCCGTGAACCGCTGCACCTCCCCGCCGTCATCGACGTCCCACAGCCGTACCGTGAAGTCGTCGTCGCCGCCGCCCGTCAGCACGCGCAGGCCGTCCGGCGCGAAGGCGACCGTGATCACGTGCCCCCGGTGGCCCGCGAAGACGCGCACTTCCTTGCCGCTCGCCACGTCCCACAGCCGCGCCGTGTGGTCGCCGCCCCCGGACACGATCTGCTTGCCGTCCGGCGCGAACGCGGCGCGGTACACGCCCGCGGTGTGGCCGGCGAAGCGCCGCACCTCCTTGCCGTTCGCCACGTCCCACAGTCGCAGCGTCCGGTCCCAGCTCGCCGATAACACGTGCTTGCCGTCGGGCGAGAACGCGACGCTCTCCACCGAACGAGCGTGGCCGTCCCAGCGGCGGACCTGGCGGCCCGTCTCCAGGTCCCACAACCGCACCGTCCGGTCCTCGCCGCCCGTGACCGCCAGCCGGCCGTCCGGCGCGAACGCCACCGAGCGCACCTGGTCGGTGTGCCCCTCCAGGCGACGCACTTCCTTCGCCGTCGCGACATCCCACAGGCGCACCGTGTTGTCCTTGCCGCCCGAGAGCAGGCGCCGGCCGTCGGGAGCGACGGCCACGCTCCAGATCTCCTCTGTGTGGCCGACGAACACGGCGACCTCGCGCCCCGTCCGCACGTCCACGCGGCGGACGACGCGGTCACCCCCGCCGGAGTACACGGACCGCCCGTCCGGCGCGAACACGACCGCGGCGACCGGCTTCGTCCGCTCTTCCAGCTGGCGGATCGCGCCGACGACGAGGTACGGCACCCGGTCGAGTGCTTCGGCGGCGCGCCGCTGCGCCCGCGCGTGCGCCGGGCCGTCCAGCTCGGGCAGCGCTCGCTCGTACCACAGGTAGGCACGGCGCAGCAGTTCCAGCCGGGCCGCGCCGGCTTCCGCCTCGGCCAGTTGCCACAGCCCGTCCGCAAGCGCGATCTGCCTGTCCGCGTCGGACGGCTTCGCCAGTTCCATGCGCGCCAGCGCTTGCCACGCTGGGTCGCTGCTCCGGGCGAGCAGCGGCAGCCCCTGCGCCCAGTGGCCCTGCACAGCGCAGCGAAACCGGCCGAGGGCCTGGTTGGCGGCGGGGTCGTCGGGTTGCTTGCGCAGCACCACGAGGGCCGGCCGCACGCGCTCGAACTCTTTTCGCTGTTCCTCGATCGCATCGACCCGCGCCCGCGTCCGGGCGCGGAGCGAGCGCGGCCCGTCCTTGAAGGCCACGGTGGCGGCGAGGGCCGCGAGGCGCTGGGCGGTGTCGTAGTCGTCCGCGGCCAGCGCCTCAGCGACCTCGGCGAGGGCGGTTTCGACGAAGGCGCGCCGCGCGGCGCGCGGGCCGGCCGGTTCGCCGGCCTGCAGCAAGGCGGCGGCCCGCAGCGGCCGGGCATCGACGGCGAATTCCTTCGCCAGTTCCGCGACCGCTCGCAGCGCCGTGGCGGTATCCTTCGCGCCGGCGGCAAGGTCGAACGCCTCCCGCAGCGCGACGAAACGGAGGACAGGGTCCTCCTTGATTTGTCTGCCTTGTTCCAGAAGTGTGACCGCGAGGGTCTGGCGCGCCTCCGGGTCGGTCCGGGCCTTGGCGTAGTCGGCGCGGAAGAGTGTCTCGATGGCGGCGCGGGCCTGGGCCTGCGCCGCGGCGGCGGGCGGCGCCATGCGGGGAGGGGCCTGGGCCGCGGAGGGAGAGAGAGCGGCGCAGAGGATGAGCAGAGGAATAAACGATCTCATATCGCACCGTGAAGAGGGTCACACAAGCCCGACGCGCAAGCGAGGGATCCCGCGCTTGCGCGTCGGGTTTGTGTGAGGATCTTGCGTGCCGCAGTAATAGGGGAGAGCGCAAGAGCTACTTCGGCAGTTCCCACAGCCGCACCGTCTTGTCCGCGCCGGCACTCAGGCAGTGACGGCCGTCCGCCGAGAAGACGACGCTGCCGACCTCCTCCGTGTGGCCCGTGAAGCGGTGCAGTTCGGCGCCTGTGTCCACGTCCCACAGGCGCACCGTCTTGTCGTCGCCGCTCGACAGCACGCGGCGGCCGTCCGGTGAAACCGCGACGCAGTACACCGTGCCGGTGTGGCCGGTGAACCGCTTCAGCTCCTTGCGGGCCGCCACGTCCCACAGCCGCACCGTCCTGTCCTTGCCCCCGGAGAGGACGCGCTTGCCGTCCGGGAGGAACGCGACGGTCAGCACGAAATCGCCGTGGCCCTCGAGGGTCTGCAGTTCCTGGCCCGTGTCGGCGTTCCAGACGCCCACCGTCCTGTCCTCCGCGCCCGAGACGATCTTCTTGCCGTCGCGCGAGAAGGCGGCTCCCCAGATCGGCTTCTGGTGCCCCTCGAAGCGGCGCATCTCCTTGCCGGTCTGCACGACCCACAGCCGCAGCGTTTTGTCGTCCGAGCCGGAGACGGCGAAACGGCCGTCCGGCGAGAACGCCACGCGGTTGACGTTATCCGTGTGCCCGGTGAAGCGGCGCACCTCCTTGCCGCTCGCCGCCTCCCACAGCCGGACCGTCCGGTCGTCGCCCGACGAGAGGATATGCTTGCCATCCGGAGAAAAGGCGACGCTCCAGACCTGATCGGTGTGCCCGGTGAGCGCCCGCACCTGCTTCCCCGTGGCGATGTCCCAGAGGCGCAGCTCGTCGTCGTCGCCGCCGGAGACGGCGAAGCGGCCATCGGGCGAGAGGGCGGCGGAGCGGACCGCCTGAGTGTGGCCGGTGAAGGTGCGGATCAGGCCGAGCGCTGCGGGTGGCACGGCAACGCCAGTGGAGGCCAGGCGCTTTTCGGCCCGGGCGCGGACAGCCCCCTGCAAGCCCGCAACCGCCTGCAGATACCACAGGGCGGCTCGCTCTTGCAGGTGCTTCTTCGCGGCCGGCTCCCTGACCTGTTCGGACACTGCCCACCAGTCGTCGGCGACCGCCGCCCGGTCCGCAGCCTTCTCCGGCTTCGCCAGGTCGCGCCGGGCCAGGTCTTTCAGGGCGGAGTCGGCGCCCAGGGCCAGCAGCGGTAGACCACGGTCCCACTTGCCCCTGGCCAGGCAGTAATAGCGGCCCAGGGTCAGGTTGGCCTCGGGATCATTCGGGTTGACGCGCAGTCGCTCGGCGGCCGGGCGGAGCGCTTCGAGTTGCTTGCGGACCGGCTCCAGCTCGCGGGTGCGCTTCTGCACACGGACGACCAGCGGCAGGTTGCGCGCCTTCGCCGCGCCCTGCTCCGCGACGGCGCTGAGGCGCAGGATGGCCTCGGCGCTGCCCTCGGCGAGCGCCTCGTCGAGGAGGGACAGCGCCGCCTCCGCGAGGGCCTTGTGGGCCGCCGCGGTGCCCGCCTTCTGCCCGGCGCGTGCCAGGGCCTCGGTGCGCGCCGCGAGCGGGTCGATGGCGAAGTCGCGTGCCATGTCGGCGACGGCCTGGTACGCCGCGGCAACGTCGCCGGCCTGCGCCGCCAGGTCGCGCGCCTCGCGCAGGGCCACGAAGCGCAGAGCGGGGCTGTCTGCGATCGTCCGGGCCTGCTGGAGGAGCGTCGCCGCCAGTTCCCTGCCGGCACCGGGGTCGCGCTCGACGCGGCCGTACTCCTCCTTGAAGATCTTGCGGATGATGCTCGCCGCCCTGGTCTGGGCGGCGCTGTCCGGCACGGCGGCCCTGGCGGGGGTGGATTGGGCCGCGCCGTGGGGACCCAGGCGGACCGTCACGAGCAGCGCGGCCAGAGCGGCCGCCGACAGCCAGCCGCGGTGGGGGAGCGGAAAGGAATGGGGCATGGCAACCTCTTCGGGAGCGACAACGGTTCGCCGGCACGCAGGGCCAGGGAAACCGCTCTACTATAATCGCCACACCGCGGCAACGTAAGGGGCTGTCGGCAGCGCCGCGCCAACCAACCTGCGCCGCTCGCCTGGACATTCCCCGCCTGAGGACGGATGGCCAGGTGCAGGAGGACCAACCGGCTTACGCCGGCCGTTCGCCGCTGCACGACGCCGCAAACCGCGCCGGCGCCGGCTCGCCTTCTCCCGTCTTTTGGCTTCCCATTTGCGTAGTTGTACCGGGCGGACCCCTGCGTTCCGCAACGGTCGGCGTCCTCGTCGTGAGTCCCTGAACGCTGGCCCGCGCAACGGGCGTTACTTGATCACCTCGATGATGAGCTGCCGCGCCACCTTGTAGGCGGCGCGCAGGCTGGTGGAGCGATTCTCCATCTGCCCCTCGTTGTAGTACTTGCCCTGCTCGGCCTCGGGCAATCCCGCGATGGCCAGGGTCAGGGGCAGCAGGCGCAGGAATTCGGTCACCTTCTGTTGCTGCCGGTCGGCGGCTTCGTTCGACATGGCGAGGATTCTCCACGAATGACTGGTACGGGCGACCCCTCCCCAGACTACTGCACCGCCACGCGGCGCTCAAGAAGGTAGTGGGAGTCGAAAGCCCACGGGTGGCCACCCGTGGGCTTTCCCGGCTCACAGCGAGATGCGCGCGTGCAGATGATCCACCACCCAGTGGAAGGCCGTCAGGTGGATCGACTCGACAATCCCCATGTCGTCCAGCGGCACGTGCAGCCCCTGCTGCGCCAGCCCGCGAAGCTTGCCGCCCTCGAACCCGGTGCAGCCGAACGTCTTCAACCCGTTGCGATTCGCCCATTCGACGGCGCGCAGCACGTTCGGACTGTTGCCCGAGCCGCTGATGGCGATCAGCAGGTCGCCCGGCGACGCCAGGTTCTTGAGCTGCTCGACGAACACGCGGTCGAAACCCTCGTCGTTGCCCCAGGCGAGGATGTAAGGCGTGTTGTCCGTCAGGCTCAGCACGCGCAGCCGTTTCTTGGCATCGTTGTCGAAGTCGCGGCGCAGCAGCGTCCCCTTGCCCAGGTCCTCGCAGAAGTGCGAGGCGTTCGAGCCGCTGCCGCCGTTGCCGCAGACGAACACGATCCGGCTGTGCTCGTAACAATCGTAAATGGCGTCGCCGAGGGCCTTCACCTCGGCCGGGTCGAGGCGCATCAGCTCTTGCCCGACTCGTTCAAAAAACGGACCCACGTCCAGCTTCACTCCGAGCATGTCTGTTCTCCGGGGGCGAGGACGGCAGACCATCCGACGGTCCGCGGCCGCTCCCTGATCTTACCGCGGACGGGCGCTCGTCGGCCAGAGATCCCGCACGGGCCGCCGGTGCCTGGCACCGGGGGACCGCCTTGCCGGACTCCCGGCCGGGGCGGATAATACCCTTCCGGACGCCCTGATTCGCTTCCCCTGAGGAGGACTGCACCATGTACACACTTCGGGCCAGGCCCGCCGTAGTGGCCGGGCTGGCCGGCTTCTTCGCCTGCCTGGCACTGGCCTGCGGCCGGTCGGCGGCCGGGGACAAGGAAGGCTCGACCCTCCGGGTCAAAGAGGGGCAGGCCGCCCCCGACGTCGAGCTGCCCGCCACGCAGATCGAAACCGTCTTGCCGGGCCAGAAAGACGCCAAGACCTTGCGGCTCAGGGACCTGAAGGGCAAGAAGAACGTCGTACTCTACTTCTTCCCCAAGGCCCTGACGGGGGGCTGAACGGCCGAGGCTTGCGGTTTCCGTGACCGCATTGAGCAGTTTGCTCAACTCGACACGGTCGTGGTCGGGATCAGCACCGACCCCCTCCAGCTCCAGCAGAAGTTCACGAAGAAGGAGAAGCTGAACTTCCCCCTGTACGCCGACACCGAACAGAAGGCCGCCCGGGCATTCGGCGTGCTCATCCCCGGGAGGGCGATGGCGAAGCGGGCCACGTTCGTCATCGACAAACAGGGCAACATCGCCAAGATCTACCCGGCCGTGGGGAACGCCGGCGGCCACGCCGAGGACGTCCTCAAGTACGTGAAGGCGCACCTCGCCGAGAAGAAGTGACCCGGCCCCAGCCGGTCCGCAACAATGCCGGTCGCGCGGCGGGGAGGTTTAGCCGCGCGGCCCTTGTTTTTCCGGCGGCCCCGTGGCGCCGCCGATGCGCGCCGGTACCTGGTACAATGTCCCTCATCCGCCAACCGCGAGGGACCTTCCCATGCCACGCAACCTCATCCTCGGCACTGCCGGCCACATCGACCACGGCAAGACGTCGCTCGTCAAGGCCCTGACCGGCATCGACTGCGACCGCCTCCCCGAGGAGAAGGCCCGCGGCATCACCATCGACATCGGCTTCGCCACCCTCGACCTCGGCGACTTCCGCCTCGGCATCGTGGACGTGCCCGGCCACGAGCGCTTCATCAAGAACATGCTCGCCGGCGCCACCGGCGTCGATCTCGCCGTCCTCGTCGTCGCCGCCGACGACTCCGTCATGCCGCAGACGCGCGAGCACCTCGAAATCCTCCGCCTGCTCGGCCTGCGCCACGGCCTCATCGCCCTGACCAAGTCCGACCTCGTGGACGAGACCACGCGCGAGGTCGTCGAGCTGGAGATCCGCGAGCTGGTCGCCGGCACCTTCCTCGAGAAGGCACCCATCGTCCGCACCTCCGCCCACACCGGCGAGGGCCTCGCGCAGCTCAAGGCCGCCATCACCGAGGAGTGCCAGAAGGTCGAGGAACGCACCGGGCAGGAGTGGTTCCGCGTGGCCATCGACCGCTCGTTCATCGTCCAGGGCCACGGCACCGTCGTGACCGGCTCGGTGACGTCGGGCAGCCTGCGCGTCGGCGACGAGGTCGAGTGGCAGCCGCGCGGCCAGCGGGTGCGCGTCCGCTCCATGCAGAACCACGACACGCCGGTCGAGGAGGTCCACCGCGGCCAGCGGGCGGCGATCAACCTGGCCGGCGTCCACCACGACGAGGTCGTGCGCGGCCAGGAGCTGGCAACGCCGGGCTACCTGGTGCCGTCGCGCGTGCTGACGGTGCGGCTGCACTGTCTCTCGGACGTGAAGCGGCCGATCAAGCACCGCGCCCCGGTGCGCTTCCACCTCGGGACGGCGGAAGTCATGGGCGCCGTCGCCCTGCTCGACTGCGACACGGTCCAGCCCGGCGGCTGGGGCCTGGCGCAGGTCTTCCTCGAAGAGCCGGTGACGGCGACGTGGGGACAGCCGTTCGTAGTCCGCGGGCCGTCGGCGACGCAGACGCTGGGCGGCGGTCAGGTGCTGCAGCCGGCCGCCCGGAAGATCCGCCGCCGGCACCTGGAGATCCTCGAGCGCGTCGAGCAGCTCTGGACCGGCGACGCGGAGCGGCGGGCGCTGACGGTGGCCTGGTTCGCCGGCTTCGGTGGTTTCACTCCGGCCGACCTGGTGCGCGGCGCCAACGTCGCCCCCGACCAGGCCGAGGCGCTGATCGCGAAGCTGAAGGAGGGCGGCGACCTGGTCGAGGTCGGCGTCAGCGGGGCGCGGCGGCTGCTCCTGCACGCCGACATGGTCAAGGAGTTGGACGAGCGTATCCTCACGGCCCTGCAGCGGCTGCACGAGGAGTTCCCGCTGATGACGTCGCACGACCGCCAGAAGGTACAGTCGCACCTCGACTACGTCGGCGACGACGGCCTGGTGCATGCGGCGGTGGACCGGCTGATTCGGCAGAAGAAGGTCGTTGGCGACCTGCGCCGCATTGCCCGCGCCGACTACAAACCGAAGTTGAGCGCCAACCTGCGCAAGCTGAAGGACAAGGTCGTCGCGGCGTTCCGGGAGGCGGGGTTCCAGCCGCCCGAGCCATCGAGCTTCGCGAACCAGGCGGGCGGCAACGCGGCGAACCTCAAGGATCTGTTCGACGTGTGCGTGGCGGAGGGCTACCTGGTGCCGATCACGGACGACTTGTACCTGCACGGCGAGGCCGAGGCGGACATGCGGCGGCGCGTGGCGGAGAAGCTGGGGGGCGGCGTGACGGCGACGGTGGCGGAGATCCGCGATTTGCTCGGCACGACGCGCAAGTACGCGGTGCCGCTGTGCGAGTACCTCGATCGCGTCGGCGTGACGAAGCGCGAGGGTGACCTGCGGACGTTGGCCCCGGCATGAGCGGCGCGCAGGGCGCAGTCGGCTGTCGTTCAAGGCGAAGTCCGCGTCCCTTTCCCCCGTCCGATACTCGGGGATTGTCGTGCAGAACTCCAGCGGTGGCAGCCGATCCATCGACGACCTTCTGATGCCAGGCGGTAAGCCGCTCGGTGTGAAAGCAACCGGACCGCGGGCGTCTGCGCGAAGTCACAGGAGGACAGGCAGAGGCCGAACGCATTTTTCAGGAATTGACGCAAGGAGGCAAAGACATCACCCCTGCGAGCTATCCGGGGAAACTGCTCGAGCTTGCTGACGGCAGAGGTACGATCGGGTACCGACCAGCTTCCAGGAGCGGTCCGCCCACGATCGACGTCAATGCCGTCGATGCCGCAGGGCAGCCAATCCCGATTGAGAAAATCAAGTTCGCCGATTGAGGGGAGGCCCAATGACTCCTGATGAGGTTCTGGAAAGTCTGGTCGAGGAGTGTCGCGAGGATCATCTCGGCTTGTGGCGGATCGTTAATGCGGTGCGGTTCGACCTCGGTTCAGCGAACCCTTCGGAGACCCGGGCCTTGACACTTCGGCTCGTTTGCGGCTTGTTGCACGAGCGCGGGATGCAGGTGGGGCATCCGGCTCCCGACGGCCGGCATTTCGTTTCATGGGGTGTATCCCCGGACCAGGCTGTCCGCCGGATCGAGCAAGAGTGGTCCGTGCTGGGACGCGATCCGAACATCGGCGAGGTGGCTTGGTTCACGAGCCCTGAGTAACCGCGGGAGGGCGGGTCATGCCGGTCCATGATTGGACGAGATTGCCCGCCGGGCTTTTTCACCACTTCCATCAGGATTGGTCGATTGAAATTGCCCGCGCGTTGAACCGCGGCCGTTTGCCCACGGGGCTCGCCGCGCTGGTCGAACAACGAGCGGGGCCGCGCGAAGCGGACGTGTTGGCCATCGAGCGCACCAGCAAGCAGATCTATTCCGACCGGGCCAACCGCATTGTCGTCAGGCATCATCTCGGCCGCATCATCGCCGTGATCGAGATCCTCTCCCCGGGGAACAAGGACAGCCGCGCCGCCCTCCGCGATTTTGTGGAGAAGACGATCGACTTACTCCGCGAAGGAATTCACGTGCTGATCATCGACCTGTTCCCGCCGACGCCTCGCGACCCGCTGGGCATCCACAAGGTCATCTGGGACGAGATCGTCGAGGAGGACTTTGCCTTCCCGCAAGGCAAGGACCGCATCCTCGTTTCGTACGAGACCAGCGGTGAGCGAGTGGCCTACCTCGAACCGATCGCGGTGGGCGATGCCTTGCCTGACATGCCCCTGTGCCTGACGAATGAGCTGCACGTCATGGTGCCGCTGGAACCCACCTATCAGACCACCTGGGACGCCAGTCCCGAGGAGCTGCGCCTGGCCGTCGAAACCGGCGTGCTGCCGGAACTCGACGCGGAATAGTCGGCCGCCGTGGTGGGCGGCCGTCTGTCAGGACGGGGTCGGCGGCGGCTCAGGCGGCTTCTGCCGGCCGTTCCCGGGGTTGCCCTCAAGGGAATCACTCGAGAGGCGCGGAGCACGCGGCGGGACCACCGTTTCTTCCAGGTCGCCCATGACGATGAACTGATCCCGGGCGCCGAGAGGGTACGCTGCCAGTTCTTCCCTGGACACGGGCGACATCAGTCGGGGGCGCACGAGCGGAGGGAGATCCGGGGGGAGAGGGGGGGCCTGTTCTCGCCGACTATCGACGCGGATCACCACGTCATCTGCGTCGAGGGGATTCTGCGGTTGAGCCATGGGAAACTCCTATCGTTGGTACACCTCGATGCGGCGCTGAGCGAGCAATTCCCGATCGATCAGGAGTTTCACCGCGTAATTGCCCGCGGCGGGGAACGTGCAGTGTCGCATACGGATCGAAACGTGGACGACGTCCAGCTTCCCCGGGAAGCGGGCCCGGCTCTCCCGCGTGTACAGGATTTCTCCCGTGCCGAGGCCCTCCACCTCCACAGTTATTGTAGCTTCCCCGAAGGCGTCTGTCAGGGCCGCGTAGGCGCAGAACTCCGGGGTGGCAGGGAACTCACGGACGGCGAGCTTGGCGAAGCCGCCGATCAGGGATACCTTCCGCGTGTCTCCGTCCTCGAAATGGACGTAATCGCATACCACTAACCCGATCACAACCGGCGGCGGAAGCATGACATCTCCCTCGTTGAAGGTGTCGTAAGAGTGGGCCGCCCACCCGCGAGGGAAAGGTCATCGCCCGCCGCTCAGCACCTGCAAGCGCTTATTGGCCTCGTCGAGGCGCCGAGCGTCGGTCTCGTGCGTGATGATCTCGCGGTACAGTTCCACCGCTTTGCCGCGGTCGAGCATCTGCTTATCGTACAGCCGCGCCGCCCGCAGGCGGGCGTCGCTCCCCGTCGTCGGGTTCCACTGGAAGCAGCGCTCGAAGTACTGGGCGGCGAGGCGATACTGCTTGTACGCCTTGCTCTCGTAGACATCGCCGAGCTGATAGGCCGCGTCGGCGATCTTGTCGCTCTGCGGGTACTGGGTGATGAGCTGTTGGAACAGCAGTTCCGCCCGGCGCTGGTTGTCGATGTAGTCCGTGCCGTAGCCCTTGTCCTTGTAGCCCATGGAGCGGGTGAACATCTTGTTCGCCTCGGGGACGTTGACGCTGGCGCGGAGCGTCTCGGGCGGCACCACCAGGTCGAGGCGGAACGCCTGCTTGGGGATGCGGTGGTACTGGCGCAGCTCCTCCTCAGACCAGCGTGCCCGCTCCAGGTCGCCCACGCTCATGTAGTGAGCACGGAGTTGCTCCAGCATCTTCTGGTATTCGCTGCGCGCTTTTATCAGCCGCTCGACCAGTTCAAAGTCGTTATTTCCCTTCTTCTCGCCGCCCCCGGCCGGGGGCGCCTGGGCCCGGGGCTCGGTGACGAGGAGCAAACCGATAAGCAGGGCAAGACAGATCGACAGGCGATAGGCCATAGTGACACCTCGCAGGCAGAAAGGGGAAAGCAGGAGTCAGGGGTCAGGAGTCAGAATCCTTGGATTCTGACCCCTGACTCCTCCTTAATGTCTCCCGCCCTCCGAGGACGCGGCCGAGCCACTCGCCGCAGCGGCTCGGCCTTCCAGCCGGCCGAAAATCATCCGGCCGGCGGGGGTCTGCAACACACTCGTCACGGTGATGTTCACTTCCTGCCCAATCGCCGAGCGGCCCTGCTCCACCACCACCATCGTGCCGTCGTCGAGGTAGCCCACTCCCTGCCCCATCTGGTCGCCCTGTTTGACGATGCGCACCGTCAGGTGCTCGCCCGGCAGGGCCACCAGCTTCAGCGAGTTGGCCAGCTCGTTCAGGTTGACGACATCGACCCCCTGCAGCTGGGCGACCTTGTTCAGGTTGAAGTCGTTGGTCACCACCCGCCCGCCCAGTACCTTGGCCAGGACCACCAGGCGCTCGTCCACCTTGTGGACGTCGCGCAGCTCGGTCAGGTTGGCCTCGTGCATCTGCAGTTCCACCTTGGGGTTGCCCTGCATCTTCTTGAGTACGTCCAGGCCGCGCCGCCCGCGGTTGCGCTTGATCTTGTCGGAACTGTCCGCGACGGCCTGCAATTCCTGCAGCACGAAACGGGGGACGATCAGCTTGCTGTCGAGGATCCCCGTTTCACAAATATCGGCAATCCGCCCGTCGATAATTACACTCGTGTCGAGCACCAGCGGCCGCGCCCCCTTCACCTGCTTGGAAAACTCCACGTAGGGGATGATGAAACGGAACTCGTCCTTGGTTTGCAGCAGCGTCGAGATCGAGATGTAGCAGCACACGACCGTCAGCAGCATGCGCACCGCCGGCCCGATCTTTTCCCGAGAGGTCCCGGCCCAGTCGCTGATCATCGGCTCCAGGGCCATCGAGAACAGCGTGCCCAGGAGCAGGCCGAGCAGCAGGCCGAAGTAGACCGCCGAGATCGTGGTGATCTGCTTGTTGCGGACGAGTACGTCGGTGAGGAGGACCAGGAAGCCGACGCCGAGGATCGCGACGAAGGCCTGGATCCCCTTCTCCGGTCCCAGCCGCGGGTCGCTGTTGCAGTAGCTGAAGGCCGCCCAGGCCATGCCGATCATGATGGCCCCGAAGCAGCCGCGCAGGATCCAGAGGATCACGTTGACCGCCGGCGCGGGCGTCTTGAGGCCCTCGCCCACGCCTTGCCACCAGCGCCGCAACCAGTTCGGAACCATGGGAAAAACCTCCGCAGTCGAGGTGAGGTGTCGGGAATTCGGGAGACGCGCCGGGGCGCCTTTCCAGGGGAGGCGCGGCCCGCGGGTGCGCGGCGCAACGGGGTAGGACCTGCCCGGGCCTGCGCCCGCGACGCCGGTTCGGCAGAGACGGATTATCTTACACGGGAGTGTACGGCTGGAACAGACGAAGGAACTCGTCCTGGGCGAAGCGGTCGGTCATGCCGGCCAGGTAGTCGCAGACGGTCTGCGCCGGCGGCCCCTTCTCGGCACGGCGGGCGTAGCGCTCCGGCAGTTGCTGCGGCGCCCGGCAGTACTCCTCGAACAGCTGGCGCAGGATGCGCTGCCCTTTCGTGGCCATGCGCATGACGCGGTAGTGGTGGTAGACGCGGCTGCGCAGGAACTCCTCCAGCCCCGACTTGAGCCGGCGCACCTCTGGGCCGGGGCCGGCGAGCGGGCCGGGGGCGGCGCGGACGTCCGCGACGCCGCGGATCCGGCCCTGGCGCAGCCGCTCCCAGGTGTGCTCCAGCAGGTCGTTCACCTGCCAGTCGATCAGGGTGCGGACGACGGTCGGGTGGAACTGTTCCGGCCCGGGCCGACCGCTCCGCAGGACGCGCTCGACCGCCTGCTGCCAGAACGGCACCTCCATGAGGTCGGCCGGCGAGACCAGCCCGACGTTCAGAGCGTCGTCCACGTCGTGCGTGTCGTAGGCCAGGCTGTCGGCCGCGTCCACGACCTGGGCCTCAAGCAGTGGCTGGCCGGCGCCGAGGAGGGCGCGGACCTCGGGAGCGGCCTGGTCCTTGCTGTGGTGCGCCTGGGCCTCGAGGACTTCCCAGGTCAGATTGAGGCCGGGGAAGTCGGCGTAGCGGTATTCGAGGACCTCGAGGATGCGCAGGCCGTGGCGGTTGTGCTCGAAGCCGCCGTGGCCGCGCATGCACTCGTCCAGGGCGGCCTCGCCGGCGTGGCCGAACGGGGGGTGGCCGAGGTCGTGGGCCAGGGCGATGGCCTCGGTCAGGTCCTCGTTGAGGCCGAGCTGGCGGGCGAGGGTGCGGCTGATCTGGGCGACCTCGAGGGTGTGCGTGAGGCGGGTGCGATGGTAATCGTTGGTCTGGGTGACGAGGACCTGCGTCTTGTACATCAGGCGGCGGAAGGCGGTGCAGTGGACGATGCGGTCGCGGTCGCGGGTGTAGAGAGGCCGGAAGGGGTGTGGCTCCTCGGGGTGGCGGCGGCCGCGGCTGAGGCGGGTGCGCATGGCGTAGGGGGCCAGCAGGTGCTCCTCGCGGGCCAGCCAGTCGGGGGGAGTGAAGAGAGTGTCGTCGCCGCTCGCCATCGCCGTCCTTCCCGTCCGCGCCTCGGATGTCGGGCATTTTAGGCGACCGCGGGGGAAAAGCGAGACATTGCACTGGGTGGGCCGACAGGCAGGGGGCGGCGTACTCTCGCTCCCTTCAACCGCTCTTGTGCGCCACCCGCCGAAAGCATAAGATTCCGACCTGAATCAACGTACTCCCCGCGCCCCCCAGAACCCCGCCCCCCGCTCGGAGGCCCAACCATGTCACGGAAGTATGCGCTCGCGCTGGGTTCCCTCGTCCTCGTCGCCTGCTCACTCGCGGGCTGCTCGAAAGCTCCCGCCCCCGCCGAGGAGCCGCTGAACGCCCTCCGCGTGGACAACCAGGCCCCCGAGCCCGTCCCCGGCGACCTGCCCGGCGTCATCGTCGGCGGCCCGAAGGGCCCGCCCCCGGGCGATGCGCCGCAGTCCCCCGTCGCGGAGGCCGACAAACAGCAGAAGTACGACGCGGCCTTGCAGGACGCCTTCCGCCTGTTGGGAGAGCGGAAATATCCCGACGCCCTCGCCGCCCTGGAGGCCGCCCGCACCTTCAAGGACAGCGATTTCCTCCGCGGCGAGACCGCCAAGCTCAAGGCGCGCATCGACCAGCAGGCGGCCGCCGAGCGCACCGTGCAGGACATCCAGGCCGTCCTCGACCAGGGCAAGACCGCGGAGGCCGGGCAGCTCGCCACCGCGGCCCTGCAGCAGTACGGCGGCACCGAAGTCGCCGGCCGGCTCGCGACCCTCAAGCTCCAGGCCGACACCCTCCTCGCCGCTCAGGTCGCCGACAGCGCCGCCAAACGCCAGCGCTTCCGCGACGACGGCGACGCGGCCCGCAAGGACAGGAACCTCCGCGCCGCGGCCCTTGCCTACGAGCAGGCGCTGCAACTCGGCGACGACGCCAATCTCAAGCGGCAGCTCGAGGATGTCCGCACCTCGCTGGCCCGCTACGACGACAACCGCGTGCAGGCCGCCGAGCTGCGCCGCGACCCCGCCACGCTGGAGGACGCGCTCGGCCGACTCAAGGACGCCGCCGCGGCGTGGGACACCTTGCAAGTCCGCCAGGAGATCGACGAGTACACGGTGGCGCTGCAGCAGCGGCGCGAGCGCGTCGGCGTGGCCGACTTCGAGGTCCGCGGCGACGCCGGCATCCCGGAGGCCGGCCGCACCCTCGCCGACGAGCTGCTCCCCTTCCTCAAGCCGAAGTACGACCTCGTCGAGCGCGGCCAGCTCGGCAAGGTCGTGGACGAGTTGAAGCTCGGCGCCGGCCGGATCGCGGACAGCGACGCCGACCGGCGCGAGCTGGGCCGCCTGCTCCGGCTGCGCTACCTCGTCGTCGGCAGCGTCACGCCCGTCGGCGGCGTCACGGTCAACGCCCGCCTGGTGGACACGCGCAGCGGCCTGGTCGTGCAGACCGCCAAGGTGGTCGCCGCGACGCCGGACCAGGTGATCGGCCTGATGCCGGAGCTGGCCCGGCTGCTGCTGATGACCGATGAGCAGCGACTGGCCACCGCGCAGGAGCAGGCCCGCGTCGCCCAGCTACCGCCCCCGCCGCCGCCCGACGCCCCGCTGCCGCCGCCGCCCGAGGTGCCGCCGCAGGGACAGCCCGTGCCGCCGCCCGTCGTGTTCTGCACGCCGCGACCGCCCGAACTCGGCGGCGTGGTCGTTGAGGACTTCCAGCGTCTGCCGCCGCCCCCGCCGCCGGGGCAACGGCTGACGGTGATCGCGGTCGGCCCGAACGAGGCGGTCCACAAGCGACGGCTGCTGCAGTTGTCGCTGGAGATCGGCGACAACCTGTTCCGACGCGGGCGCGCCCGCGAGGCGTTCCGCCACTTCGAGTTCGCCCTGAGCCTGTCGCCGGGCCACGTCGACCTGCAGTTGCGCCTCGACCGTTGCCGGCCGCTGCTGCCGCCGCCCCCGCTCGTCGTGGTCGTCGTGGACGCGCCGCCCCCGCCGCGGGAGCGCATCGCGTTCCTCGACTTCGTCGTCCTCGGCGACCCGGCCGTCGTCCACCCCGCGCTCGCCGCCTGGACGCCGGACAACCTGGCCCCGTACTTCATGCCGTCTTTCGAGATCGTCGATCGGGGTGAACTCTTCTGGTACATGGGCCGGATGGGGATGACGCTGCGCGATCTGATGACGGATCCCGCCGCCCGGCGCTGGCTGGGGCGGGCGCTGAACGTGCGCTACTTCGTCCTGGGCAACGTCCGGCAGACGGCCAGCTTCGACGTGACGACGTACCTGGTCGATACCGAGTACGGCTTCCTGCGGGGGAGCGGCCGCGTCCACGTGCGCGACCCGTTCGAGCTGAAGCTGCGGTTGGGCGAGCTGGCGCAGCTCACGCTGATGAGCCCCGCCGAGCGGCTGCGCTACGAGCGGCAGACGCAGCCGCTGCAGGGGCTGGTCGTCCAGGCGAACCAGTGTGCGGACCGTGGCGATTTCACGGTCGCGGTCACTCTGTTCAAGAAGGCGCTGCGGCTGAGGCCGGGGAGCGTTGAGATCCAGTTCCGCCTGCAGAACAGCTATCGGGCCGCTGAGCTGGCTGCCCTCGAAGACGCCCGCCGGGGCCAGGCGGAGCGGTTGCAGGCCGAGGCGCTGGAGTGTCAGCGGCGGCAGCTCGAGCTGGCGCGGCGGGCGGAGGAGGCGCGCATCCGCGCCGCGCAGCAGGCGGCGGCCTGGGACGCGGAACAGCGCCTGCGGGAGGACGAGCGGCGGCAGCGTGAGTGCGCGACGGCCCACACGCAGCTCGTCGTGCAGGCCCGCGCCGCCGTCGGCCGCGGCGACTTCCAGGTATCGATCCGCCTGTTCGAGGGAGCGGTGCGGTTGCGTCAGGACGATGACGTCTACCGCGAGCTGGCCCGCGCCCGTGCGGAGGCGGAACGGCTGGCGCGCGAGCGCAACGGCGCGGAGCAGGCCCGGCGCGAGGCCGAGCTGCGCCGCCTGCAAGAGGCGGAGGTGGCCCGCACCCGCGAGCAGCTCGAAAAGCAACGGCGGCAGCAATTGGCCGAGGAACTGGCACGCCGCAAGCGGCAGGAGGAGACCGACCGGGTCGCCTATCAGCAGCTCTGCGACGAGGGCCAGCGGCTGCTCAACCGCGAGCAGTATGACGCGGCGATCGGGGTCCTGCAGTCTGCCCGGCGGCTGCGGAAGACGGACGCCGTCGAGGCGCTGCTCAACCAGGCGCTGGTGGGACAGGCGCGGGCGCAGGCCGCCGCGCAGGGGGAGGTAGCCCGGCGCGACCTGGAACGACAGCTCGCCGCCGAGAAGGAGCGCCGGTTCGCGGCCGAGGCTGAGGCGAAGCGCAACCAGGATCTCTACGCCCAGGCGCTGCAGCTCGCCCAGCAGGCGATGGCCGCGAAAAACTACGACGCGGCAGCCGCGCAGTACGAGCAGGCCGGCAAGGTCTACCGCACCGACGCCGTGCTCACGGGGCTGCGCCAGGCCCAGGCGGCCCGGACGGAGGCGCGCACGCAGGCGGCGCTGGTGACGAAGAAGCAGGCCGAGGGGGCGCAGCAGGCCACGGAGGCCACGCGCCTGGTCGGCGAGGGCCAGGCGGCGCTGGCGGCCGGCAACCACGACCGGGCGGTGCAATCCTTCACCGCGGCGAAGGCGCTGGCGCCGGGCAACCTCGACGCCCTCACGGGGTTGAGCAAGGCGGAGCAGGCGCGCGAGCGCAGCGCCGCCGAGGCGCGCCGGCGCGCGGAGGAGGACGGCCGCCTCAAGGACTTCCGCCGCCTGCTGGAGAGCGGGCAGGCGAACCTCGCCAACAAGCGCTACGACGCCGCCGTGCTGGCGCTGAACGAGGCGCTGAAGCTCAAGCCGGGCGACCCGTCCGCGTCGCAGGCCCGCGCCCAGGCGGAGAAGGCGCGGCAACAGGCCGCCCTCGACGCGGGCGCCGCTGCGGAGGGGAAAAGGAAGGCGGAGGCCTATCAGAAGGCGATGGGGGAGGGGCGCGTGGCCCTGTCTGGCCGCCAATACGACGCGGCCATCAAGGCGTTCAGCGCGGCCCAGAAGCAGCAGCCCGGCGACCAGGCCTCGACTGCCTTCCTGCGGGAGGCGCAGAAAGGCAGGGACGGCGCCCAGGCCGCCCTCGCCGCTGAAGCCAAGAAGCGCGCCGACGAGGCGCAGCGCGCCGTCAACGTGCAGAAGGCCGTGGCCGCGGGCCGCACCGCTCTGGCCGCCGGCAATATGCAGGGGGCCGCGGATGCCTTCGCTGCCGCCGCGAAGCTCGCCCCGCAGGACCCGACCATCGCCGCCGCGCAGAACGACCTGCGCAAGGCGCAGCAGGCGCGGGCCGAGGCGCAGGCAGCCGCCCAGGCCGCCGCGCTGAAGCAGAAGCAGGCCGACGCCCAGCGGGCGGAGCAAGTGCAGAGGTCCCTCACAGCCGGGCGCGCTGCCCTGAAGGCGGGCCAGTTCGACGCAGCCACGAAGTCCTTCGCCGAGGCGCAGAAACTGGCGCCGCAGGATCCGGGCGTCGGCGCGGCCTTCCGGGAACTGGACCAGGCGCGACAGACCGCAACAGCGGCGACCGAGAAGGCCGCGCGTCAGGCGAATTACCAGAAGGCGCTCCAGGCGGGGCAGCAGGCGCTGGCGGCGAAGCGCTACGACGACGCTGTCAAGGCATTTGGCGATGCGGGCCGCCTGCTGCCCGGCGACGCGACGGCGGCGAACCTGCTCAACCAGGCCCGCGCCGCGGCCGACGCCGCCCGCGCCGCGCAGGATGCGGAGGGCAGGAAGAGGGCCGCGGAGCAGCAGCGGCAGGCCGAGTTCAACCGTCTGCTCGCGCAGGGCCAGGCGGCGAGCGCGGCGAAGCGCCACGCCGACGCGGTGAAGGCGTACCAGGCGGCGCTCAAGATCCGGCCGGGCGACCCCGGCGCGACGCAGGCACTACAGCAGGCGACCGCAGCGCTCAATGCCGCCTCTCGTCCGGCCCCGCCCCCGCCGCCCCCGCCGCAACCATCGCCGCAGGCGCGGGCGGCGTACGCCGGGCAGATGCAGGCCGGGGCGGCGCTGGACAAGCAGCAGAAGTTTGCCGATGCGGCCAAGGCGTACCAGGAGGCGCTGAAGTTCATCCCCGGCGACGCGGCGGCGACCTACGCGGTGCGCATGGCACAGGGCCGGGTGCATCAGGGCGCGCGGCGCTTCCCCGAGGCGGTGCGCGAGTTCCAGGCGGCGCTGCAGGTGCGGCCGAACGACCCCACGGCGACGGATGCGCTGAACCGTGCAAGGGCGGGGCGGCCTTGAAGACAGCGGGGTTCGCGGGTGCTTCCCACCTGTGGGTCCGGCCCACTTGTGGCTCCGAAGCCCGGGCGTACAATGGAGCCGGGGAGGAGGGGAGGAATGGACGTGCTGACCCGAAAAACAGACCAGAAAGCCCGACTAACCCTGCCGAGCGACTTCGCGTCGTGTCTGGTGACCATCGAGCGGCACGGGGACGAATTGCGGGTCCGCAAGGCGAAAAAGGTCGTGGCCCGACGGTACACGTTCAGGCAACTCATGGCCGGCGTGACCCGGGACAATATCCACGCCGCGATCCAGACGGGGCCTCCCCTCGGGAAGGAGGCCCTGTGAGCAGGAGGGAGTACGTCCTGCAGAGGGGGAGGTCGTTTGCCTCCACTTCAAGCCGGTGCTTCGCTACTGAGGGCAGCATGTTCAAAGTTCGCTCGTTTAGAGCGGTTCGTGTCAGGATGTAGTGGGGGGCGCGCTTTGGAGTGCGGCGCTCGGCGCCGCTTTCGCTCT
>JBBRPS010000070.1:0-20188 GCA_038227745.1 Gemmatales bacterium | reverse complement strand
TCGGCCCGGCCCTCGTGCGACGCCTCGTCCGGCGCCTCGACGTGGACGCAGACCAGGTCATGGTCCTTGAGCGCCAGGGCGCCGTGGCGCCCCTTGGCGGCGTAGTCGGTGTCGAGGTAGCCGGTGGCGCCGGGCACGTCGATCCGCTCCCAGCCCAGCAGCACGCCGACGCCGCGCACCAGGTCCACCGCACTCAGGATGGCGCCGCGCTTGCCGTACCGGTCGGCGAAAGGCTGCAGGTGCGGCGCCCGCCCCTGGCCCCAGAGCCAGATCTGCGTCGCCGGCCGCTTGCCCTGCGCGACGCGGGCCTGGTTGGCCAGGTGGTCGCGCAGCAAGTCGCGGCTCTGCTCCATCAGGCTCCGCAGCAGTTCCGCCCCCGTGCCCCGGGGCAGGTGGTCCGCGATGGGCCGGTCGGGGACGTCGTGCGGCGGCTGCGTCTTCGTCGTCGCGTCGAACAGCGCCGGCACCCCCTGGCAGCGCACCACGAACAGGTTGCGGTAGCTGACGCCGGGGTGAAACTCCATCACGACGCGCATGCCGCGGATCTGCTCGTGGTCGGGCAGGAACGTGCCGCCGAGCTCCTCCTGGAGGGTGGCCATCAGGGCGCGAGCGGCGTCGTTGGGAATGTGGCCCGCGGTGAAGTCGCGCATCTCCTCGCGCTCGACGGTCACGAGGTTGCAGCGCACGGCCCAGTCGTCGGGGCCGAGGGCGACGCCCATGGCGGCGGCCTCCAGCGGCGCCCTGCCCGTATAGACGACGAGCGGGTCGTAGCCGAACAGGCTGAGGGTGGCGACGTCGCTGGCCGGCGTGAGCGACGGCGGCACGTTGTCGCTCAGGCCGACCACGCCCTGGCGGGCGACGCGGTCCATGTTCGGCGTGTGCGCCGCCTGCAAAGGGGTCTTGCCGCCGAGCGCGTCCTGGGGCTCGTCCGCACAGCCGTCGGGGATGATGATGGCGTATTTCATACGCTGAAGTCCGGTGAAAACGGTCGGGGCTGACTGGTGGCGATTATACGGAGGGCGCCGGGGTTCTTCCTCCCCTCGCCCCGCTTCGGGGGAGAGGGTGCAGCGCTGGGAGGGGTGGCGCGAGCGCGAAACGGCAAGCCAGGCGCGCTCCGCCGGCACAGCGCGCCTGGCTTGCCGTTTCGCGCTCGCTTCCAAACCCTCTCACTCATTTACTGAGTCCAGCGTGGCTAAAGTCACCACGTTGTAGTCGGTCGTCGCGGGGCTGGTGATACGATGGTTCTCGGCGGTGAGACGTGGGAAGTCGGGGTGGACGATCATGGGGTGATGAGACCGTGTTGCTTCCCCCAATCGACCCAGGCTTGCGCCATCAGACGGACCTTGCCGGCCGCCTCCGGGGGGACGGGGTTTTCGTCGGTGATCGCCTCCAGGGCCCAGAACCACTGGTCCGGCTCACGCTGGAGCTCTTCGAGGATCAGCGGCACCGCGTCCCAGCCCATGCCGATGATGCGCTGGTACGCAGGCAGCATCGCCATCTGGGCGACGTTCGACAGGTGCCGCGACCTTCCCTTCCAGTCGGCGGCGAGCTGCGGGAAGCGGTCTCGGGGGGTCGTTTTCCCCGGACTCTGGGGGGTGGAGTGGGGTGCCATTCGTCTTGCCTTCCTGGCCGGCCGTGGCCGATCATGGGACGACTCCTGCCGCGAACATTCAGGGATTATGCACTTTACCGGATGCCGGCGTCGGAGGCAACGGAACTCGACAGGGGAGGGGCGCCGCGCTTGATACCTTTCGGCCCCGAACTCAGCCGCGCCTGCGGAAGGAGACGCGAGCGGGAGTTCAATCGCCGTCGATCAATCGCACCGTATACTCTCCCGCCCCGCGCCGCGGCGAGATCCACACGGTGTACCGCCCCGTCCTGGGCAGCTTGAGGGCCAACAGGCTGCCCGTTGCGGCACTGCCCTTGTTATCGACGGCCAGGAGCACGCCGTCGGGACTGCGGAGGCTGACCGTGGGCTCGAACGCGGCGGAGCGGACGCTGAGAAACACGGTCTGCCCTTCCTTGCCCGGGAAGGCCCAAAAATCCATGGCGCCGGGCGGGACCGTCCCCTGGCCGCGCCCGCCCACCTGCAACTCCTTGAGCTTCGTTTCCTTGAGCGCCAGGCGGAAGTCGCCGCCGCCGCCATCGCCGAGCGACGACACTTGCAAGCGGTACAGCCCCTCGTTCACGACCATGTGCGTGATGCGGCCCGCCAACCCGTCGGCGTCGTCCCCGCTGCTGCCGACGAGGCCCCCATGCACATCGTAAAGGCGCAGCACGGGGACGAACTTCTGCGAAGCGAGGCCGGCCTGGAAGAGCTGGCCGGGCACGGCCTTGAAGGTGTAGAAGGCGGCGCCGCCCACGGGCAGGTTCCCTTCGACCTCCGGGCCCCAGGCGACCGGCACGCTGGGGTCGCGCACGGTCAGCTTGTACGAGGCGGGAGTCGCGGCCAGCAGTTGCAGCTGATACCTACCTTCGCGGCCCAGGATCGCGGCGAAGCGCAGTCGGCCTCCCCGGCTGGCCACCGGCAGCAGGGCGATTTCCGGCCGTTCCCCCGGCCGCGCGATCCGCTGCTCGCTCTTCTTCTCCAGCGGCGCGTAGATCAGCCGCGACAGCAGCTCGCCCTTCTTCTCCACTTCCAGGAGGCGAAAATCCCCGGGCTTGCCCTGGAAGCTCCACACGTCCAGCTCTCCCTGTTGCAGACTGCCCGCCAGGCCCTTTCCCTGGGCCAGGTCCTGCCGCCGCGCCTCGCGCACCAGGAGGTCGTAGCGGTACTCCGGGTGCCCGGAAACGACGAGGGAGTACTCGCCGTCGTCCTCGAGCGCCACCGTGCCGGCCCAATCTCTCATCTCGCGGCCCTTGAAGTCGAGCATTTTCCATGCCTCAGAGGACGCCCCCTTCAGCTCGGGGATGAGGACCTGGCCCTTCGCGCCCGGGAAGTAATAGTAGCTCTTGCCCTCGCGGTCGAAGGCGCCGATAAGGGGCTTGCCCACGGCGAGGGGTCTGGCCTGGAAGCGCCGCACCTGGAGCGTGTAGTTCCCGCCGCCCTGGTACTTGAAGGCGTGGACGCGGATTTCGTACTTGCCCTTCTCGGGCAGCCGGAGGGAGAAACGACTCTCGTTGCCCGGGTCGTCCACTTCCACGAGGGGCTTGTCGTCCTTCGCCCCGCCCTTGACCAGTTCCAGGATCGGGTCGAACTCCCTGCTGGCAACGTGAGCGATGATCGTTTCGCCCTTCTCCCCCTCGAAAAGCCAGCGATCGACCTGGCCCGGCGTGAGGAACTTGCTGTACTGCCCGGGCCGGCTCAGGTTGCGCACCGACTCCTGGCCGCGGGCGGAGACGGCGAGCACGAGAAGGGCGAGGAGCAGCGGCCACAGTTTCGCATTCATGACGGCCTCCTGGCTGGTTGAGAGAGGATCGGGTACGTTCGGAAATCACGGTCCACGGCTCCGCGGACCCACGTTGGCGTCAGCGATAGCAGCGAAGCGCGCGCAAGCGACGACCGCCCTTTTGTAGCCGAAGGCTGGCGTTGCCGCCTCATCTCTTCTGAAGAATCAGAGGATTGTTCCATATACAAACCCGGAAAGGGGACGACCCGGAAAGACTCGGAAAGGGGACGCAACTCATTCCCAAAGCCGTCAATCCCTGGAATAACTCCGTCCCCCTCTCCGCCCTCCTCTTTCCGCTCGGGAGCCGGCGGAGAGGGCGGGAAGCCCAGCCACCTTACGCTGGCCGTTCGCCGCGATACAATGGCGTCGCGCCCATCCCCCGAGGATGTCCCCCCATGCGCTCCCGCCTCCCTGTCGCCGCGACTCTCTTCGCCGGACTGCTGCTCCTGAGTTACTGGATGGCCCGGGCGGCCGTCGATGTCGAGGCACTGCCCGCGGACGACCTGGTCGGCCCCACCGCCGACGGCGGCTGGATCATGCCCACCGGCCACAAGGTCCGCTCCGCCGGCCAGACCCTCGCCTTCCCCGGCCGGCCCGTCGGCGTCGTGCTGAGCAAGGACGGCACGGTCCTCTACGTCAAGGATAACCGCGGGCTGTGGGTCATCGACACCGGCACGTTCACGATCCGCCAGCGCCTGACGTTCCCGAAGAAGGACGGCGCCTCGATGCACGGCCTTGCCCTGAGCCACGATGGCAAACGCCTCTACGCCACCACGGCCCAGCGGCACCTGCACGAGGCGGAGGTTGACGGCAAGGGCGCGCTGACGTGGCGCCGTGCCATCGAGCTGCCCGGCCCCAAGGGCAAGGACGCCTCGCACGCCCTTGGCCTGGCCCTCACCCGCGACGGCAAGAAGGCGCTCGTGTGCCTGTCGCGCAACAACACGCTCGGCGTCGTCGATCTCGACGCGGGCAAGCTCGTCAAGCAGATCGTGACGGGCGTCGCGTCCTACGACGTCGTCCTGTCGCCGGACGAGAAGTTCGCCTACGTCTCCAACTGGGGCGGCCGCAGGCCCCGCGCCGGCGACCGCACCGCGCCCAGTTCCGGGACACCGACGGTGATCGACGAGCGCGGCGTCGCGGCGAGCGGCACCGTGATGAAGATCGACCTGGCGCGCGGCGCCGTCACCCGGGAAACGCCAGTCGGCCTGCACCCCGCCGACATCGAGCTGAGCGCCGACGGCAAAACGCTGTTCGTCGCCAACGCCAACTCCGACACGGTGAGCATCCTCAAGACCGACACGCTCGACGTGACCGACACCGTACTGGTGCGTCCCGACCCCGCCCTGCCGTTCGGCAGCGCCACCAACGCGCTGGCCCTCAGCGGCGACGGCAAAACCCTCTACGCCTGCAATGGCGGCAACAACGCGGTCGCGGTCATCGGGCTGGAGGGCAAGGCGGCGGTGCGCGGCTACGTCCCGACCGGCTGGTATCCCGGCGCCGTCGTCAGCGACGGCAAGCACCTCTACGTCGCCAACGTCAAGGGCGAGGGCTCGCGCAACAAGGACCCGAAGCGCGCCGGCTGGAACTCGCACCAGCACCGCGGCAGCGTCTCGAAGATCGCCCTGCCCGACGCCGCGAAGCTCAAGGAGTACACCGCCCAGGTGCGCGCCGACAGCCGTGTGCCGCAGATCCTCGCCGCCCTGGAGAAGAAGCGCCCCGGCGTCAAGGCCGTCCCCGTCCCCGCGCGGTCCGGCGAGCCGTCGGTCTTCGAGCACGTCGTCTACGTCATCAAGGAGAACCGCACGTACGACCAGGTCTTCGGCGACATCAAGAGCGCCAACGGCGATCCGAAATTGTGCATCTACCCCGAGGAGGTCACGCCGAACCTGCACGCCCTCGCCCGCGACTTCGTGCTGCTCGACAACTTCTACTGCAACGGCGTCCTGTCCGCGGACGGCCACAGCTGGGCGACGGAGGGCAACGCCACCGACCACCTCGAAAGGCAGTTCGGCGGCTTCACGCGCAGCTACCCGTTCGGCGACGACCCGCTCGCCTACTCCTCGACCGGCTTCCTCTGGGACCGCGTGCTGCTGCGCGGCCTCTCGTTCCGCAACTACGGCGAGTACAACGACACGAAGATCGAGCCGGAGAAGGCCACGTTCAAGGAGATCTACGACGACCACAAGAACGGCACCAAGAAGATCAAGTATGTCGATTCGGTCGGCATCGAGGCGCTGCGCCGCTACACCGCCCCGGCCTGCCCCGGCTGGAACATGAAGGTCCCCGACCAGGTGCGGATCGATTACTTCCTGAAGGAGTTCCGCGCGGCCGAGAAGAAGGGCGAGTGGCAGAACCTCGTCCTCCTGCACCTGCCGCAGGACCACACCTCCGGCACGGCGCCGGACATGCCGACGCCACGCGCCCACGTCGCCGACAACGACCTCGCGGTCGGCCGACTGGTCGAGGCGATCAGCCGCAGCCGCTTCTGGCCGAGGACGTGCATCTTCATCATCGAGGACGACCCCCAGGACGGCTGGGACCACGTGGACGGCCACCGCTCGACGTGCCTGGTGCTCAGCCCGTACACGAAGCGCGGCAAGGTGGTCTCGCGCTTCTACAACCAGACGAGCGTGCTGCACACGATGGAACGCATGCTCGGCGTGGCGCCCATGACGCAGCTGGACGCCCTGGCCCCGGTGATGACCGCGTGCTTCACCGACCGGGCGGACCTGACGCCGTACAGGGCACGGCCGGCGCGCGTGCAGCTGGACGAGCTGAATCCGAAGGCCGGCAAGCTGAAGGGGCAGGCACGCTTCTGGGCGGAGAAGAGCCTGGCGCTGAACTTCACGAGGCCGGACGCGGCAGACGAGGACACGCTCAATCGCATTTTGTGGTTCGCGGCGAAGGGCGCGGTGGAGTACCCGGCGGCTTACGCCGGGGCGCACGGGCGCGGCCTGCGGGCGCTGCGATTGCGGCTCGCGGCGAAGTAGCGGGGAGTGCCCTGGCGAGCCGGGGGCGTTAGCCCCCGGAGGGAAGCGCCTGGGGCCACCCTCCGGTGGCTAACGCCCCCGGCTCGCCAGGACTGTCGTGGGCTGCTATACCATCTCCGGATGACTCCCGCCGCCGGCCTGGACACCGGCGGCCCCCTTGATCCTCCAGCAAGAGGGACCTTTGCCATGAACCACGACGACCCCCATGCCCCTTCCGAACACGCGGCGGCTCACCATGACGCCCCGTCCGGCGAGCAGACCTACTTCCCGCCCCACGAGTGGCAGTCGTTCCGCGACGCCGACAAGACGGCCGCCGCCTACATCGTCGTGCTGATGCAGGGCATCTTCCTCGTCGGCGTGGTCCTGTACCTCATCGTCCTCTGGTCCGTCTCCTGACACCGCCAACCGCGGCCGCACAGTCGCGGGACACCGGGGGACTTCATGGCCGACCCGCCCCCTGCCCAGCCCGAACCGGCACCGGACAACGGCACGGCGGTGGGCGGCACGCTCCATGTCTACGTCGCCTTCGACTGGGGCGACGAGATCGACCTCGACCACGCCCGCCGCCTCGTCCCCGCCGAGATCCACGCCCTGTCGCGACGGCGGCGCACGCCGACGTCCATCGGCTACCGCCCGCCGCCGCTGCGCGTCGTCCTGCCCCCCGTGCCCCTGGATCTCGACGGCCTTGGCACGGTCACGGCGGCCGCCGGCGTCACCCTGTTCGACTTCGCCGCCGTCAGCATGCACCTGCGCGTCCCGCTGGAACTGCCGCCCGAGCGCCTGCGCCGCCTGGCGGGCTGGCTGGCGGAGCCGAGCAGCCTGGTGGCCGCCGCCCGCTCCGCACTGCAGCCGCTGCACCGCCAACTCCTCCCCGCCCTCCGCGATCCCCTCTGGCAGGAGGACATGAGCGAGGAGTATTTCGTCTTCCAGCTGCCGCCCGGGCCGCCCCTGCCGCCGCCGGGGCAACTGCTCAGTGGCCTCGCCGTTGAGCGCTCGGGCTGGCTGGCGAGCCTGGTGCGCCTGGAGAGCGGCCCGCTCAGCACCGAGGAGGTCACCGAGGCCCTGCGCCTGCACCTGAGCTACAGCCCCGACGACCTGTTCGTCTGCGACTGGGCGGCCGCGGTCCTGCTCGACCGCGACTGCGAGGAGACGCTGCAGACCATCGAGTTCGCCAACCTCCAGCTCCTGGAGTTCCGCCACATCGACAACCGCCTCGACGACAGCCTGACCGGCGCCGCGCGCCTGCTGCAGCCGTTGCGGCAGTCCCGGCTGCCGTTCTGGCGCAGCTACGCCCGACCGCTGCGGCTGCTCGGCGAACTGAAGGTGGAGGCCAACGGCCTGTTCGAGCGGACCGGCAACGTGCTCAAGCTGGTCGGCGACCAGTACCTGGCGCGCGTCTATCGCCTCGTCGCCACGCGCTTCCACCTCGAGACCTGGGAACACAACATCCAGCGCAAACTGGAGGTCGCCGAAGGGGCTTACCAGGTCGTCTCCGACCAGGCGGCTGGCTTCCGCACCGAATTCCTCGAGCTGGTCGTCGTCTTCCTCATCCTCCTTGAGGTCGTCCTGGCCATCTTCCACCGCTGAGGTTTCCCTCTCCGGTTCGCTCCTCCCCGAGGGCTGGTCGCCGCCCGACTACAGCGTGGAGCGGCGACTGCACGACGAGTGGGAGCTGCTGGGGTTCGTGCTGGGGCCGCCGCTGATGTCGCTGTTCCGCCCGCTGCTGCCGGACGGCCTGGCGACCAGCCGCGACCTCGCCGCCCACCGGGGCCGGACGGTGACGCTGGCCGGCGTGGTGGCGACGGGCCGGCAGGCGCGCACGACGGACGGCCGGCCGATGCAGTTCCTGACGCTGGAGGACGAATGGGGCCTGGTGGAGCTGAACCTCTTCCCCGGGACGTGCCCGCTGCTTCTGTCACGGGGAATGGGGCCGTACCTGGCGACGGGGCGCGTGGACGAGCACCACGGCGTGCTGGCACTCACGGCGCGCAGCGTGGTCCGGTGCGCGAGGGGGAAGTGAGAGTCCGTTCGGAGAGGAGTTGGGGCTGGAGTCTCGGCTTCAGCCGGCTAAAGCCGGGACTCCAACTTCAGCCCATGTCTTCACGAACTTCCGTGTGGGGCGCAACTCCTCTGCGGGCGGCCTCACCGCGCCGACGGCGCGTGCTCGTAGCGGAGGTTGAGGTAAATGAAGAGGTTGGCCACGGTCACATAGGCCAGCAGCGGCGCCAGCGCCACGCCGAAGAGGACGCCGAGCGCCCCCCTGACGACCGGGTTGGCCAGCTCGGCCGGAGAGCACGCCCAGGCGGCCAGCGTGACCGGGACCAGGAGCGGCAGGGTGGTGATCAGCCCCAGTGCCGCCGCCAGCGCCTCGTACACGAAGACGCGGCTGAGGTGCTGGCGCAGCAGCGCCCCCCACTGCCACAGCACGCGCGGCGGCGACGCCTCCTCAATGACGACGACGGGGGCCAGCAGCAGGCTCAGTCCCGCGACCGGCCAGAACACCACCTCGAGCACCAGCCGCACGACGGCCGCCGCGCCCACGATCGCCTCGACCACCGACCCATCGGGCGGTTCGGCCAGCCAACTCCCCAGCCAGCGCAGGCCGCCGATTAGCAGCAGCAGGCCGCCCGGCGCGCACAGCTCAACGAGAACGACCCGGAGGGCGTTCCGCAGCAGGCCCGCGCGCGCCTCCTCGGCCCGGGCGGGCCGCAGCGTGGACAACTCGACGAACGTCGCCTGCGTCACGTAGGCCGCGTAGAGTGCCTGCAGGAAGAGGGCCACCAGGCCGGCCGCCACCCAGGGCAGCGGCGGCCACACGTCCTGGCCGAGGCGGGTGCGGTTGGCGAGCAGCACGAGCACGGCGGCGGCGACGGTGACGGCCCCGGCCCCGAGCAGCCGTCCCCGGACGAACGTACTTTCCAGGGCCGTGAGCAGTTCGGTCACGCCCCCGCGCACGTCGACCGTGTGCAGGTGCAGGCCGCCCACGGGCGCCCCGGCACGGTTCGCGTCGGTCTCGAGCAGGCGCGAAGAAGCAGGGCGGCGCGCGGCGGGGGGCTGCGCGGGGGTGCGCGAACGGTGCGGCACGAGGTCGGCGAACTCGCTGGTGCGCTCGAGGAAGACCCAGGCCTCGCCGTGGGCGCGCCGCACCCGGCTGTCGGGGGGGATCTCCCCGGACTCGAGGTGATGGCGGACCGAGGCGGTGCTGCCGGCGCGCAGCACCCGGCCGTCCGGGAGGCGGATGAACCACACGTCGTCAGGCTCGGCCATGGGATGCTTCCTCAGGAGCTTCGCGCGGCAGGCCCGGCCGTTTTCCCCCAGACCGCACCGTTTCTCCACGTTACGCCAGGTGCCGGGGCGGCGCCAAGCGCCAATCGTCCGTGCCGGGGCGGGGGCAAGTATCCGGAGGCGACACATCTGTCCGACCCCTTCCAACCGGATTGAGAGGAATTGCCGGTCCCCGCGGCCTTAATGCAGGAACCAGGCACCGGACGGATAAACGACTGTCGCCACGGTCGCGGCCGGCACCGTTCTTGCGTATCTCCTCTCGAGATCCACCCGCGCGGCGAGCGGGCGGCCCCATCAAGAAGGAGGTTACCGTGACCAGCAGCAAGCCACCCCCCGTCGTCGGGGTGTTCGAGGATCGCAGAAGTGCGGAAAAGGCCGTCGAGGAACTGCACCGCGCCGGCTTCCATAACGACCAGATCGGCGTCGTGGTCCGTGACGGGGAAGCGGCGGACCAGCCAGTCGTCGAAGCGGACGTGCATGCCGAGGAAGGGGCGGCCGTCGGCGCCGTCACCGGCGGCGTGCTTGGCACCCTGCTCGGCGTGGGCATCGCCCTGTCGCTGCCGGGCGTCGGTTCGCTGCTCGCGGCCGGCATCCTCGCCGGCGTCCTGGGCGGGGCGACCGTCGGCATCACCAGCGGCGGCCTGATCGGTGCCCTGATCGGCATGGGCGTCTCCGAGGAAGAGGCCCAGCACTACGAGCGCGAGTTCCACAGCGGCCGCACGCTCGTCACCGTCCACGCGGACGGCCGGCACGCCGAGGCCGCGGCGATCCTGGCTCACTGCGGCGCCTTTGAACGCGCCGTTGCGGGTACGGTCCAGGCCTGACGCGAAAGAACGCTCTACGGCTCGACGCGGGCGTCGGGCGGCAGTGCCAGCACGGTGCCGGGCGGGATGGGCAGTGAGGGATTCAGGTTCGGATTCAGCCGGTAGATCTCATTCCAGCGCTGGGGATTGCCGAGCGTCCGCTGGGCAATCCCATACAGCATTTCGCCAGTGCCGGTGGGGACGCGGTAGACTTTCTCCTCCTTGCCGGCAGCGCCCCACGCAGTCGCCGGGACCACATTCGCCCGGGGCGCGGGCGCCGCGACCGACGGCACGGTCGGCACAGCCACAGGCGCCGGCCCGGCCGGGGGCACGGGCACCGCCACCGGCGCCGGGGCCATGCCGGTGGCCGGCGAGGACGAGCCGACGGAGACGGTCCCGCCGACCGGCACCTGCGGCAGCGGCTTGAGGTTCGGGATCGTGTCGCCGTAGCGCGTCTCCAGCAATTCCAGCGGCGGGACGAACACCGAGGCCCCCGGCCGCAACTGCGGCGGCTCGTACTTCACGCCCTCGTCCACGAGCGGGTGGCTGCGGTTGTACAGCAGCAGCGCCTGGGCGTAGCGCTCGGAGTTGTAGAAGCGCTGGCTCAGCGCGGTGAACGAATTGTCTTCCGGTTTGCAGCGGTAGGTCTGCACGTCGAAGAACTTGACGCTCGGCGCCACGCCGACCGAGCGCACCGGCAGTGGGTCCGCTGGGCGCGGCACGCTGATCGGCGGGCTGCCCACATTGGTCGGCGCCCCGATCGGCGGAATTGCGGACGCATTTCTCGGGTCGTCCAGACCGCCGCCGAGCGGCGTGCCCTTGTCGGGCACGTTCGCCTGAACCACGGCCACGGGCGCCCGTTCGGGGCCGCCGAAGGAGTTGCCGTTCACCGGCGCGGGCGGCTGCACCGCACCCACGGACGGCACCTGCGGCGGGACCGTCGGGGCGGTCGGCGGGTCGGCGGGTTTCGGGGCCGGGCTCGGCTGCGGGTCGGAACTCCCTGCCCGGGGCAGTGGTGCCGGCGGTGTCGGAGACGGCGGACTCCCCGGGATGAGATCGGCCGATTTCGTTCCCTGTCCGGCCGGCTGCACAGGGCCCGCCGCAGGTTTGCCGGGCGGGGTCGGCGTCGGCGTCGGCGTCGGCGTCGGCGTCGGCGCAGGCAGGCCCATGCCGTCGGACCCGTTGCTGCCGCCGGCCGGAGTCACTGCGGGCGCCGGCGGGGCAGGAACTCCCGGAAGGCCAGGCGGCGCGGGCGCCGGATCGTTCTGGCCAGGGAGTTTCTGCTTGTTCTCCCCGACGGCGGCGGGCGCCGGGCTGTTCGGCACTGCCGGCAGGTCGTTCTGCCCAGTCCCTGTCGCCGGGGGAGGCGGCGGCGCCACCTGCGTGATGGGCGGCAACCCGGCGCTCTGCTTGCCGTCGTTGGCCGGCTTCGGATTCGGCGCGGGCGGAGCCTCGAGCGGGTTCGGCTGCGCGGCCGGCGGCGGAGTGGGACCGCCAGGGGCAGGCAACGACTGCCCACCGGGCGCCAGCGGTTTGGGGGACTCCGAGGTCGGCGCGGGCGGCGGCGACGCGGGTTGCGGCGGCGCGGGCTGCGGAGGTGGCATCGACGTCGCGGGGGGCAGAGGCGCCTGAGCGACTTGCTGAGGCTTCGCGGAATCCGGAGTGCCGCTCGGCGGCGCCGGATTGGTCCCCGGCGGCGGCGGCACGGACGGATTGCTCGGATTGTTGGTGGGGGCCGGTAGGTTCACCCCGAGGGGCGATTCCGGAGGCAGGGGAGTCACCTCAGTGGCCGCAACCTGTAGTACCGGAGGCCGCCTGGAGTCCCCCTGAAGCGACGGGCTGCCGCCGGGTGGAGGTGGAGGAGGGCCTTCGCGCGGCTGGCTCCCCTGGGCGAGCGAAGGCGGCGGCTCGGACGCCGACTGCGGGCTGTGCTTCAGTCGCGCGGCCACGACCACCGCCGTCAGGGCGACGAACGAACTGGCCACCACGAGCCCGAGTTTCGTTTCGCGCGTCATGTCCCGCTCCTCCTCCGTTCCGGGGAACTCGAACCAGGACCCAGGGTCAGGGCAGCGGTCCCACGGAGCGCGGCCCGTGGGCTTGAGGCTCTCCTGACTCCTGTCCCTTCCGCACGGCCGCCCGCAGCTTCGCGCTGCGGGACCGCGGGTTGTCCCGCGCTTCCTCCTCGCCCACCTGCACCGGCTTGCGCGTCAGCTCCTGCCAGACCTCGCGGTCGCGGAACGCCTGCTTGACGCGCCGATCCTCCAGCGAGTGAAAACTGATGAGCGCCGCCCGGCCGCCCGGCCGCACCCACCGCGGCAGCGCCGCCAGCAGCCGCTCCAGCGCCACCAGCTCGTCGTTCACCGCGATCCGCAACGCCTGGAAAGTCCGCGTCGCCGGGTCGATCGCGTGCCGTTTGCCCCGCGGCCGCGACACGCACTGCCGCACCAGGGCCGCCAGTTGCTCCGTAGTCTCCAGCGGCGCCCGCTTGCGCGTCTCGACGATCTTGCGGGCGATGCGGCGGCTGAAGCGCTCCTCGCCGTACCCGTAAATGAGGTCCGCCAGGTCGCGCTCGCTCAGCCGCCGCAGCAGGTCGGCGGCCGTCTCGCCCTCCGTGGGGTTGAGCCGCATGTCCAGTGGCCCGGCCTGCTGAAAACTCAGACCGCGCCCGACATCGTCGAGCTGGTCGGAGCAGAAGCCCAGATCGGCCAGCACGCCGTCCACCGGGCCGACGCCCAACTCGCGCAGCACCAGGGGCAGGCGCTCGAAGTTGGCCCGCACCAGCTTGACGGGCAGGCCCTCCAGCCGCGGCCGGGCCAGTTCCAGCATCGCCGGATCCTGATCGAGGCCGATCAGCAGTCCCCCAGGGGCGAGGCGCTCGGCGAGGAGACGGGCATGGCCGCCGGCGCCGACCGTGGCGTCCACGAAGACCTGTCCCGGCGCGGGGGCCAGGAATTCGACCACCTCGCGGGGCAGCACGGACACGTGCCGTGGCACCGGCCCCTGTTGCGGTTGCTCGCTCATGGGAGCGTTACCGGCGGACGGGCGACCTGCGGACCGGACGTGAGCGTTTCCGCCTCCCGCGGGGCCGAGGGCCGAGGGCCGAGCGCGGCAGGGAGATATAACAAGCGCACGCCTCCTTGCCAAGAGCGAAGGAGGCGTGCGGGGAAGGTCGGAGGGGCCGTCGGCCAACCCTGACTGTTTCGGGGTGCAGATCAGGTTCTTTCGGCCGGGGGCACCTGCTCGCGCCGCGGGCCTTTTTACGACGAGCCCCTCATGGGTGTCAGCTATTTCGACGTTATCCGCTCACACGGTGGCAAGGTCAAGGCAGTGCCTTCACCCCGTCACGCCCACAAATTCACCTCAACTATACCCATGTTGCCATTGGAATCAAGCGGCGCGACGCACCCGGGCGCCGCCGGCGCTTCAGCACCGCCCCCCCAGGGCGCACCACCGGAACTGTCGCGGCGCGTGGGGCAAGATGGGGGACCTGTGCCGGCGCGATGCCGGCAATCGGGTGCGAAGAGTTCGTGAAGCCGCTTCTGGTAGTCGTCCCGCAACTGGCGAGCCTTGGCCGCCAGGGGCTCGGGCAGCACCCACTTCAATGCCACGGAGGCGTCCAGGATGTACTTCATTCCTCCTCGCGGATTTCGCGGATAAGATCGACGGCCACGTCGAGTTCCCCGTACCGCTGCCGCAGTTCCTCGGTCAGCCGCTCGGAACGCTCGCGGACGCGGCGGGCGAGTGCCGGCTCGACGGGCGTGCCGGCGGCGACGTGGTTCAGTACGGCTTCGAGGTCGGCGAGGGCCTCGGGGGGAGTGCCAGTGGTGTTCGTTTCGCGGGCGTTCATAAGAACGCTTCTGCGAAGCGTTGCTAACCGGAGAGAGGAACCCGCGTCACAGATCCTCGTACCTCAGGTCGAACAGCTCCCGCGCCCCGCCCACGTCGCCCGTCTCGAACCCCTGCCGGAACCAGCGCATCCGCTGCGCCGACGTACCGTGCGTGAAGGAGTCCGGCACCACGTAACCCCGGGCGCGCTTCTGCAGCCGGTCGTCGCCGATCGCGAACGCCGCGTTCAGCGCCGAGTCCACGTCGCCCTTCTCCAGAAACTTGAACTCGTTCTGCCCGTGGTGCGCCCACACGCCCGCAAAGTAGTCGGCCTGCAACTCCAGTCGCACCGACATCTTGTTGTACTCCGCCTTGCTCATCGTCCGCCGGGCCTCGTCCACCCGCTGCGAATACCCCAGCAGCCGCTGGACGTGGTGCCCGACCTCGTGCGCGATCACGTAGGCCCGGGCGAACTCGCCCGGCGCGTTGAGCTTCTTCTGCATGTCCTTGTAGAACGACAGGTCGATGTACACCCGCGAGTCGCCGGGGCAGTAGAACGGCCCGACCGCCGACTCCGCCTTCCCGCAGGCCGATTCCACGTGGTCGCTGAAGAGCACGAGGGTCGGCTTCTGGTACGTCTTGCCCATCTTGCGGAACAACTTGTCCCACACCACCTCGGTGTCGTGGAAAATGACCTTGGTGAAGTGCGCCAGGCGCTCCTCGGCCGGGTCGCGTTTCGGCGCCGGCTGTCCGGGTTGCTGCCCTTGCTGCCCCGGCGGCGCCCCCTGCTGCTGGCCCTGGCCGAAGATCTCCGCCAGCTTGGCCGGGTCGCCCCCGGTGAGCAGGGCGACGACGAGGATGATGACCCCCGCCGCGCCCCCGCCGAGCGCCACCTTCGTGCCGCCGCTCATGCCGCGGCGGTCCTCAACGTTTTCGCTCTCTTCGCGGCCTTCCCATTCCATGACGCACCTCCCCGGTCCGGATTCAAAAAGGTGAAGGGTTCGGCCCCCAGGACGAAGCCCGCGCACGTCCATGAATTTTATCCCGGGGCCGCGGGGCGGACCAGCGAGGCGGGGGCGCTGTTCGGCGGGCGCGGCGGTATAATGCCGGGGGTCGGGGCCTCGGCGCGGAGAAGGACTTCGCGGCCGGCCCCGGTGTTCCCTCGGAGTATCCCTGGATCATGACGAACAAGGCGTTCGGGCTGGGCCTGGCCGTCCTGGCAGGCGTGCTGTCGCTGGCGTCGGCGGGCGAACCGGGCAAGGCCGCCGACACGAAAGAGTACCCCGAGCTGTCGCGGATGATCCACAAGATGGTGGCCGGGCAGTTCCCCAAGGTCTACGAACAGGACACGGAATGGGGCAAGACGATCCCCGACCCCGGCGACCTGCGGCTGCCGCGCCTGCGCGAGCGCGTCCAGGTCGGCGACCGCCTGGAGCTGCCGCACGGCCTGTGGCGCAAGCTGCGGGCGTCCGTCAACGACCCCGCCAAGGACCTGAGCGTGCGCGTGCGGAGCCTGGAGAACAAGGACGGCGTTTACCGCTTGACCCTGGACGTCGAGGCGGTGCTGCGCGGCGAGATGGAGGTCGTCCACTGGCAGAAGGGCCTGCGCCTGCTGAACCTCCTCGGTGAGGGCGACGCCGTCGTCATGATGGCCGTCGAGTGCGACATCAAGGCGAAGCCGGACCCGAAGGCGCCTTTCAGCAAGGTGAGGCTGGAGCCGACGGTGACCGACGTGAAGATGAGCCTGAAAGAGTTCACGCTGCGTCAGGTCACCCTGCGCCGTCTCGGCCCGGTGCTGGGGGGCGAGAAGGCGCGGTCGGCGGGCGAAATGATCAAGGGACTGGTCGAGAAGCAACTCCAGTCCCTGGCGCCGGGCATGAAGGACCGCTTCAACGAGGGCATCACCCGCAGCCTCGCCGACGGACAGGGCACCTTCTCCACGGTCGAGCTGTTGAAAGCGCTGCGCTCGCGTCCGAACAAGGAGTGACGCGGCGCCACACGCCGCCATTCCGTTTAGCCGCGGTTCGGAGAACCGCGTGGGGCTGCACCAGGGATGGCGCCCGACGCGGTTCTCCGAACCGCGGCTAAACGACTCGCCCCGCCAGGCCCTGGGAGAACTGCGCCATGCAATTGACGGTTCGCGAAGTCGCCCGACTGCTGAACGTGGACGAGAACGCGATCTACCGCTGGGTGAAAGAGGACCAGCTGCGGGCGGAAACCATCAACGGCCAGTACCGCTTCAACCGCTCGGACCTGCTGGAGTGGGCGACCCTGAACAGCAAGCTGGTCTTCCCCCCGGAATTCTTCCAGATGGGCAACGGCGGCGACACGCCGGCGATCGACAGGGCGCTGCACTTCGGCGGCATCCATCACAAGGTCAAGGGGGCGGACAAGGAGTCGGCCCTGCGGGCCGTGGTCAGCCTGATGCCGCTGCCCTCGGCGTGCGACCGCGACTTCCTCCTCCAGGTGCTGCTCACGCGCGAATCGATGGGCTCGACGGGCATTGGCGAGGGCATCGCCCTGCCGCACCCGCGCTACCCCATGGTCCTGCCGGTGCCGCACCCGTTCATCACCCTCTGCTTCCTGGAACAGCCCATCCCCTTCGCCGTGGCCGACGGGCAGCCGGTCCACACGCTGTTCGCCCTCGTCTGCCCGAACGTGCGCCTGCATCTGGGAATGCTCGCCCGCCTCTCCTGTGCCCTGCGCGACCCGGGGCTCCGTGAGGCCGTCCGCCGCCAAAGCCCCGCCGACGAAATCCTCGTCCACGCCTGCCGTGCGGAGGAGAGTTTCGCGAAACCCCCGTCCGCGGCCCCTTCGGAGAGGGAATAGGGAGTAGGCACGCAAGCCCACGGGTAGCAACCCGTGGGCTTTCCCCTACTCCCTTCCCCCGCCGGTCTAGTCGGGACGTACAGCGCCCAGGGCTGTGGCCGGTGGGGCGCCGTCGGTGGCGCCGGCGATCTCGGTCGCCGCCTGGCCGCGACTGTGCCGGTGACGGAGGATCTCATTGGCGGCGCGGTAGCGAGAGGAAACGCCTGCCTGGGGAAAGATGCCGCTGCCGACGATCAGGGCCGCCAACGTCAGGACCGCGAACCGCTCGCGCACGCCGACCTTCAACGACACCGTGGACGCATGCCGGGTACCGGTGAACAGCAGGAAGTACGCCCGCACCACGGCGATGCCGTTGATCGCCGTCGCCACCACCACGGCCAGGCCGACGTAGGGGCTCGCCTCGACCGCCCCGTCCACCAGGATGTCGGTCGCCAGGAAGCCGAACGTGCCGGGGAACCCCACGCTCGCCAGGCCCGTCAACGCGAAGCACACCGCCAGCAGCGGCGATTGTTCGTACAGGCCGTGGAAGTCCGCCAGCGACACCCGGCCAAAGCGCGCCTCCAGGGCGCGGAGGGTCAGGCCGAACCCGCCCAGCGACAGGACCACCGAAATCCACAGCGCCAGGGCGCCCGTCAGACTGATGGAGGTGTGCAGCTCCAACCCGACCAGGACCAGCGACGCATGGCTGATGAACAGGTAGGCGAAGAAGCGGCGCGCCTCGCGCTGGACCAGGGCCATCCCCGCGGCGTACACGGCGGTGACCAGCGAGAACACGCCGATGCTGCCCAGCACCCAGTCCGGGGCGATCGGCAGGACGAGGCGGACGGCGGCGTATACACCGGTGAGAGGCGCCACGAACAGCAGGGCGTTGCCGAACGAGGCGTGCTCAAACCAGTCAGTGATCCAGCAGTGCGCCGGCACCGTGCCGCAGCGGATCAGGATGGCCGCCATCAGCGGGACGGTCGCCCAGGCCGTCTGCGTCTGGTGGCCGCCGTGCGGGTCCACGAACGCCCAGCCCAGGACCATCAGGCCGACGAACAGCGCCATGTGCAGCACGTACACCCGGGTCGGCTTGCGGCGGTTGACCAGTTCCAGGTAGCCCCCCACGGCCCCGGCGGCCAGCAGGCCGATCAGCAGCCAGGGCTCGCGGGCGCCGAACGTCGCCAGACGGATGGCCTCGGCGGCCAGCGACCAGGAGTGCGAGAAGCGCCGCATCTTCGTCTGGCCGGTGGCCAGGGTGGTCAGGAAGTGCAGCAGGGCCACCAGGGCCACCATCGGGGCACTGAGTTCATCGACAGCGAGCGGTTCCCAGCCGAACAGGTGCTGCTGCAGGCTCCAGCGCGCGCCCGTCGGCGGCCCGAGGGCGAACCCGGCCCACGCCAGCAGCGTGCAGACGAGCGCGGCCCCGCTGAACGCCAGGCCCCACGCGAACGCGCGGGTGGGCTCCCGGAACCGGCTGACCCACACCGAGCCGACCAGGGACACGAGGATCGCGATTTCCAGCCAGGGCAAGTTCCAGAGATCGATATTCATGGCAGTTCTTCCATCTGTCCCGAGGACGGCTTGACCAGGTCGGACTCCCGCGACGCACGGCCGGCCAGGAAATCGGTCCAGGCGCGTTCCAGCTCGTCACACCACCGGAACAGGCGCACGAACGGGGCGGCCACGTAGGCGTTGAGCAGCGCGTCGAGGTAACCGCGCTCCAGGGCGAGGCGGTACAGCCAGGGGCGGAAGCCGCCGGGGGCCAGGCGCCCGAGGGGATCCCCCAGGCGCGGCAGGTGCTCGCCGATGGCGTTTTCCAGCTGGCGGTAATCCTGCAGCAGGGTGGGCGCCCGGACGAACTGCAGCGTGCGCAGGCAGGCGTTGCCGAGCAGGTGGACCAGGGCGATGTACCGCAGCCCCAGGCCGATCTCGGCCACGATCAGGCCGACCTGCACCAGCGAGCCGAAGGCCAGCGCCGACTTGATGTCCGTCTGCACGCTGCTGACGATGTACGCATACACGGCGGTCGTCAGCCCCAGGGCGACAACCAGGCCCGCCAGCCACACCGACGTCTCCAGGATCGGGCTCGCGCGCAGCAGCAGGAACGCGCCCAGGTGGACGGACAGGGCGCCGTAGAAGACGGCGCTGGACGGGGTCGGCCCCTCCATCGCCCGCGGCAGCCAACCGCTGAACGGCACCAGCGCGGACTTGCCCGCGGCGGCGATGATCAGCAGCAGCCCGACCAGCAGCGCCGGCACCCCGGACACGGCGGCAACGCCCTCCGGCCACGGCCCCGCGCCCAGGAGCTTGTCGAAGTCGCCCTCGCCGCTGAGGTGGTGCATGACGATGGCGGCCAGCAGCAGGGCGGCGTCCGACACGCGGTAGACGACCCACACGCGCAGCCCGTTGCGCACCGGCGCCGGCCGCTCCTGGAAGAAGGCGACCAGCAGGGCGCTCGACAGGCCGACCAGCTCCCAGCCGGCGAACAGCGTCTCGATCGTGCCCGCCAGGGAAGTCAGAATCATGCCCACGACGAACATGGCGTAGAGGACGAAGAAGCGGTTGTAGCCGTGCTCGCGGTGCATGTAGCGCGTGGCGAAGGCCGCGATCGTCCCGCACAGCACGAACGACAGGATCGCCATCGGCACCGACAGGCGGTCGAAGACGAGCTTCGCCGAGAAGTGGTAGCCGGGGATGTGGACCCACTCGCCCAGGTCGATGGCTTCGTGCCGCGTCCCATTGAGCAGCATCAGGGCGAGGACGGTGACGGAGGCGATCAACCCGATGATCGTCGTCACCCCGCACCAGCGGCCGGTCGCCTCCTCGCTCAGGCGCCGGCCCAGCAGGGACGGGATTCCCAGGACGCACAGCAACACGGTCGGGGCGGTGATGGCGACCAGCCCCAAAGTGGTAATAACCGATGCGTGATCGAACATGGTTCGGTGACCTCTTGCCTCCGCGGCTCGCGGGTTAGTCCCCGTTTAGAGCGGTTTGCGTTCGGGCGTAGCGGGGAGGCGATTTGGAGTGCGGCGCTTGGCGCCGCTTTCGGTCTTTCTTTCGTAGTGCCGCGGCCCGGCCCGAGGGA
>JBBRPS010000069.1:0-20195 GCA_038227745.1 Gemmatales bacterium | reverse complement strand
GCGGGTCCGTCGTGGAAATGACCCGGCCCTGGGCATCATAGCCATACGTGGTGACGTTGCCGACCGGGTCGATGACCTGGACCCGGTTGTCCCCCTGGTAGACGTACGTCGTCGTGGCCGCGGCGGCCGTGCCGGCGGCCACGGTCTCGCTCGTCTTGTGCCCGGCGGCGTCATACGTCCAGGCGGTGGTGCGGCCTTGGGCGTCGGTCTGGGTCAGCTTGTGCCCGGCGGCGTCGTAGGTGGCGCCGGCGGGGCCGAGGGCGGCGCCGCTGGCCCGGCCGCTGGCGCGGTCGCGGAGCACCTGGTCCTGGGCGAAGGGGGCAGCCTGCAGGGCGCCGTTGCCGGTCGGCGCGGGGGCGTTGCCTGCCCCCGGCCCTGCGGTCCTGGTTGCAGCCGCCCCGGCGGCCACCACCAAGGCGCTGTTCGTCCCTGCCGCGCCGGCGGCCGCCTGGAAGGTGACGGCCTGGCCGCCGCCGCCCCCGGCCAGGGGGCTCAGGCCGACGAAGGGGTCGGCGCCATTCAGCCCCGGGCCGCCCTCGCCCGGCCGGCTCACGCTCGGGCCGCCGTAGCCCAGCGACCCCCCCCAGCCGCCGGAGTAGCCCCAGCCGCCGTAGTAGCCCCACCCGCCATAGTAGCCCCACCCGCCGTAGTAGCCCCAGCCGCCGTAGCCCCACCCGCCCCCCGGGTTGTCGTACGAACTGCTCGTGCTGTCGCCGCCGCTGCCGCTGTCCCCCGTGGCGCCGTTGGCGTCCACCGACGACCACGACCACTGGTTGCCCCAGCCCGAATGGCTACTCCCCCAACTGTGGCCGGTCGCCGTCGAGCCGGAGGCGGACGTGCCGTCGGCGTGGACGTCGCTGAACCAGCTGCCCTGGCCGTCGTAGTGGTCGTCGCTGCCGCTGCTCGACCACCAACTGTTCGCGGACGACGAGCTGAATCCGTCCCCCCACGACGACGACTGCGACTGGCTGTTGTCACTGGCGTAGGACGTGCGGTTGCCCCAGGAGTGCCCGCTGCCCCCTTCATGGGAAGCTTGCGTGCCGTCGGCGTTGGCCGTGTTCGACCAATCCTCGTGGTAGACGTAATGGTCGTCGCTGGCGCTGCCGGAGGTCCAGACGTCGCTCGCGGACGAGTTGTAGCCGGTGCCCCAGGAGTGGGAATTGGACGAGCCGTGGGCGTCGTCCTGGTACGTGTAATCGCCGTGGGCATCGGTGCTGCCCGAGCCGCCGCCGGTCGTCGTCGTCCCGGCCGGGCCGCTGACGGTCGTGTAGCTGTCCTGCGCCTGCGACTGCGTCGCGTCCGACGAGGACTGCGCGGAGACGTCGTGCGACTCCCAGTGCGCGTTGTAGCCATCCCCCCAGGCATTCGACGAGGAATCGGCAGTCCCGTGGGCGGCATACGTCGCGGCGGCGTTGCTGCTGCTGCTCGCCGTGGAGTTGGAAGTGGACGTGCCGTCGGCGTGGATATCGCTGAACCAGCTGCCCTGGCCGTCGTAGTGGCCATTGCTGTGGCCGCTCGACCATCCAGTGTTCGTGGACGACGAGCTGTACCCGTCCCCCGAGGAGGACGACTGCGACTGGCCGTTGTCACTGGCGTAGGACGTGTGGTTGCCCCAGTCGTGACTGCTGCCCCCCTGGTGCGCGGACTGCGTGCCGTCGGCGTTGGCCGTGTTCGACCACTCGTCGTGGTTGACGTAGTGGTGGTCGCTGGCGCTGCCGAAGGTCCAGACGTCGCTCGCGGACGAGTTGTAGCCGGTGCCCCAGGAGTGGGAATTGGACGAGCCGTGGGCGTCGTCCTGGTACGTGTAATCGCCGTGGGAGTCGGTGCTGCCCGAGCCGCCGCCGGTCGTCGTCGTCCCGGCCGGGCCGCTGACCGTCGTGTAGCTGTCCTGCGCCTGCGACTGCGTCGCGTCCGAAATGGACTGCGCGTAGACGTCGTGCGACTCCCAGTGCGCGTTGTAGCCATCCCCCCAGGAGTTCGACCAGGAATCGGCAGTCCCGTGGGACGCATAGGTGGCGGCGGCGTTGCTGCTGCTGGTGTGCGCAGAGACCGTCGTGGTCGTGGCCGAGCCGTCGGCGGCGAACACGGTGGTGACGGACTCGTCGGCCGTCGCGTCCTGGCTGCCGTGTTCGCTGCCGTTGCTGTGGAACGTGGAGCTCCACCCCCAGTTGGAGCCGTCCGCCGCGCCGCCGTCGGAGGAACTGGTGGCGTACGACCCGGCGCCGGTGTAGGACGAATGGTCGGCGGTGCTGTGGGTGCGGGCGTCGTGGCCGGTGGTGGTCCAGGAGCCGTCGGCGTTGAGGACCCAGGTGAGGCTGACGTCGGCGGTGGTGTTGTCGTGGCCGTTGGCGTTCCAGGTGCCGGAGAGGGTGCCGCCGTCGAGGGGGTGGCCGTAGGTGCCGCTGGCGGTGTAGGACCAGTTGGTGGCGCCGCCGCCCTGGCCGGAGCCGCCGCCGCCGAGGACCACCCAGGAGCCGTCGGCGTGCAGGGCGTAGTGCTTGTCGTAGCTGTAGGTCCAATCCTGGTGGCCCGACTCGGTGATGGTGCCGCTGCCGTCGGTCCAGCTGCTGTCGTGGCTGCCGACAGCGACCGTGTAGGAGCAGCCGCCGCTGTAGGAGGAGTGGGAGCCGCCCGAGACGCTGCCGTCCCAGGTGCCGGTCGTCACCCACACGTCGGCCGGCGTCAGGTTGTAATTCTCGGTCTCGGTGAAGGTGGAGTGCTCGTTGGCCCCCTGCGACCAGGTGCCGGTGACCGAGCCGCCGGCGACGGCGTAGCCGTAGGCGCCGCTGGCGTTGTTGGACCAGTCGGACGTGCCGCCGCCGCTGCCCGACCCCGAGCCGCCCGTCGGCGTCCAGCTGCCGTCGGCGTTGAGGTTGTAGTGCGAGCCGTAGGAGTAGTTCCAGTCGCCGCTGCCGGACTCGGTGATCGTGCCGGTCCCCGTCGTCCAGGCGCCGTCGGGGCTGCCGGTGTTGACCGTGTAGGTGCCGTTCCCCTGGGACGAGGCGTGCCAGCCGCCGGAGGTGTTGCCGTCCCACGTCCCGGTCGTCACCCACACGTCGGCCGGGGTCAGCGTGTAGGCCTCGCTGGCCGTGTGGTCGTTGTGCTCATGGCTCCCTTGATTGAAGGTGCCGGTGACGGCCCCGCCGCTCATCGCGTGGCCGTAGGTGCCGGTGAGCGAGTCCGACCAGTCGCCCGTGCTGCCGCCGTCGCCGGAGCCGGTGCCGCCGACCGCCGCCCAGGTCCCGTCGGCACCCAGGGTGTAGTGGGACTCGTAGTCGTAGCCCCAATCGTTGCCGCCCGACTCGGTGAGGGTACCCGTCCCCGCGGTCCACTCGGTGCCCGGAGTGCCCGTGGCCGTCGTGTAGCTCCCGCCGCCGTGGTAGGACGAGGACCAGCCGCCGGAGTGGCTGCCGTCCCATGTCCCGGTCGTCACCCAGGCGTCGGCCGGGGTCAGCGTGTAGGTCTCGGTGGCGGTGTACGAGGTGTGCTCGTGGCCCCCCTCCGACCCCGTCCCGGTCACCGAGCCGCCGGGCACGGTGTAGCCGTAGGTGCTGTTGAGCGAGTCGGACCAGTCGGAGGAGCCGCCGCCGCTGCCGGAGCCGGAGCCGCTGACGACCGCCCAGGTGCCGTTGCCGCCCAGGGTGAAGTGCGACGCCTCGCTCGAGGCCCAGTAGTCGCTGCCGGCCTCGGTGACGGTCCCCGTGCCGTCGGTCCAGTTGTTGGCGTCGCCCCGGCTCACCTGGTAGGTGCCGCTGCCGGAGTAGTCCTTGTGGCTGGAGCCGGTGTCGTTGCCGTCCCAGGTCCCACTCCAGGTCACCGCCCCGGCGCCGTCACGCGTCACCGCCGTCGTGAACGACGAGGTGCTCGTCAGCGAGTCGTTCTGATCCTGGGTGCCGGAAACCGTGCCGGTGCGGCCGTCGCCCGCCGGCCGGGTGTAAGTGCCCGAACCCGTCGTGGTCTGGTCCGCGCTGCCGTGGCCGGTGTCGGTGCCGTGGGCGGCCCCCGTGCCGAGGTCGGTGTGATTGCCGAACTCGCGGTGGTAAGTCTCGTCCTGCTGCCAGCTCACCGCCATGACGCCCGCCGAGCCGTTCGGCCCAGCGGTGTGCTCGGTCTGGGAGCCCGTCTCGTGCAGGGACAGGTCGGCGACCAGGGTGAAGTGGCTTTCGCCCGCCGAGCTGCCGGCGGTGAAGCCGTACTGGAAACTCCACCAGTAGTGCTGCGCCGCGCCCCCAGGCCCGGCCGGGGTCGTCACGCTGTCGAAGTTGCTGGTGTAGGTCTCCTGATAGGTGCTGGACCCATCCCCGCCGGCGGTCCCGGTGACGGTGAAGGAGTACGACGAAGTGGTCTGGGTGTCGAAGGGGACGCCGTTGCCATCGACGCCGTTGCTGTTGACGGTCCAGGTGTTTGACTCGTTGACGGGAGCCACCTGCCCCGCGACATGGACCGTGGTGAGGGGGTCGAGCGCGCCCCCGCTCTGCAGCGGGAAGGAGACCAGCGGCTCGAAGAGGGCGACCGGGGGGGCATCGAGCGCGGAGGCCGGTAGCGCGCGGACCTCCAGGCGCTCGACGTGCAAGCGTACCTGCTTGTTGGTCCGGCGGCGGACGATGGGGGTACGGCGATGGGACGTGCGCAGCCAATTCCAGGCCATGGTGGACCTCGTGAAGGAGAGGCGCGGGACCGGCGTATCCAGCCGAGCGGCCCCGCGGGATGTTGCTTGCCGGCGGACTTCTTGTGCGCACGGACCACTGCACATCAAGGCAAGGGCAGGACAGAGGTTATTCGGGAAGATTGCCCACAGCGTTCCGGCGCTCCGGAATCGGCGTGGATTTTCTCCCCGGTTGTCGTCGTCTGCGTTGCGAGGGGGACACGTGGTGCGGCCCCGTCTGGGGCCGGCCGTCTCAGGCCCCTTCGCCGCGCTGCGGAAGGTGGCCTGCTATAGAAGATCCCGTTTGAGCGGCCGCACCGGGCTCACAGAAAAGCGGTTTTTCCCGAAATGGTTCCGGGCGGTCCTTGAGGAGATAGGGTTGTGCCGCGTCGGGCTTGTTCCCCCCCGGCAGCGCGGGGTGTTGTCCGGCACCGCCGCGGCGCGGCTTCACCAGGAACGCCCTCAGCCGCGCGTGGCGGATTTTGGGGCAGTGCCGCAAAATCCGACACTCCGCCGCGGACACCGATCGGGGCCTCATCCCCCGCCGCAGCGCGCAAATCTCAGGGCCACAGGGGGATTGGCGCATTCTGCGGGCCGCGGCGGCGGCGGGCACGGGGTTTGCCCGTCTCCTCCCCATCCCATCCTCCGTGTGGCATTCCGCCCCGGGGCCGCGCTGTAACCTCCGCGAACGAGAAGGCACCGCCGGACGCCCATCTACCCCCCCCGCGCCAGGGTGGCCGGAGGGGGCAGCACCTTGACGCCACCCACGGAAGGCTGTCCTGTGGACCCGCTTGTCAAGCCGTACGACCTCGACCTGACGCCCCTGGAAGACGAGTCGCTCCTCGTCCTCGTCCAGGAGTGTGACTACCGCCCCGCGGCCGGGATCCTCCTCGAGCGCCACCTGCCACCCCTCGACCGCTGGGCCACGGGAGAGGCCCAGCGCAGCGGGCTGGCGCCGGCGGAAGTCGAGGCGGTGTTGTGGCAGATGGCCCTGGCGATGGAGGAGGCCATCAGCCGCTACCGGCCCCAGCAGCCGCCCGGGTGCCGCTGCCTTTCCTTCCGCCGCTTCGTGTGGGCGCTGGCCGCGGATCGCTTCCGCGACGCGGTGCGCCACCTGCGCCGCGGCCACCGCCCCGCCGCCGTGCCGTCGGCGGCCGCGCAACGGCGGCGGGCCCCTTCGCTGATGGCTGCCGAGGACCCCGGGCCGAGCCCCTGCGCGGTGGCCGAGGAGGAAGAACGGGTGGAGGGAGTTCGGGCCGTCCTCGGCCGGCTCGGCGACGGCGAGCGGCTCCTGGGGGAGGCCCTGGCCCAGGGCCGGGGCCTGCGTGAGGTTGCCGCGGTGCTGGGCGTCGCCTACGTGACGGTCAAGCGCCGGGGCCGCCAGCTCCAGGCGCTGCTCCGACAGCTGCTGTCGGGCCTGTCCCCGTGAAACCCCAAACGGCCGGTGCCCCGCCCGTGGCCCTGCGCCTCTCCCTGGTATTTTTCCGCGCCGTAGGGTGGAATGAGGCTACCACCCCGGCTATGGCGGTTCGTCGCCACGGGGTTCATCCAGGGCCCCCGTACGAGGCAGCGACGGGAAGACGCCTTGTGAGAGGGTATTATACCCGACGCGGAAAGACTTGATACAAGAAGCGCCAGCGAGGGATCCCTCGCTGGCGCTTCGGGCTTGTATCAGACCAACCCGCGGCGAGTCTATCGCAAGCGGCGCCCGGTGGGGAAAGCGAATTCCGGGGATGCCGCCGGCGCGGCATCCCCGCGCGCGGGCTACTGCTCGACGCGGGGCAGGGTCAATCGCGGACGGCCACGTCCAGAACGGGGTCGATGGCGCGCTCCGCGGGGACGGCGACCCGGCCCGAGGCAGGGACGTTCAGGGCGTTCGCGTAGCCCGGCAGCTTGCCCAGCCCCATCTGCAGGATCTGGTCCCCCGCGAGGAACTCAGGCGTTCGCCCGTACTCGATCGCTTTTTGGATGCAGCGCAGGCCTTCCTCGGCCAGCCGGCCATCCCAGCCCGCCATGATGGCGCACAGCCGCGCCGCGTCCTGGTACAGCTCCGCCGTGGGCGGCCCCAGCTCCAGCGCCTTGCGCATGTCGGCGACCGCCTCGTTCAGGATCGCCCGCGCGCTTGCCATCTCCGCCTCGTCGAGAGCCTGGTGCCCCGGGCTCGGGGCGCGCGGGTACACGCACGGCACGCCGAAGAGCGGCACGAACCGCACCGGCGGCGGATACCGCCGGAACCCCTCGCGCACCGTCAGCAGCATGCGGTTATGGTAGGCGGACTGCAGGCGGGCGTCCTTCGTGATGGCCTCGCCGAGGTACACCCGCGCCTCAGGGAATTCCCCCGACTGGAGACAGCTGTAGCCCAGGTTGTTGTAGACCCGCGCGGTCTTCAGGCCGGACGCGAGCGCCTTCTTGTAGTAGCCGATGGCCGCGTCATGGTGGAGCCGGTCGGGGTGGATGAAACAGTACGCCAGGGCCGCCAGGACCTTGCCGTCCTTGCCGCCGCCCAGCTCGTCGGCCTTGCGGAAATCCGTGATGGCGCGGTCGATGTCCCCCAGCCGGTAGAACGCCTTGCCCCGCCGGAAGCGGAGCCGCGCTGAGTCGCCGCTCAACTCCAGGGCGCGCGTGAAGTGCAGCACCGCCTCATCGTAGCGCTTCCGCTCGTGCGCGCGCTCGCCCGCGCGGGCATGGTCGGTATGGGCGGCCTGGTAGGTGCTGAACAGGCTGCCGCCCACCACCAGCAGGGCCGCCGCCGCCAGGGGACGCCAGTACGCCTTCGCCCGGCGCAAGGCCCGCCGCCGCCCTGTCAAGCCCGCCCGAAGGGCCGCAGCCAGTTCCGCCGCGGAGGCCGGGCGCTGCTGCGGATCGCAGGCGAGGCAGCGGTCGATCGCCCGGGCCGCCGTACCGTCCACCGCCGCGTTGACCTGCCGGAGCGGTACCGCACCGGCGCGCTGGCGCTCGAGCAGGCGCCGGCCAAGCTCCTGCCGCGATATCCCCCGCGGGAACAGCCCGAAGGAGTGCTTGCCGGTCAGCAGCTCGTAGAGCATCACGCCCAGGGAGAACAGGTCCGTCCGGGCATCGATCCCGCCCGGGCCGTCCGCGCTGGCGTGGAGCATGGCCAGCGTCTGCTCCGGCGCCATGTACGGCAGCGTCCCGCCCAGGGCCTGCTCGGCGACCTCCTCGTCGCAGCTGAGGTTGAAGTCGAGCAGCATGGGCCGTCCGTCCGGCGTCATGAGCACGTTCGCCGGCTTCAGGTCACGGTGGATGATCCGCCGCCCGTGGACGGCGGCGACGGCGTCGGCGAGCTGGACGCCGACGTGCAGGGCGCCCTCCACGTAGGTGCCGTCGTGCAGGAGCGCGTGCGGCGGCACCCGCTCCGGCACCCGCTGGTCGCGGGGGCCGTCGTCGCCGACCGCCGCCAGGATGGCCGCGGCGCGGGCCGGCAGGCCGCGCGGCCCGGACACATGCGCGACCACGTCCGCCAGCGTCGCGGTGCCGTGGTAGGGCATGCACACGACCGTCCAGCCGGCGCGGTCGTCCGCCTTGAGCGAGTGGACCGGCACGATGTTCGGGTGGCGCAGGCTGCCCAGGGCCTCGGCCTCGAAGGCGCCGTCGAGGACCGACACCTTGACGACCACGAGCCGCTCGCCGACGTTCAGCTCGTTCGCCAGGTAGACGCGCGAGAACGAGCCGTGCCCCAGCTCGCGGAGCAGGTGGAACTCGCCGAGCAGGTTGTCGCCCGCCTCGGGCCAGGACGGCGCGGTCTCGTCGTCGTCGAGCAGGTCGGGGTTGACCTCGAAGAACTGGCGGGTGACGAGCAGTTCGCGCAGCGAGGCGCCGCAGCTGGGGAAGCGGGCTGCGAATTCGGCCAGCTCGAGCCGCTCGCCGCTCGCCTGGCGCCTCGAGAACTCCTCGCAGGCCAGGTCGCGGAGCACCTGTCGGTCGCCCGCCGCCTCCGGGTGCCGCGACAGCGCGGCGCGGGCGTCGGGTGGCTCCCCCAGCTCGCACAACTCGCGCATCTCCTCAATAAGTTGCCGGGTGGTGATGCGGGTTGGCGCCGGGGCGGCCGCCATGGCCGTCCCCCGTTCGAGCGGCACTACCATACTCATGACCTGGACCTCAAAGAGATTTTGTGGATCAAGCGACGCACCGTTTTCTCGTTCAGTTTCATCTCGGCGGCAATCTCCCCGTGGGTGTAGCCCAGGCGGAGCAGTTCGAGGATCTGCCGCTGGTACAATGGCCGGCCCTCAAGCAGGCGCTCCCACTCCTCGCGCGCCATCGCCAGGTCACTCGGGGCGGGCACCTCGGCGGCCAGGCCGGCGGCCTCCACGCGGGCGGAGCCGTCGAGCGACTGCTCGCGCATCAGGTTATGCTTGTCCGCCGCGACGCGCAGCCGCACCATGTCGGTGACCTTGTTGCGGGCCATGTTGACGAGGAACTTGATCAGCGCTTTGGGATCGCGGAAAGAGAGCTTCGTGTCGCCGGCGAAGAAAGAGGCCCAGACGTCCTGGAGGAAATCGGTGGAGTCGAAGACGGAGCGCAGGTGGACGTCGAGCTTCTGGCGGATGACGGTCAGGATGTGCCGGCCGTAGCGGTCGAGCAGCCGGCGCACCGCGTCCTCCGAGCCCTCCCGGATGGCCGCGAGCAGCTGCTCGAACTCCTGCTGTTCGAGGGACATACGATCTCCTCAAGTGCCGGGAAGAGTTCGCGGTGGCGCTCGGGGGTTCCGGCGAAAGGCCGCTGCGCGGCGCGAGTCGGCGCGGCGGCAACATGGCGGTGGCCCGTCCGCCGCCCCCGGCTTCCCCCAAAAGCCCCGTTACCTTATCCTACTTGTAATCGCGGGACCGCGGCGCAGCAAGAAGAAACCGCGCCCCCGCGCCGCCCCGGAGGCCGCGGAGGAGGCCCGGCGCGGCCCGTACGACCAGGAGAGTCGCAATGAACCCGCCGGCCGCCGACGTCCCACCCGGGCGCTACCGCCACTTCAAGGGCGGCCTGTACGAGGTCCTGGGCGTGGCCCGGCACAGTGAGACCGAGGAGGAGCTGGTTGTGTACCGCGCCCTGTACGGCGCGGGCGGCCTGTGGGCGCGGCCGAAAAGGATGTTCCTGGAAGAAGTGGCCGGCGCGGGCGGCGTCCCGCGGTTCCGCTACGTGGACCCTGCGGAGGAGCGGGCCGATGCCTGACCGCAAAAGGGCCTCGCGGTGACGCCGCGAGGCCCTTTCTCCTTCCTCTTCCGGCGGCGGCCCACTCACGGACTGAGCTTGTCGAGATCGACGACCTCGCCGCCGTTGCGCGTGATGGCGCCGCGCAGGGTCTGCGCGTCGAAGTCGCGACGGATGAAGCGCACCGAGCCGTCGGCCATCAGGATGTTGAACCCGCCCTGGGACAGGCCGCCGAGCTTCGGCAGCTTGCCGGCCGGCGTGAACGGCAGTTCGTCCGGCTTCGTCCACGGCACCGCCGCGCCCGCCTCCACCGCCAGGATCGTGTTCGACGTCCCATCGGTGACGGCGGCGATGCGCTGGCCCTTGTCGCCCTCGAAGAGAGTGCCCGGGCCGGTGAAGACGCGGAAGTAGGTCGAGTGAGGCTCCTTGGCGTTGCCCGCGATGGGGGCGTAGACCTGGGGGATCTTGGCCAGCAGCTTCTTGTTATGCTCGCTGTCCCACGGTTCGTCCAGCTTGAACTGGCGGTAGAGGTTGTTCTGCTCGAGGTACGGCAGCAGCGCCACGCGCCAGCTCAGGAGGGGCTTGCCGTCCTTGCCGTGGATGGCGGCGGCCGGGAAGCTGCGGTTGGCGTCGTGATAGTTGTGCATCGCCAGGCCGATGATCTTGAGGCTGTTGGCGCTGGCGGCGCGCGCGGCGCCAACCTGGCAGGTGTCGGCCGCGCGGGCCTGTGCCTGCTCCGGGCCGGCCGGGTTCAGGGCGCCTTTCTCGGCCCCCTTCTCCTTCGCCGCCTTTGCCCGCTTGAGGACCACCAGCACCTGCCGCGTACCCGGCTCGGATTTGAACTCGCTCGGGCGGGCGCCCTCACCCTCGGTGAGGCAGAGCGTCAGGGTGTTCCCCTCGAGCTGGTAAATGCCCAGCCCCGTCTTGTCGCCGATGGTGATGTCTATCTCCCTGGGCTTCTTCGTCGCGTCGAGCTTGTAGGTGCCGTCCTTGCTCACGCCGTCCCCCTTGTGGATGCTGACCTTGTCGGCGGCGAAGGTCATCTTGATGGACTTCACTTCCGCCTCGGGCATCTCCTTGCCCCCCTTCATCAGAGACCGCGCCTGCCAGGTGCCCTGGAGCTTCGCCCGGTCGCCGCCCTTCTCGCCCTTGTCCTTCTCGCCCCCGGCGGCGGGGGCGGCGTCCTGGCAGGATCCTTCAAAGGTCGCGCCCTCACCGTCGCAGGACTTGGCGCGCTTCAGGACCACGAGCATCTGGTCGGCGCCCGCGCCGCTGAACTCCTTCGGACGGGCCTGCCCCGGCTCCCCAATGCACACCTTCAGATTGTCCCCCTCGAACGCATAGATCCCCTCGGCCTTCTTGTCGTCCACGCTCAGGTCAATGGCCGCGGGCTTCTGCGTCGGATCGACCTTGAAGGTCCCGTCCTTGCTCTCGCCCCCGAGCTCGAACTTGAGCCGGTCCTCCGTGAACGTGATCTTGATCGTCTTGATGAACTCGTCCGGGATCTTCTCGCCGCCCTTCTCGGCGGACACGACCACCCAGGCGCCCTGGAACTTCTTCAGCGCCGCCCCGGCGCCCGAGGACTTCTCCTTGCCGCCGCCCTTCTTCTTCTCGCCCGCGGCGCGCTTGAAGATCACCAGGATGTTCTGCGAGCCGGCGTCGGCCTTGAACTCCTTCGGCCGCTCCTGACACGGCTCGCCGCTGCACACCTTCAGCGTATCCTTCTCGAACTGGTAGATGCCCTTGATGGTCTTGCCCTCCACCATCAGGTCGATGCTCTTCGGCTTCGTGGTCGGGTCGAGCTTGAGTGAGCCTTTCTTGGTCTCGCCGAGGATCTCCAACTCGATCGCGTCGCCCTTGACCGCCAGTTTGAGGCCCTTGAGGATCTCGTCGGGCACCTTCTCGCCGCCCTTCTCCGCGGCCACGACGATCCACTCGCCCTGGAAGCGCTCCTGGTCGCTCTTCTTGCCGGGCTTCACCTTGTCCCCGCCGGCGACGGCGGCGCCGGGCGCGCAGTCGTCGCACTTGCCCTTCTCCGCCCCCGCGCGCTTGAGGACCAGGAAGATGTTCTCCCCTTCTCCCTTGAAGTCCTTCGGCCGAGGGGAGGCCGGCTCGCCGGCGCAGATCTTGAGGTTCTTGCCCTCGAGGGCGTAGATGGCCTCGATGGTCTTGCCGTCGATGTTGGCGTCGAGGTGCCTGGGCTTTTTGGCCGGGTCGAGCTTGAAGGTGGCCTCCTTGGCATCGTCGCCGTGGGCCAAGGAGAGTTTATCGCCCTTGAAGGTAATCTTGATGGCCTTGACGATCTCCTCGGGCAGTTTCTCGCCGCCCTTCTCGCCGGAGACCACTTCCCAGGTGCCCTGGATCAGCTCCTGGTCGCTCTTAGCCTTGTCCTGGGCGGAGGCCCGCGGCGGGGATGTCACACCCGTACCGAGCACGGCCAGCGCCAGCAGGGCGGTCGCGGCGCTCCTCAGTCTCGTTGGAACCATGGCTTGCAATACTCCTTAGACCTGGAACAGAAGAGTGGCTGGACGGGACCACGAAGGCCCGACTTCCTCGGGGGCGTCCGACACCCCGCCGCAGTCGGGACAGCGGCGGGCCCGAGAAGCGGCATCCTTCGCCCATCGCCCCGGAACGTCCTTCGCTCGCGGGTGGCGATTATTGCGCAAGTGGGCCGCCCTCGACGTTCGTCGAAGGCGGCCTTGGTGGGGGCAGTTTAGCGAAAGACGGGCAGAACGCAAAGGCAGAAGGGGGGGTCGAGTACCGAGTCCTGGACCTGCGTCACGGACTCAGCTTGTTCAGGTCAATCACCTGACCGTCATTGCGGGTGACCGCGGAGCGGAAGAGGTCCGCGTCGAAGTCGGACCGGATGAACCGTACCGACCCGTCGCAGACGGCGGCGTAGAAGCCGCCTTGCCACAGGCCGCCGAGTTTCGGCAGCGCCTTGCCGGGTTCGTAAGGCAGGTCGTCCGGCTTGGTCCAGGCGACCGCCTTGCCGGCCTCGACGAAGAGCAGCGTGTTCGACGTGCCGTCAACCACCTGCGCGAAGGTGATCCCCTTAGGGCCTTCAAACAGCGTGTCCTTGCCGGTGAAGGCCAGGTAGTGGGTCGCGTGCGGCGCCTTGGGGTTGGACTTCGCCTCGAAGACCTTCGGCATCTTCCTGAGGAGCCTCTTGTTGTGCGGGCCGTCCCACGGCTCGTCCATTTTGAACTGCTTGAACAGGTCCTGTTGCTCCAGGTAGGGCAGCAGCAGGACGCGCCAGCTGAGGAGCGCCTTGCCGTCCTTGCCGTAGACCGCTGGGGGCGGCAGGTGGCCGTGAACCGCGGCGTAGTTGTGAACGGCGAGCGCGAGCTGCTTGAGGTTGTTGACACTGATAGCGCGCTCGGCGGACTGCTTGGCCTTCGCCCGGGCCTGCTGCTCCGCCTGCACCGCCCGCAAGGCCTCCGCCCGGACGCGCTCGGCCGCCTGGCGGAGCGCCTCCTGGGCGGCCGCCCGGGCGCGGCGCTCCTGCTCCAGGGCATCGCGGCGCGCCGCCTCCGCGCGGTCGCGCGCCGCCTCGGCCTCGCGCCGCAGCCGCTCAGCGAGCTGCTGCACGCGCTTCAGTTCCTGCTTCGCCGCCTCCAATTCGCGGCGCAGGCGGTCGTTCTCTTCCTTCAACTTGGCGGCGTCGGCGTCCTGCTTCGGTGCCTTCTGGCCCTGCGAGGCGGCGGCCCCCGCCTGGTGCTCGCCTGCCTCGGGGGCCAGGGCGTAGACCACTACCCCCGCCCCCGTGCCGAACAGGCCCAGAGCCAGCAAGACGGCGGTGACGAGTTTCATTTTGGTAACGAGCATGGGTTGCACCACTCCTTCCACAAGGGCGGCCACCGGGCCGGAGACAACGCCGGCCGCGACCGCCGGACCGGCCGCGCCGAGAAGCGCGGCCTTGACTGTGGCCATCACCAGGGACGACGCGGGGGCGGCCGCCGCCCCATGCTGGCAGAGCAGGGCCGCGAGCGCGGCCCCGGGCAGGGCGAAGCCGCGGTACCCAAGGCGCCGCCGCAGCAGATCGCGCGCCCGGGCCAGGCGGCCCGAGACGGTGCCCTTGGTCCAGCCAAGTTGCCGGGCCGCCTCCGCGTTGGTCTTGCCTTCGAGGTAGCAGAGCACGAGGGGGGCGCGATACTTCTCGGGCAGGCGCTCCAGTTCGGCGTCGAGCAGCGGCCGCAGCTCACGCCAGGCCGCCTCGGCCTCGGGGTCGGTGCGCGCCATGTCCTCCATCTGCCTTTCGCGGGCGCGCCGCCGCAGCGCCGCGGCCCGCGCCCGCAGGGCCGTGCGGTACGCCACGCCGTACAGCCAACTCCCGACCGAGTCGCGGTTGTGGATCGACGCCGCCTTGCGCGCCAGCACCAGAAACGTGGCCTGGAAGGCGTCGTCGGCGTCGTGGGCATTGCCGAGCACGCGCAGACAAACGCCCAGCACCATCGGGCCGTGCCGCCGGACGAGGACGGTGAACGCCTCCTCCTCGCGCAGCCGGAGGAAGCGGTCGAGGAGGAGGCCATCCCCGGGGGAGTCCTCGTCACGGCCGCCGGTCACGGTGCGCAGGTAATGAATGACCTTGTCGAGCTGTCCGTTCGCCATGGTCCGGGCTCTCCGGGAGACGGCGTTGTTCCCCCGATCATAGTGCCCCGGAGGGGGCCGGCGAATACACTTTTTTCGAGAATCCGGCAGAAAGACTGGGAGGGGTTCGGGTCCGTGGGTCAGGATTCCAATCCTGACAAGTCATGTCAGGATTGGAATCCTGACCCACGAAGAAGGGCGTGGCCCAGTGGCTCAGGGGGCGTCGTCCGGACGAGGGACGGCGGCTGGCACCATGCGGACCGCGTACGCCCGGTCGAACTCGAGGCGGACCACCTGCCAGTTGCGGTCGGCGGCGGCGGCGCGGTCTGCCCCGGCGTTCGCATCGCCGACGACCAAGAGGCGGGCCGTCAGGAGGGCGCCCGGGGGCGCGACCTTCTGTTGCGGCAGGAACACGCGGAACTGCTGCTGGAACGTGATCTCGACCTTGCCGTCCTTCTCTTCCCAGTGGCTGAACAGGATGTCCTCGGGCTTGACCTGCAGCTGTTCGCGGGCGTCGTCCGGGGTCATCAGGATCAGGCGGCTGCGGGCGAACATCTCGGCGGCCGCGACGCGGGCCCGGTTGGTGAGGCTCCGGTCCACGCCGCGGAGCTGGTCCACGAGGAGGACGCCCTTGCCGCCGGCCAGATCCTTCGCCCCCGGGGACTGCGGGAAGGCCAGGGCGGCGACGGCCGGGGTGAGGTCGAGGTAACCGCCCCCAGCGGGCGCGCCCCCGGCGGCCATCGCGACCCGCAGCACGGGCTCGGCGGCGAAGAGACTCAGCCGGCGGGCGCGCTCGGCGGGGGGTACCGTCGCCAGGTAGCCGAAGAAGAACTGGCGGCCGTACATGTTGACCAGCCACCCTCCGGCGAACCGCGCGGCGGACAGCCGGAGCTTGCCCTTCTTCTCGCCCAGGTCGGTCAGTTTCCGGTTCGGCACTTCGCCGCCGCGCCACACCACCCGCCACTTGCGGCCTTCCCCCGGGACGTCGCCGTCGATGCTCTGCACCTTGACCAGGAAGTCGAAGACCATGTCGGCGGTGCTGACGCGGTAGAGCCGCTCGACGGTGTACGCCTTGAGCTTGTCGTCGTAGGTCCATTGCCGCACGCCGAGCGGCTCGACCTGCGCGGGCGGGCCGGAAGACTGCTGCAGCGCCCGGACGAGGTCCGCCTCGCGGAACTGGCTCAGTTCGCCCTTGGGCGACCGATCGTCGAGCGGGGTATCGAACTCGAATTCCATCCCGCGTTCGTCTTGCGGGTTGGCACGGCGTCGGCGGACGAAGGTCTGCGTGAGCAGGAAGGCGCCGTTGACGTCGCCGTCGAGCAGGCGCGGGAAGAAGCCGGTGCCGTCCCCCTTGACGAGGAGGAAGTGGTTGGCCTGCTGCTTGATCGCCAGGCCGGTGAAGGCGGAGAAGGTGGCCGAGCCGAGGCCGGCGAGCACGCTCAACCACAGGCCCCAGCGGGCGAGGGTGGCGCCGGCGCGGGTGTCTTCGGAGTTGCGGATCTGGCGCAGGGCGAGCACGCAGAGGATGGCGCCGGCGACGGGCAGGACCAGGAGCCAGTCGGGCAGGAAGATCGGGTCGCGCTTGAAGAACAGGACGGCGACGCTGAACAGGGCGATCGAGGCAAACAGCACTCCGCACGCCATGCCGATGATGGCCAGGCCGGAGAGAGGACGGTAGACCAGCGGCGCGCCGGGGCGGTCCGCGGTAACCGGAGGGGGGGGAGTCGGTGGAGCCATGGTGCAACCTCAATAGCGCCCAGGTCGTTGCGGTGCGGGTGCCGTAGGAGGGGGCTCCGTCCCCCGACCGAAGTCCCCAGCTGCTACGAGGTCGGGGGACGGAGCCCCCTCCTACGAGGTCGGGGGACGGAGCCCCCTCCTACGAAGTCGGGGGACGGAGCCCCCTCCTACGGCACCCGCACCACAACGGGACGGGGTCAGTCGTCCGCGCCGCCCGAGTCGGAGATGTCGGTAAGCATGGCACGGCGCGCGGCGTCGCCGGCGCTGGTGCCGCGCGCCCGCACCTGGCCCGAGGCGTCGAGATAGATCTTGTCTTGCAGGATCTCCTGCACCACGATGGCCATCTTGTCGGCGCCCTTGACGTCCACCAGCGGCTTGGCGCCGGTGTTCAGGGCGACCATGCGTTTCTGGATCAGCGTGGACAGCTTGAAACGGCCGCCCACCTTGTTCACGATGCCTTCTTCTTTCAGGTCGTCGAGCATGGCTCGGCTCCTCCTTTTCCGTGCGCGTTGACGATCGCGGCGACGTCCGCAACCGCCCGCGTGAGGTCGTCGTTGATCACCTGGTAATCGTACTCGCCGGCGCGGGCCAGTTCCTGGCGGGCGCCCGCCAGGCGGCGCAGGACGGCTTCCGCCGTCTCCGTGCCGCGCGCCCGCAGCCGTCCCTCCAGCGTCCGCAACTCGACCGCGCCGTCGAGCGACGAGGCCCGCAGGAAAACCGAAACCGCGTCGGGGCAGCGGTCCCGGACCTGGGCGGCCCCCTGCACGTCGATTTCGAGGAGCACGCCGACGCCCTGCTGCCGGTAGGGCTCGACCTCGGCCTGCGGCGTGCCGTAGTAGTTTCCGAACACCTCCGCGAACTCCAGGAACGCCCCGGACCGGATCCCTTCCTCGAAGCGCTCGCGGGACCAGAAGTGGTAATCGACCCCGTCCCGCTCGGCCGGCCGCCGCCCCCGGGTCGTGGCCGACACCGACAGGCGCAACGGCAAGCCCTCTCGCGCGAGCAGCCGACGGATCACCGTCGATTTGCCGACGCCGCTCGGGCCGGACAGGATGATCAGGGGGCCTTTGGTCATTTCAGATTGCGGATTGCAGATTTAAGATTTCAGAAAGACCGATGAAGCTGCCTTTCAATCTGCAATCTGAAATCTGCAATCGGCTCACTCCACATTCTGCACCAACTCCCGGATCTTCTCCAGGGTCGCCTTGATCTCCACCACCTCTTTGGAAATCTCCACGTCGCCGGCCTTCGAGCCGATGGTGTTGGCCTCGCGGAACATCTCCTGCGTCAGGAACTCCAGTTTGCGCCCCGGGCTCTCCTTGTCCTTCATCATCTCGTGGAACTGGCCGAGGTGGCTCGCCAGGCGCACCACCTCTTCGGCGATGTCGCTGCGCTCCGCGAAGATCGAGACCTCTTTGATGAGATCATTACGGTCGAGCTGCACGTTGAGTTCGCCGAGGAGGTTGCGGACGCGCTCGTAGAGACGGTCGCGGTAGTTCGTCGCCACGAGCGGGATGCGCGTCCGGATGCGGTCCAGGTGGGCGGCGATGGTGTCGCGGTGGGCGAGCAGTTCCTGGGCCATCGCCCGGCCCTCCTCCTGGCGCATGGCCTGGAGCTTGTCCAGCGCCGCCGTCAGGACTTTTTCGATGCGCGGCCAGTCGTCTTCCAGATGCGCCGAGAGGCTGCCGGGTTCGGGCACGACGCCGGGCAGGGCGAGGACCTGGCCGAGCAGGCCGTCGCCGCGCTCCGTCAGGCCCAGCTCGCTGCGGACCGCCTCGATCTGGGCGAGGTAGCTGCGCAGGGCCGTGACGTTGATGCGGAAGTCCTGGGGGCCGGCCGCGCGCTCGCAGCGGCAGTGGACCTGCAGGGTGCCGCGGCGGACGACCCGGCGGATGACCTTCTCGAACTCCGGTTCGAGGAGGTGATAGGGGTCGGAGGCGCGGACGGAGACCTTCAGATAGCGGTTGTTCAGGGCCCGCAGTTCAATCGACAGGGTGAGGTCGTCGCTCTGGTAGCGCGCCTCCCCGTAGCCGGTCATACTCAGCAGCACGCCTACCTCGCGCAAAGGAGAGAGGATCCGCGGTGGGGAAGGGCGATGCGATCAACGGAGGTCGCGGCCTTATGGTGCAGGCGCTTTTGAGCGGGTTGTGGTTCCGTGTGCCACGGCTGTGTCAGCCGTGGCACACGGAACCACAACCCGCTTTAGCGGTTGCTGCCGAAGGTCTGCGAGCGGTCGGGGCTGCCCGCGGCGCTCTGGACGGCCCGGACCTGGATCATCGTCAGGAGCAGCCAGCAGGCCGCCACGTAGATGGTGATGCGCGTGAAGGTGTCGCCGGCCCGCGAGCCGAACGGGCTAGAACCGCCGACGCCGCTGAGCGCGCCGACGAGGCCACCCCCCTTGCCGCGCTGGATGAGCACCAGCAGGATCAGGAAGAGCCCCAGGAGCAGCAGGACGACGTTCAGCGGACCGGCCAACCAGCCCCAGAAAGCGAAGACGGCCACGGCAACATCCTCTCGGAGCGGAAAGTCGCACAACCTACGCAAATCAAATCGGTATTATAGGGCCGCGCGCCGCCGGTGAACAGGCAACTTTCCCGGCGGTGCGGGTAGCGACCGCACCAACAGGACGCACCCGCCGACGGATCTCGCTTCGCTCTGCCGCGCGGCGGGCGCCCGGCGCAAGCGAACGGGGCCACGGGCGCTTGCCCGTGGCCCCGGAAGGTGTTCGTTCGCCGCGTCCGGTCAGGCCGCCTCGCCTTCCAGGCGCGAGCGCATCGAGTTGATGCCCTTGGGGCAGTGCCGCAGGAACGCGATGATCTCCGCCACCGCGGGGAAGGCGCCCAGGTCCTGTTCGAGCCGCGCCACCGCGGCGGACAGGGGCAGGCCGTCGCGGAACAGGATGCGGAACGCCTGGCGGACGGCGCCGATCTGCGGGTTGTCCAGCCCGGCGCGGCGCATGCCGATCAAGTTGATGCCGACCACGACGTTGACGTCCTGTTGGACGACGAACGGCGGGATGTCCTTGCTGGTCGCCGAGCAACCGCTCAGGAGAGCGAGGCGGCCGATGCGGACGAACTGGTGGACGGCGCTGTTGCCGGACAGGTAGACGCCGTCTTCGAGGGTGCAGTGGCCGCCGACGAGGGCGCCGTTGGCGAGGATGCAGCGGTCGCCGATGCGGCAGTCGTGGGCGACGTGGCTGTTGGCCATGAAGAAGTTATGGCTGCCGATGCGCGTGACCCAGGACTGGGTGGTGCCACGGTGGACGGTGACGTGCTCGCGGAAGATGTTGTGGTCGCCGATCTCGACGCCGGTTGGCTCGTCGTTGTACTTGAGGTGCTGCGGGCGTTCGCCGAGGACGGCGCCGGAGAAGACCTGGTTGCCGCGGCCCAGGGTGAGGGGGCCGCACAGGTGGACGCCGGGCCGCAGGACGCACTCGGGGCCGATACGGACCCGGCCCTCGATCACCACGTGGGGGCCGACCTCGACGCCCTCGGCCAGCTCGGCCTCCGGCGCGACGACCGCCGTGGGGTGGATGCGAGCAGACTGCGCGTTTGCCATGGCCGCACTCGTTCCAGAGAAGGCGAGAATAGAGGGGAGCGGGGTTGGCGGGAGAAACCGCGCGTGCTGCGAAAGCGTGACCGCCCCTCGTCCGGAGGTCGCACCCCTGCTTCAGGCGGTCCCTGTATACGCCATGTGCCGGGGACATGCCAGAGCAGTTTCGGGGGGCGGTCTTCGGCCGAGTGAGCCGGGAGGCCAGTTCCCTGGGGCGGAGAGTTTGAACCCGCCCCAGGCCGTCGGACCAGGGGAAGTGGCGTCACGGATTCACGCACCCGGGGCATCCCACCTGGAATCGGAAGCGGCGGAGAGGCGGTTTCGACTCGAAGGTACAAGGGGACGCAGCTCGATTGACAGACCACTGTCAATCGAGCTGCGGCCGGGTCGGCGGCGGGGTTACCCCCGCCGCCTCCCACAGATCCGGGCGTGCCCGATTAAGGCACCCGGTTCGTCAGCGTGCGGGTTCGCTGGGCGGCAGTAACACCTCCGCAGAGGCCCGCCGACCACCCCT
>JBBRPS010000068.1:0-20231 GCA_038227745.1 Gemmatales bacterium | reverse complement strand
CGGCGAGCTGCGCACCTTCTCAGGACTCTCTCCGGAAGCGGGGGCGCGGCAGGCCGAGGAGCTGGGCGTCGCCGCGGTAGGCGTCAATTGCGGGCGCGAGCTACGCGTCGCGGACTGCGCTGAGATCGTCCGCCGCTATCGAGGGGCGACGGGCCTGCCGCTGTTCGCACGGCCGAACGCCGGGACGCCGACGCTGGAGGAGGACGCCCTCGTCTATCCGCACGGCCCCGAAAAGATGGCAGCCGAGCTGCCGGATCTGCTGGCCGCGGGGGCGGTACTGGTCGGTGGCTGCTGCGGCACGGCGTCGGAGCATGTAGGGGCCTTCGCCGCAGTCCTTGAAGGCGGGAACCCTTGGAGGTGGCAGGCGGGTCACACCTCATGACACCCGATGGAGAGGTATCGGAAGCGCCGCTGCTCCGGTATAATCCGGGTGAGGAGGTCATCTCATGTCCCTGTCCCCCGAACTTCCCGGCGTAGTTGTTCCCCCTCTGGTGTACCTGCGCGAAGAAACGCCGGGACAGTACCGGGCACAGATCGTGGGGTTCCCGGAGATCCAGGCGACGGCTGCCACCCGTGCGGAGGCGCTTGAGGAGGTGCGTCGTGTCCTGACGCAGTGGCTGTCCTCCGGACAACTGGTGCCGCTGGGGATGCCGGCCTGGGGTCCGCCTCAGAGATCACCTGACTGGGCCAGGAACGACCCGCTGGAACAGGAATTCCTGGAGGATCTGGCCCAGGGCCGCCGCGAAGACCTCGAGCGCACTCTGCGGGAATACGAACGGGAAGACCAGGGATGCTCCGGTAGTTCTTCGACACCGACCACCTGACGCTGTACGATCACGCCGATGTCGGCGTGTCCTGGGGAGCTATACTCGGCGCGGATCAAGTTGACACAAGCCCGAAGCGCAAGCGAGGCTCTTTCCCTCGCTTGCGCTTCGGGCTTGTGTCAACTTGACCCGCGTTGATTGAGTATATCGGGAGCGGCGTGGTGACCGAGTGGACGCGCCGCAGCCCTCTTGCCGCAAGGACGTTCGCACCAAGTTGCCCGCTTTCGAGGTCGCCTCGTGTCGTCCGCCGCCTTCACCCGCCCCCAGAATGACCGCATGCCCCGCTTGACCGAGGTGGACGCACACTGCGCCGTTGTCCTCGCACGGGTCCCGCCGAACCCGGCGTTCCTCGATGAGACCTTGAGAGGCTTTGTGCTGCACCTCAGCGGCCACTTTCAGGGATTCTGCCGTGACCTTTACACGGAATGCTCGCAGCTCTGGATCGCGGCCATCCCCGCCGGGCTCCAGGCGACGGCCCAGGCGCAATTTTCCGCGCACCTGGCGCTTGAGAAAGGGAACCCGAGCTACGATCATGTCAAGAGATCGCTTCGGGTTTCTGCTCAACTTGCAGACCGCCCACGCGATGGGTCCGCAGCGAGTGACCGACCTCGGACACTTGAACGATTGGCGGAACAAGGCGGCTCACCAGGGGACCCAGCCTCTGGGAGGAGGAGTGCCGGCCGCCCTGACGCTCCCCATCGTGCAGGGCTGGAGGGCGTCCTGCGAGGGACTGGCAACCGCGCTCGACGGTATCATGCGGGCTGAACTGCTCCGCATTATGGGCGTTGCTCCCTGGTGAACCCCAGACAGGAGGACATTACAATGACGACGCCGAACCTGCTCGAGCCTTTGAAGGCCGGCACCGTCGTCAGGATTGTCAACTCCGGCTACCGCCGTGCGAAAGTCGCGGAGTATCGCGGACCGTTCGGCCCGAAGGGGGCGCGCATCTACCGCGTTCTCGTTCAGAAGAAGCCGCGACGCCTGTACATTGAGGTCCGGGAAGACCAGCTTGAGGTGCTGCCGGAAGCGTAAAGAGCGCCACGACCGTGACTTCCAGGGGGTAGGGCGATAAAAGGGGCGGGTCGACGGCAGGATAATCCCGCCCCCGGCCCGCCCCTTTTCAGGGTCACGGCTACAATATCGGTTCCTGACACCTTTGCTGTTCCTGACACCTTTGCTGTTTCCTCGCCAGCTGGTCTTGCCTGACATCATTCCTCGCTCTTGTGATGGAGCAGGATGGTCACGAGGACTGAGGCGTTCTCGATGCCCCGGAGTGAATGCGGCTCGTTGCCCGTGAGGTAGAGCATCTGGCCCACCGCCAATTCGCGGGCAGTGCCGCCCGCCGTGAAGGCGACCTGGCCTTCCAGGCACTGAACCGTGATCTCCCCGGCCACCTGGTGGAGCGGGATGTCCTTGCCGGCGGGGATAACCAGACGGATGACCTCCAGCCTATCGGTCTTCACCAGAGTAGTTGTGATCGAGTGTACCAGGGCCTCTCCGAGAGGCCGCAGGTCGATCACCTCACCAGATTTCGCATGCGGGATTGCCATTGCAGACTCCTTGAAAAATTTTGAGTAACGAGCGTTCTATGTTCGGTTTTCGTTCGCTGGCTCTCGTGGTCAGAATCGCGGGAACGGACGGTTGCCAACAGCGCTTTGCTTACCTCACTTCGGTCGAAATCGTCAACCACCTTTCGGCTGGTGAGGAGGGCCAGAACCTGTCACACCCGTCCAACTCGGCGCGTCGCTCGCAGGAAATGAGTCCTCGCTGGCCACGTCAACACAATCCTTGACCGGACACGCTATTGACAGCGACCGTGCGGCCGGGCCTGCGTTCCGCACGATGTTCTCCTCCCGCTCAGATGGGTTCCGTCGTTCCTGCTTGTCTAATGCAATACACATGGTAGGTATCCTCATCATGAGATATTCCCGGTGATCGGTACGCTCAGGCTTCCGCATGGCCTTGTTACGCTCAGGTTTTCGGACTCCGCCAGGCGATCCAGGAGCAGATGAAAGTAAACGAGCCCGGCGTAGCCGCCCCAGCCGGCCAGAATCCGGCGGACTCCTTCGTAGTCAAGAGTTTTCCTCAATCGCAGCCAGCGTTGCAGGTTGTTACGAGCGCCCACGTCGTCGCCGGGAAACACATGCAGCCGACCCAGGCCTCGCAGCAGGATGTATTCTGCGGTCCATCGTCCCACCCCACGCAGTTCACAGAGGCGGTCAATCACTTCGGCATCGGGCAGTGCCGCCAATCCTTCCAGATCCAGTCGCCCTTCGGCCGCCGACTTGGCCAACTCGATCATCGCCAGACCCTTCTGGCGACTGAACCCGAACTGCCTCAGGCCCGCAGGGCACAGGCCGGCGATGTCCATCGGTCGCGGGAAGGCGTGACCGGCCTCATCGCCCTCACCGAATACGGTGCCGCAGGCAACGGCCAGGCGATTGAGGAGGCGAATGCCCAGCGTGAGCGTCACCTGTTGACACGCAATCGCGTTAATCACGCCCTCGAAGACCGTGGCGAAGCGCGGCGGCTTCATGCCCCGAAAGCGCTGGGCCAGCGGCCCCAACCGCCGATCAGGCGCCGCCAGCTGGTAGAATTCCGTCAGATCGATACGCAGGCCCAGCAGCCGCTCCAGGTTCGTTGTCACGTCGGCCTGCACTGCGGCACGGATCGGTTGGCCCGTCACCGCGATTTGCAGTCGCGGCGTCTCGGGCGATGCCACCTGGGTGACCGCCACCTCCACAGGCCCGACTGGCAACAGCAGCACCCGGCGGTAGGTTTTGCCGTCCCAGCGGTCCACGGCGTTGTCTGGACGGCGGCGCAACGTCCAGACCGTCAGGTCCAGCCGGAAGGGCGGCACAGGTTCAAGGAAGAAGGTACTCTGGCTCATGGCAGTGGTTCTCATCTCCCGGAATGCACATCAGGCCAGCGGCGGCTGCGGCGTCCCGGAGCGGTGCTTGCAGAAGCAGATACAATTGCCCTGCTCGTTGTGGCAAACTCCCGACAGATAAGTCCGCATCATCAGCAGACCCCGGCCGCTGAGACGGTTGAGGTTCTCCGGGGCGAGGGGGTCCGGCACCTGGCTCGGCTCAAAGCCCTGCCCCTGATCTTCAATCTCCGCCACGAACCCTGCCGGGGACACGCAGTAGCGGATCTGGATCGGCTTGGACCAGTCTCCCTGGTGCCCGTGCTCGTGGGCGTTGACGAGGCCCTCTTGCAGGCCCAGGCGCCCCCCAAGAACGTCGTCTTCCGAAAGGCCGGCTTCCGTCATGGCTTCGGTAATGGCCCGAACGATGTGTGTGATGTCCGCGAATGAATGAATCTCGGCCCGCTGCCAGTCCTTGGCGCCGGGCTCACCGGCCACGATTTCCTGCCGACAGGTTTCCAGACGATCGCAATAGAAGAAAGAAGTCATACGGGTTCCTCCGGTTTCATGAGTCAGAGGGCAAGTGCTGGTGGTGCCTTGTTTGACATCCCCCGCCGCCCCGGTTGTTGATATCAAGGCTCAGTAACCCGAAAACTCCTCGGTGCGGATCTTGTCGTCCTTGACGCCCGCGCCATCGAGGATTGTGCGCATCGCGGCCACCATCGCCCGTGGGCCCGAGATGTAGAAGATCGGGAGGTTGAGATCGTTGACCGATTTCATGAGCATGGCTTTGGTGATGAAACCCGTTTCCCCGCTCCAAGGCTTGCGCGATTTCTCCCTCTCCGTCATCGTGCCGACGAGGGCGAAATTCGGGTTCCTCTTCTGTGCCTCCTCCAGATCGTCCAGGAATGCCGAGTCCTCGGGCCTTCGGTTCGAGTCGAAGAGGACGATCTTGTGGGGGAGCTTGTCGTGGGTGGCCTGGAGGATAATGCTCCGCACGGGTGTGACGCCGATACCGCCCGAGAGGAAGACGGCGGGGATGCTCGCGTCGCCGTGAAGCGTGAGCGAGCCATAGGGCGCGTCCAGCGCGACTTCCGTCCCGAGCGCCATCGTCTTGAGGACTCGCTTGAACGCGGTGTCCCGCATCCGCGTCGCCACCATGAGGTCGCCCTCGTAGGGGGCACTGGCGAGGGAAAACCCGCGCGTGTTTCCTTCCGCGTCGGTGTCCGGCGGGTTGACGAGCGTGAAATCGCCGAACTGGCCCGCCTTGTACGAGAATCCCTCCGGCTTCTCGAAAAGAAATGCCATCGTATCGGTGGCGATTTCCTGTCGGCCCTTGAGTTTGACTTTGCAAATTGCCATCGCGGTCATGCCTCCATTGTCGTGATTGGTGTCATGAGATCGGTCTCCATTCTTTCGGAGTCAACTAACCTTCTTGAGCGCTTCGCTCTTGGAGGCGATGCACTTCAGAAGCTCGTTCCAGGACGTGACGAAGGCCCTAGCCCCTTCATCCAGGAGTTGGGCGGCCAAGGCATTGGTGTCGATGCCGGCCGTGGCGAACTTAGCCAACACTTCGTCGCAGTAGCGGGCACGCGCGGGCAGGGTCTGGCCGATCTCGCCGTGACCGGCGAGAGCTTTCAATGTAGCCTCCGGCATCGTGTTTATCGTGAAGGGTGCGGCGAGCGCTTGGACGTACAGCCCCGTGATCGAGAACTCCTGGACGTAGCGGCGGAGTGTGCCGCTCGTCAGCAGACCGCGGGTGATGCTGTCGAGCCAAAGGCTCTGGCGCATGTAGTGGAGTCGTTGGGTCGCTTTCATGATCTTTCTCCTCAGTAAGGTTATCGGCACTCCGTCTTGGGCTCGGGGTAGTGCCAGCCTCTTTCGGGCAGCATGGCGCGGCTACCTCCTTCAGATATTGGCCAGCTCGCCGAAGTATTCGTGGTCCTCGGCATAGCCACCTTCGCCTTGGCCGACGGATCTGGTGCTCTCGACAAACTCGATGGCCCGAATCCACTTGACCATCTTGAAGCCGAGCTGGTTCTCGACACGCAGCCGCAACGGGGCTCCGTGCAGATGATTGAGCGGCGGGTAGTTCATCTCGTAAGCCAGTAATGTTTGAGGGTTCAAGGCGTTTCTGATCGAGAGACTGTCGTAATACTGGCCGTCCGGGGTGCCCGTGCTGAAATCGACGCCCTCGCCAAATGAATGGAAGACGACCGCCTTTGCCTTGGGCGTCGGTTGGACCAGCTTGATGAGTTCCGCTAGCGGCAGGCCGCCCCACTCGGCGATGCCAGACCAGCCCTGGATGCAATGGTGCAGCGTGATCTGCGTCTTCTTCCCCAGCGCCCGGAGGTCGGCCAGTGACAGCTCGACCGGGTTCTCCACCAAGCCGTACACCTTGAGCCGGTAGCCCTTGAAATTGTCGGCGGCCAGCGCCTTCCACTCACCCGAGGTCGGCATCCTGCCGTTGACCCAGAAGAAGGGGGAGATGTCCTCGCGACCGAACTCGGCCACCGGGGCGGGGCGATCGAGAAGGAACCCCATGACCGGGCTGACGATCACCTTGGCGGCGTGCTGGACGGGCCGAGGATGCCGCCATGCCGCCCAGTTGGCGAACACATTCAGCAGGACTACCACGCCGATTCCCGCCAGGCCCACGTACAGACCAATCGGCTTCGCATTGTCCGTCCCCACCACGATGTGGTTCATGTTTCGTACAAGGCCCGTGAGCACGACCATGGTCACGTGCCCGATGGTGAAGAGGACGAACGCGCACATGACGAAGAAGTGCAACGACCGGCCGATTTGCCGGTTGCCGGGCAGTTTCGGATACCATGTGAACCGGTTCGTCAGCGCCGGCGACATGGAGGGCCCGGTCAAGATGGACAGCGGAGCCAGAATGAACACCACCCCGAAGTATGCCAGCTGCTGGAGGGCGTTGTAGTGATAAAAGCCGTTTGGCTCCGGCGGCAGGTGGAACGTGGCGTAGTGGACAAAGACGGCCCAGGCGTCGGGTACGATCTGCCAGGTGTTGGGCACCAGGCGCTTCCACTGATCGGTGGCGAACAGCAAGACCACGAAGACCAGGCCATTGCCCACCCAAAACAGTGCGCTGAGGAAGTGCCAGTGCCGCGCCATTCCGATGGTGTGCCGGTAGCCGGGCAAGCCGATCCAGGGGGAGAGGTAGCGGGAGTCATCCTTGGCCGTCCAGACCCGGTCTTTCGGCAACTCGACCGGCGTGAGCCGGAGCCACTCCGTTCCGGGGGTGCAGTGGACGTTCCAGTACAGACGGGGGTGGTCCGCCAGGATCTGTAGGCCGCTGCGGACGAGCAGGACCAGGAACAGAAAGTTGACGTAGTGGGTGACACGCAGCCAGGCCGGAAAGCCAGAGGGAGCCATCGGCGTCTCGGGGCTTACCGTGGCAGTAAACGACACCGATGGCAGGCCGGCGATTGCCCACTGAAGGTAAGCGGCAACAAACAGCAATACGAAGGGCGAAGCGAGCAGGAGCAATGTTTTGCGTCGAATGCGCATGACCGTGAATCCTTCCTATCCGGCCTCACTCGGCCTAATGGCCCTGGAGGAGCCTTTTCAGAACGAGCGCACCGTTGTGTTCCTCGTCTCGCGCCGCGTAGACCAGCGTGACCGTGCCCTCCTTCCCCTTTTGTTTCAACAGTTGGACCGAGGCCTTCTTCTCACGCAACTCGTGCCGGTAGCGCTCCTGGAATTGCTCCCAGCGCGCCGGGTCATGGCCGAACCACTTGCGTAGCTCGGGACTCGGGGCCACGTCCTTGAGCCACAAATCCACCGCCGCGCGTTCCTTGGTAAGGCCGCGGGGCCAGAGTCGTTCGACCAGTACCCGGACGCCGTCTTCCTTGGAAGGCTCTTCATAAACCCGTTTCAAGTGAATCATGGTCCTATCCTCCTTCAAATCGGACTGCAAATGTCAGTGTTACGATCCGACTTGTCCCAACGCTCACCCCAGCCAGTATCCGGACAGATCTGCCCCCGTTTCCTCCACGCCGATGCCCATCTGCGGCAGCGGTAGGCCCCGCTCCAGGCAGCCGCGAAGCACGCGATCCTTGAGCATTGAGCGGAATACAGGTTGGCGCCCCAGGGCCGCCACGTCCACCAGCAGAGGCAACGCCCGAATGCCGTGTCGCTCCAGGTGAACCTCGTCGCCCGTGATTCGGATACAGCTGGCCAACTCGTGCTCGCGCGGCAGGTGCGTCAGCAGGGACCGGAGCTCAGACGGCCCCAGGAGATGGGAAATCTCGCCGACCACCTCATGAAAGACTTCGGCGTACCCCTTGAGGTAGCGCTCGTCAAGTTCGTCGGGGAACAGATCGATCCCCATCGGGAGTTGCTCCAGCCGGTCCATGACCGCGTGCATGAAATCGCCGGTCAAGACGAAGCCGTGCTGTGGCGCAATGACCTTGACGGCAGGATCGAGCGCACGGATCGTCCGCAAGGCACGCGCCACGACCTCCCGGGTGGGCATGTAAATCTGGTGGAACTGCGCGATTCCCGGCCAATCATTTTCCTGCCCGTACAAATGGGTCCGGCCAGGCGAGTTCAGCCCGCCGAACAGGTCGCCGCTGAAGAGGATCTGGCTCTCCGGGTCATAGAAGGCCACTGCACCGCGAAAATGGCAAAAGGGAGTGGGGACCATCTGTAACCGCTGCCCTCCCGGCAGGCGAAGAGAACGGTTCTCGATCTTGTTGGCGAACCAGAGTTCCTTGGGGATGGCGTTGAGGTGCCGGACCAACCGCCAGGCGTCTTCGGCGATCAGGCCGGTCAACTTCTGATTCTCACGAGTGAAATTCAGCAGATTGCCGGTCACGTCCGGGTCTTGATGGTTCATGCTCACGAGCTTTAGCGCCGCAAAATCGCCGATGCGATTGAGCAGGTTGGCCCGGATGACGTCGTAATCCATCATGGAGCCGGGGTCCACGCACCAATGGAAATCGGTCCCCTCGCCTCGGAAAGTACGCAGGTAGGTGTTGCATTGCAGCACCGAGTCTGGGTTCCTGCGGCCGATCATGTAGCATCCCTCGGCAAGCTGCATGTCAGTTGATGTGATTTCCGGCATAGTCTCCTCGTTTCTGGCGAAGAACCTTACTTCGGCTCGACGCGACCGCCGATCGCCTGCCAGGCGTCGAACCCGCCCTTCAGGGCATACGCCTCTTGAAAACCCTGCTCACGGAGCCATTGCGCCGCACGGGCGCTATTGTTTTCCCGAGGTCAGGTTCAGTACACAACGGTGAGGCGGTCTTTCGGCCAAGAAGAGTCGATATACCAGTCGGCCGGTTGGATGCGGATGGCCCCGGCGATCTTGACCGCACTCGTTTCCCAAGGCCTATCGTTTCGGACATCTAACAGCGTGGCCGTTTCGCCTGCTGCCAGGCGAGCCTTGACCTCATCGGCACCGATTCGCAGATCCTGGGCAGCAGGTTCCTGTCGTGTTGTCATGATCCACCTCCTTCAAATTAATGAGATTTTCAAACCGACGTCAAGCGCCGAACATGCGGATATTATCCTGCAACTTTCGACGAATTGCCGTACCGTCGTCGCTTTCCCCTCGCCCTTCCGTTGCCGCCACCAAGGAATGCTCCAGGAGTTGCAACAACTCCATTCGTTCCCGATCATTGAGTTCCAGAAAAAACTCGTCGGGCGGCTCTGTTTGGCTGGTTTCGGGTCGGCGGCCTTGATCTTGAAATCGCTGCCTGTCTCGCGCCACTCCCTGTGCGAATAGACGTCCCCATAAGAGGTAGTGCCCCAAACCGACCGCAGCCACGATGGTAGCGACGGTCACGGCGGCGCCGAGGACGCCAAAGCTTGCAACATTAAGGGTAAAAAAGATCATCACTCCCGCCAGCACGGCGAGCATCACGTCCCAGCCAACGAAACACATCTTCCATTTGACATAGCCAGCGGTTGGGAGCGATCTGGGCACAAGCGATTTCGTTTGGACGCGCGGAGAGCGCTCGGCTTCCCGTCCCACCTGTGTCGATCCCTCGCAGTTTTTTTCCTGACTCCAATTCGTCGCCATGATGCACCGCCTTCTTGATGTTGCCTGTGTGCCGGAGCCGCCTTGACCGCTTTCATCTGGCCAGCGGCCCTAATCCCTTATCTGCGGCCTTAAATCTGCACCTCCATGTCTACAATTATTGTAGCCTTGCAATTCTGTACGTCAAGGGGTAGAATGTAATTTGTTTGGAGGTGCTGGCAATGATCCCGAAGACTGCCGAATACGCCCTGCGGGCGGTGGTAGTGCTGGCCCGTGACCTTCAGCGGTCCTACTCTGCGGAGCAGATCGCCAAGGATACCCGCGTGCCGCGCCGCTATGCCCACAAAGTTCTGCAGGCCCTGGTACGGGCTGGCCTCGTGCGCTCACAATCTGGCCCGGGCGGTGGCTACGCACTGCTGCGGTCGCCGGAAGAACTGTCCATCCTAGACGTGGTCAGCGCCGTCGAACCAATCACCCGGCTGCGCCGTTGCCCTCTCGGGCTGAAGACCCATACCAACCTTTGCCCGCTGCACCGGGAACTCGACGAGGCTTATGCGGCGATGGAGAGGGCTTTTGCCCGGGTTACCATCGCCCAGGTCTTGAACCAGCCGAGGGAAGTCCCGCCGCTGTGTGAACTTGATAACACGACGCGGCCTTGATCATCGTTCCGGCCGGCCGAAGGGAAAAGAAGGGAAAAGGGGACGCAGCTCATTCCCAAAGTTGGGAATGAGCTGCGTCCCCTTCTGCCCTTCGTCCCCTTCTGCCCTTCGGCGCCAGTGGTGGGTTCGCTGCCGCCGTCGCCGGCCCCGGTGCCGATGACCGTGCCGGGGACGAAGGGTGGCGAGTGAGCCGGGTTGTCGCCATGCCCGACTTCCTGCAAGCCCTACACTCCGGCCGTGTCCTGCTCATGGACGGCGCGATGGGTACGCAACTGCAGCGCGCAGGGATCGAATCAGGCGCGTGTTATGAGCTGTGGAACCTGACCCACCCCGAGCGCATCGCGGCAATCCACCGCGCCTACGCTGACGCGGGGGCGGTCTGCCTTCTGACCAACACCTTTCAGGCCAACCCGGCGGCGCTGGCTCGTCACGGCTGCGCGGATCGACTCGACGCCATCCTCGGCGCCGGGGTCGCGCTTGCCCGCGCCGCCGGACCGGAGCGCTTCGTGCTGGCGGATATCGGCCCCGTCGAGCAACCGCAACTCCACGTCACGCGCGAGCTGGTGCGGCCGCTGTGCGCCGCGGACGGCATCCTGATCGAGACGTGTTCGGACGGGGAAACGCTGCGGGCCGTGTTGCCCGCCGTGCGTGCGGAAGTCGGCCCGCGGCACCCGCCCGTGCTGCTGTCGCTGACCTACCTGCGCACCCCGGACGGCGAGCTGCGCACTTTCACGGGACTGTCCCCGGAGGAGGGCGCACGACAGGGGGAGGCGCTGGGCGCCGTGGCGGTCGGCGTCAACTGCGGGCGCGAAATCGGCGTCGCGGACTGCGCCGAGATCGTCCGCCGCTACCAGCGTGTGACGAGCCTGCCGCTGTTCGCCCGGCCGAACGCCGGCACCCCGACGAGGACCGAAGAAGGCTTCGTGTATCCTCATCAGCCGAGGAAGATGGCTGCCGGGCTGGCGGAATTGCGCACGGCAGGGGCGGTGATGGTCGGGGGCTGTTGCGGCACGACGCCGGAGCACATCCGGGAGATGGCCACCATGCTCCGCGAGGCCGGGTAGGCACGGGGGACGGCGGATCAAGCGGGTGCCGCAGGAGGAACCGGCGGCCTATCCCCTTTGGCGCCACGCCGCACGGTCGCTCGCCGCAGCCGAAACGTGACCCCGATTTCCCTCCGCCCTCTGTCCGCGTCCGCTGGGTCGCGTATCTATAAGGCCGGGAAGACGGTGGGAGATCGCCGGCCTGTCCAACGGGGTGGATCCCCCTGCCCGTCTTCATGACCACCACCTTCCCAGCGGCTGTGACCGATCCATGCCGAAAGACGACAAGGGAGCGGGGAGAGCGAACGGGGCCAACCTCGGCTTCGAGGCCGACCTCTGGAAGGCCGCCGACGCCCTGCGCTCCAACATGGACGCGGCCGAGTACAAGCACGTCGTCCTCGGTCTGATCTTCCTCAAGTACATCTCCGACGCCTTCGAGGAGCAGCGCGCCAAGCTCGAAGCTGAGCGCAAGGGCGGGGCGGACCCGGAAGACCCGGACGAGTACCGGGCCGTCAACATCTTCTGGGTGCCCAAGGAAGCCCGCTGGTCGAATCTGAAAGCCAACGCCACACAGCCCACCATCGGCAAGACGGTTGACGACGCCATGCTCGCCATCGAGCGCGAAAACCCCTCCCTCAAGGGCGTGCTCCCCAAAGACTACGCGCATGTCCGTCTGGATAAGCAGCGCCTCACGCAGCTCATCAACCTCATCAGCAACATCGGCCTGGGGGACAAGGCCAACCGCTCGAAGGACATCCTCGGCCGGGTCTACGAATACTTCCTCTCGCAGTTTGCCAGCGCCGAAGGCAAGAAGGGAGGCCAATTCTACACGCCCCGCTGCGTCGTGCAGGTCCTTGTCGAGATGCTCGCCCCGTACTCGGGACGTGTCTTCGACCCCTGCTGCGGCTCCGGCGGCATGTTCGTCCAGTCGATCAAGTTCGTTCATGCCCACAAGACGGGCAACGGCAATGGCGGCAAGGCCAAGGCGGATATCAGCATTTTTGGCCAGGAATCCAACCACACCACCTGGCGGCTGGCCAAGATGAACCTCGCCATCCGCGGCATCGACAGCAATCTCGGCAAAGAACACGCCGACAGCTTCCACCGCGACCTGCACCCCAACCTCAAGGCCGATTACGTCCTCGCCAACCCGCCGTTCAACGACAGCGACTGGCGCGGCGACCTCTTGAAGGACGACAAACGCTGGAAGTACGGCACGCCGCCGACCGGCAATGCCAACTACGCCTGGGTGCAGCATTTCATCCACCACCTCGCCCCGACCGGCCTGGCCGGCTTCGTCCTGGCCAACGGCAGCATGTCCTCCAACCAGTCGGGCGAAGGGGACATCCGCAAGGCGATCATCGAGGCCGACCTGGTCGATTGCATGGTCGCACTGCCGGGGCAGCTCTTTTACAGCACGCAGATTCCCGTCTGCCTGTGGTTCCTGGCGCGCGACAAGAAGAACGGTCGCTTCCGCAACCGCCGTGGGGAGGTGCTGTTCATCGATGCCCGCAAGCTGGGCACGATGATCGACCGTGTCCACCGCGAACTATCCGGGTTCGACAAGGACGGAAATCTGATTCCAGGCAGCGATATCGACAGAATTGCTTCGACGTACCATGCCTGGCGCGGCGACAAGGGGTGCAAGACGAAGTACGCCGACGTGGCCGGGTTCTGCAAGAGCGCCACGCTCGACGACATCCGCCAGCACGGCCATATCCTCACCCCCGGCCGGTACGTCGGCGCGGCCGAAGTCGAGGAAGACGCCGAACCGTTCGAGGAGAAGATGGCCCGCCTGACCGCCGAACTCCGTGAGCAGACCCAGCAGTCCGCCAAGCTCGACAAGCTCATCTGGGCCAACCTGGAGGACTTGGGTTTCACGAAAGGAGCGACATCATGAGTAGAGAACTCGTCCCGGCCAACTCCGGGGAATTTCTTTTTTACCAGACCGATGATGGCCAAACGCGCATTCAGGTCCGCGTCGAAGGGGAAACCGTCTGGCTGTCGCAACGCGACATGGCAGATTTGTTCCAGACCACCCCTCAGAACATAACGATGCATATTGCATCGCTTTACGAAGAAGGCGAACTCGCCGAAGCGGCAACGTGTAAGGAATACTTACAAGTTCGATCCGAGGGGGAACGACAGGTCCAGCGATCCGTCAAGCACTACAACCTCGACGTCATCATCTCGGTCGGCTACCGCGTCAAGTCGTTCCAGGGCACCCAGTTCCGCATCTGGGCCACGCAACGGCTCCGCGAATACATCGTCAAGGGTTTCACCCTGGACGACGACCGGCTCAAGAAGGCGGGCGGCGGCGGCTACTTCGACGAACTGCTCGACCGCATCCGCGACATCCGCTCCTCCGAGCGCGTTTTTTGGCGAAAAGTCCTCGACATCTACGCCACGAGCATCGACTACGACTCCAGGGCGGAAGCTTCGCAGCTTTTTTTCCAAGACCGTGCAGAACAAGATGCACTGGGCGGCCCACGGGCAGACCGCCGCCGAGGTGGTGCAGGCACGCGCCGACGCCGGCAAGCCGAACATGGGGCTGACCAGTTGGGCCGGCGCTCGGCCGCGCAAGGCCGACGTGAGCATCGCCAAGAATTACCTGACGCCAGACGAAATCCAGGCTCTGAACCTGATCGTCTCGGCCTACCTCGACTTCGCCGAACTCCAGGCCCACAGCCGCAAGCCCATGTACATGCGGGACTGGGTCGCCAAGCTCGACGCCTTCATCCGCCTGAGCGACCGCGACATTCTCACCCACGCCGGCAAAATCTCGCACGAATCCGCGGTGGCGAAGGCCGAGGCCGAGTTCGAGACGTTCCGCCAGGCCCGGGCGGCACTGCCGGCCCCGGTCGATCAGCACTTCGATGAAGTCGTTGACGAGGTCAAGCGGCTCGAACAGACAACGCCGCCGCCGAAGAAGCCTCGGGGCCGCAAACGCAAAGACAAGGGGGCGGCTGATGGCAAGTGACAAGCAATCCGCCCAACTCGACCAGCTCATCTGGGCCAATCTGGAGGACATCGGATATGGGGGGTGATTTAACACATCAGAAAGGCGGTTTGTACCCTCGCGGCTTCTCCCTGAAAACCAAGTGGCCGTGGCCGCTAGTGAAAGCTAGCGAGAAAGTCTTACTTAACTACGGGAAGGCTCTGCGTGATGGCGAAAGGAACGCAGGTCGCATACCAGTTTATGGCACAAACGGTCGATGCGGATGGCATGACTCGCCGTTAGTCAACGGGCCGGGGGTCATCCTTGGACGAAAAGGTCAGGGGCCGTTAGGGGTCGAATGGTGCGATTCGGACTTCTGGGTGATCGACACTGCCTACTATGTAACCCTGAAACGTCCTGATATCGACCTCAAGTATTTCTATCATCTGGTCAAGTACATCGGCCTAAACCATTTGAAAGACGGCACGTCGAACCCAAGCCTTTCACGGGATACATTTGGCGCGCTCTTGTTGCCGATGCCTCCGCTCGATGTGCAGCAGGCCATCGCCTGCATCATGGGAGCGTTGGACGACAAGATCGAGTTGAACCGGCGGATGAACCGCACGCTGGAGGGGTTGGCGCGTGCGATCTTCCAGAGCTGGTTCGTGGACTTCGACCCCGTCCGCGCCAAAGCCGCCGGCCGAACGCCGCACGGCCTCGCCCCCCACCTCGCCGCCCTCTTTCCTGCCACTTTCGAGAACTCCGAACTGGGGGAGATTCCCAAGGGGTGGCACTTGAAGAGGCTTGAGGACCTCACCTTAAAGATCGGAAGCGGCGCAACACCGCGAGGCGGAGACAAAGTCTACGTTAAGGAGGGGATCGCGTTGGTTCGTAGCCAGAACGTCTACGACTACGAGTTCCGTTGGGAAGGACTCGTCCGAATTACTCCGGACGCAGCGGCTGCGCTCGATGGTGTGACATTGGAGCCAGAGGACATATTGTTCAACATCACAGGTGCTTCAATACTGAGGAGTTGCGTGGTCGATCCTGCCGTACTCCCAGCGCGAGTGAATCAGCATGTAGCTCGAATTCGCGCAAAGTCTGATGTACCCTCTCGTTTTCTTCACCTGCACCTTGTTCGCCAAGAGATGAAGAATCATCTTATCGGCTTCAACGCCGGGGCAACCCGGGAGGCGGTAACAAAGGGGCATCTCCAGTCGATTCGGCTTGTCGTTCCGCCGCCGCGACTGCTAGACATCTTCGCTAAGACTGTTGGGCCGGTCTACGTGCAGAAGCAGAATAGCCTTCAGCAGTCTGCAACCCTCGCCGCCCTGCGGGACGCCCTGCTGCCGAAGCTGATCTCGGGCGAACTGCGGGTGCCGGACGCCGAGCGGATCGTGGGGAGGGCGGTGTGAGCAACGCGCGTTAGCCTTGGGCGTATCGTGCATGGGAACAGCTGGTTCACCTGGAGAATCACCGACGCGGATGGTCCGACTTCAACCGACGAGGTAGAATAAAGGGGTAGTTCGGCGATGCCACGGATCAGCCAGTTCCACGGCGTAGACATCTATATGTACTACTCCGACCACCTACCGCCGCACTTCCACGCGTTTCACGGAGGCGCTGAGGCACTGATCGAGTGGTCCCCGCCGCAAGTGTACACCGGCTCCCTCCCGCGCAGCGTTCTGAAGAAGGTGCTGGAGTGGGCGGCGTTGCACCCGACGGACCTGGACGATGACTGGCAACGGGCACGGAGTGGGCTGCCGCTTCAGCCAATTCCCCCCCTACCTTGAAGGGAGAATCTGTTATGTCCTTGGTCCGCATTCGCCATGTCGAGCCGCTGACCGACAATCGGCTCAGGCTGATCCTCACCGATGGCCGGGTGATCGAAAAGGACGTGCGCCCGTTGATCGTTGGCCCGGTCTTCGACTCGATTCGCCGCGACCCGATCCTGTTTGCTCAAGCGAAAGTGGTCCGGGGTACGGTAACTTGGCCGGGGGATCTGGACCTTGACCCCGATGTGCTGATCTGGGGCGGTCCACCACCTGTGTCGTCGGTTAACGAGAATCCCAGGGCTGCAGAGAACTCTCCGACCACGACCAGATCGGTCCAAAACTTCGACGAACGGATGGTCGAAGCAGCAGCTCTGGCCTGGCTGGAAGCTCTGGGCTACGACGTGCTGTCCGGCCCGGAGATCGCGCCGGGGGAACCGGGTGCCGAGCGGGAAGATTACGGGCAGGTTGTCCTGGAGCGGCGGTTGCGGCAGGCGCTCCAGCGTCTCAACCCCCAGGCGCCGGCCGACGCGCTGGAAGAGGCGTTCCGCAAGCTGACCCGACCCGATTCGCCGTCGCTGGCGGCCGGCAATCACGTCCTCCACAAGTTCCTGGTCGAAGGGGCGCCGGTCGAGTACCAGAGAAAGGACGGCTCGATTGGCGGCGATCTCGTCCGCGTGCTGGACTACGACAACCCGGAGAACAACGAGTTCCTGGCGGTCAACCAGTTCACGGTCGTCGAGGACCGGCACGAACGCCGGCCCGACATCGTGCTGTTCGTCAACGGCCTGCCGCTGGCGGTGATCGAACTGAAGAACGCCGCCAGCGGCAGCGCCACGATCTGGTCGGCGTTCAACCAGTTGCAAACCTACAAGCAACAGATCCCGTCGCTGTTCGCGTTCAACGAGGCGCTGGTGATCTCCGACGGCGTGCAGGCCCGGATCGGCACGCTGACGGCCGACCGCGAATGGTTCATGCCCTGGCGGACCATCGCGGGGGAAGAACTGGCCGACAACAAGCTCCCACAATTGCAGGTGGTGCTGGAGGGCGTGTTCGACAAGCGGCGGCTGCTGAACCTGATTCGGCACTTCATCGTCTTCGAGGACGGCGGCGGCGGTTTGCTCCTCAAGAAGATGGCCGGCTATCACCAGTTCCACGCGGTGAACCTGGCGCTGGACGCGACCGTGAAGGCGTGCGGAGCGCAGGGGGACCGCCGCGTCGGCGTGGTCTGGCACACGCAAGGTTCGGGCAAGAGCCTGACGATGGCCTTCTACGCCGGGCGGGTCGTGCTGCACCCGGCGCTGCGGAACCCGACGCTGGTCGTCCTCACCGACCGCAACGACCTGGACGACCAGCTTTTCGGCACGTTCGCCCGTTGCCATGAACTGCTGCGGCAACCGCCCGTGCAGGCCCAGAGCCGGGCGAACCTGCGGGAGCTGCTCAACACCGATTCGGGGGGTGTGGTGTTCACCACGATCCACAAGTTCTTTCCGACCGAGGGGGAGGACCAGCACCCGTTGCTTTCGGCCCGGCGGAACATCGTGGTTATCGCCGACGAAGCGCACCGCAGCCAGTACGACTTCATCGACGGCTTCGCCCGGCACATGCGCGAGGCGTTGCCGGGGGCGTCGTTCATCGGCTTCACCGGCACGCCGATCGAACTGGCCGACGCCAACACGCGGGCCGTGTTCGGCGACTACATCAGCATCTACGACATCGAGCGGGCGGTGAAGGACGGGGCCACGGTCCCGATCTATTACGAAAGCCGGCTGGCGAAGTTGTCGCTCGACGAATCGAAACGGCCGAAACTCGACGAGGAGTTCGAGGAAGCGACCGAAGGCGAAGAAATCGACCACAAGGAGAAGCTCAAGACCAAATGGGCCGCGCTGGAAGCGCTGGTCGGGGCGGAGCAGCGGGTGGCGTTGGTCGCCCAAAACCTGGTAAACCACTTCGAGCGGCGATTGGAGGCGATGGACGGCAAGGCGATGGTCGTCTGCATGAGCCGGCGCATCTGCGTGGACCTTTACAACGCCATCGTGACGCTGCGGCCCGACTGGCACCACGCCGACGACGACAAGGGGATCATCAAGATCGTGATGACCGGCTCGGCGTCGGACCCAGCCGAGTGGCAGCCGCACATTCGCAACAAGCCGCGCCGCGAGGAACTGGCCAAGCGATTCAAAGACGCCAAGGACCCGTTCAAGATCGTCATCGTCCGCGACATGTGGCTCACCGGGTTCGATGCGCCGTGCCTGCACACGATGTACGCCGACAAGCCGATGCGGGGGCACGGCCTGATGCAGGCCATCGCCCGCGTCAACCGGGTGTTCAAGGACAAGCCGGGTGGGCTCGTCGTCGATTACCTGGGCCTGGCGCACGAATTAAAGCAGGCACTGGCCAACTACACCGAGAGCGGCGGCACCGGTCGCACGGCGGTCGATCAAGAAGAGGCGGTCGGCGTGATGCGGGAGAAGTACGAAATCTGCTGCGATATCTTCCACGGCTTCGCCTGGTCGGCCTGGAAAACCGGCGGCCCGCAGGAGCGGTTGTGCGTCTTGCCGGCCGCGCAGGAGCACGTGCTGAGTCAGCAAGATGGTAAGCCTCGGCTGGTCAAGGGGGTGACCGAGTTGTCGAAGGCGTTCGCGCTGGCCGTGCCGCACGACGAGGCCCTGGCGATTCGAGACGACGTGGCCTTCTTCCAGGCGGTGAAGGCGGTGCTGACCAAGGGCGCGGGCGGGAGTGGACGCAGCCCCGACGAGATCGAGCATGCCATCCGGCAGCTTGTGTCGCGTGCCGTCGCTTCTGAAGACGTCCTCGACATCTTCGCGGCCGCCGGCCTGAAGAAGCCGGACCTCTCAATTCTCTCGGACGAGTTCCTGGCGGAGATGCGGGGAATGCCGCACAGGAACCTGGCGGTGGAGATGCTGCGCAAGCTGCTGGAAGGGGAGATCAAGGCGTGCGCCCGCAAGAACGTCGTTCAAGCTCGGTCCTTTGCCGAACTGCTGGAGAGGTCGATCGCGCGCTACCAGAACCGGGGCATCGAGACGGCGCAGGTCATCGAGGAACTGATCGCGCTGGCCAAGGAGATGCGGGCTGCCGAACAGCGCGGCGAGCAACTCGGCTTGACCGACGACGAAGTCGCGTTCTACGACGCACTGGAGGTGAACGATAGCGCCGTCCAGGTGCTCGGCGACCAGACGCTGCGGATCATCGCCCGGGAACTGGTGCAGGCCGTGCGGAGCAACCTGACGATTGACTGGACTGTCCGCGAAAACGTGCGTGCCCATCTCCGCGTACTCATCAAACGCATTCTGCGGCGCTACGGCTATCCGCCTGACAAGCAAGAGAAAGCGACTCAGACCGTTTTGGAGCAAGCCGAAGTACTGTCGCGCGCGTGGGCCACTGGCCTTACGGGCCATTCCGAGTAAACCTGAGGGGATAAAGGAAGGGGATAAGGGGACGCAGCTCGATTGACAGACCACTGTCAATCGAGCTGCGCTCCTCAGCTGGCTCCTTATCCGTCCGAAGTGAAACCGTGCGGCGCGCAGGGTGACACCCGAGCCGCCCGCGCGTGTCGCCTCGGTTCACGGGATGCGGATTGCCCCTTGTCCGGGGGGTGGGTCGAGTGCGAAAGAGGCTTGATGGGCCAGGAAGAACTCCAGCCCCATCAAGAAGGGCGGAGGGGATCCGGGCGGTTCGGCGTATAGGAACTTCGCGAGCATCGCAAACGGCCCCTGGCGGGACGAGGTCACCAGATCCGTCAACCAGACGTCGATACGGCCGACGTCGCACGGAAAACCGTTCCAGGTCGTCTGGATGCCCGTGAGCGGCTGCCAGAGCAGCCCGCGTTGCTGAATGCGGTAGGGGAGCAGCGACAAAGGGGCGCCCGTGTCCAGCCAGGCAGTTTGAGCGATGAAAGGGGTCGGCTGCCCCGTCGTGGGTAAGATCAACTCGATTTGAAGTCGGGCAATCGGGACGGCCACCCCTCCGAGGGATACGGTCTGGACATCCCACTCCACGGCAGCGGTGGTGGCTGGGGCGGGAAGTGCCATCGAGGCCTCGCGTGGGGGACGCTTACTTCGGAGTTTCCCAGAACTCTTCCCTGCAAAACTCCTCCAT
>JBBRPS010000067.1:0-20264 GCA_038227745.1 Gemmatales bacterium | reverse complement strand
CGCCTGGGACTATGCGTGCCGGTTCTCGGTGAACTCTGAGTCGGCGTGGCGAACGGTGGCAATCAGGAGCGGAATCGGCAACGGCTGCTGGTGGTCATCGCCGATTGGACGGTCTGGCCTTACGACGCGGCTGCGGCCGAGGAGTACGGCCGCCTGGTGGCGCAACTGAAACGGGTCGGCCGGGTCATCCAACAAATCGACATGTAGATCGCCGCCATCGCCCTCACCCTGGGCAACTGCATGGTGGTGACGATCAACCAGGATGTGCTGTCCGTGTCTGGACTGATCGTGGAGGACTGGCGGGTGACAAGCAAGGGGGAAGAAAAAGGAGACGCAAGTGTTCCGTAGGGAGCCTGGTTCGCTGGAGGCGAAAACGGAGGTTGCACAGGAAACATGAGGGACGCAAGTCATTTCTTGAATCTATGACTCAAGAAATGACTTGCGTCCCTTTTATTTCACCCAACTTCACGCCCGCGCTCCCACGCCAGGCGGAGAGGCTGGGGGCAGGAGGAGACAAATGAGCCTTACCCATTTTTCCGATGTGAATAATTCAGGTGTCCCCTTTCGGCCTAGGTACGCGCAGGTGAAATCGCTCACCCGCTCCGCTAGGGCCATCGCCGCGAACGCCTCGCTGGTGTACACCTGTCCCGCCGGGGTGAAGGGCTCGATCCGCGCCGCCCGTCTCGCCAGGGTGCCCACGTAGCTCACCTGCTCCGTCACCGGGTCGGTGCATTGGTAGACGGCCCCGGCGTGCAGCGCGATGCGCAGGCGCAAAAGCCTGGGCTAGCCCTTCTCCTCCCGGGTCGGCGCCCTTGGTCCCGGGCAGTCGGAGAGACTGGATGGAAAGAGAGGGCATGAAAGGACCCGCATGTCTTTCTGGATAGGAATAAGAGAGAAATAACACATGTGTCCACTTGTTGGCCCGACACAGCGGCTCGTCATCGGTGCGGGCAAAGGAAGACGTTGGGCATGGATGTGTTCCTGTCAGCTCGTCGGGGATGCGTTGCCTTCGAGCGTGAAGAGGTACACATGGTCGCCGCCGGCTCCGGCCCAGGTCCAGCCGGCGGGATGGGTTTTGATCGCGGAGTGAGTTTTGACTTGTTGCAGCCAGGCAGGTAGCCATGCCACTTGCCGGTCGGTTGTCGCTGATTCGATCACCGTTTCCAGTGTGTAGAAAAGGGCCAGCCAACAGAATACCGACCCTCCAGCAGCAATTGCCGAGACATCTCCCTCTCCCCGAATCACCTGGTTGCACAATCCCGTATCGGCCTCCCAGATGCGGAAAGTATCGTCCTGCGCCCCACTGGCGACGTGTCGGCCGTCGGGGGAGAATGCCACGCCATAAATGATATCCGCATGGCCGCGCAGGCAGAACAATTCCTGTCCCGTCTGGCCGTCCCAGACGCGCACGGTTTTGTCCCGTGCCCCGCTGGCGATGCGTCGGCCGTCGGGGGAGAACGCCACGCTCACGACGCCGCCCTCATGGCCGCACAAGCAGAGCAATTCCCGTCCACTCTGAGAGTCCCAGACGCGCACGGACTTGTCAAGCGCCCCGCTGGCGATGCGTCGGCCGTCGGGGGAGAATGCCACGCCATTAACGCCGTTCTCATGACCGCGCAGGCAGACCAGATTCTGTCCGCTCCGGGCGTCCCAGATGCGGATGGTACGATCCCACGCCCCGCTGGCGATTCGCTGGCCGTCGGGAGAGAAGGCCACGCCTTTTACGGAGTCCTCATGGCCGCATACGCAGAGCAGTTCCTGTCCGCTCTGGGCGTCCCAGATGCGCACCGTCTTATCGTACGCGCCGCTGCCGATGCGTCGGCCGTCGGGAGAGAACGCCACGCACCATACGTTGCTCGTATGGCCGCGTAAGCAGAGCAGTTCCTGTCCGCTCCGGGTGTCCCATAGGAGAACGGTCGTGTCCCATGCCCCGCTGGCAAGGCGCCGGCCGTCGGGAGAGAACGCCAGACTCACGACGCCGGCCTCATGGCCACGTAAGCAGAGCAGTTCCTGTCCGCTGTGGGCATCCCAAAGGCGGATCGTGTTGTCGTGCGCCCCGCTCGCGACACGTCGGCCGTCGGGGGAGAATGCCACGCTGAAAACCCCGCCCTGATGGCCGCGTAAGCAGAGAAGTTCTTTCCCGCTGTGAGGATCCCAGACACGTACCGTCATGTGCCCCGCTCCACTGGCGATTCGCTGGCCATCAGGCGAGAACATTATGCTCCAAATGTTGGCCTCCGGGCTGTCTATGCAGAGGAGCTCCTGTCCGCTCTGGGCGTCCCAAATGCGGATAGTGCCATCCCACGCGCCGCTGGCGATTCGCTGGCCATCGGGCGAGAACGCCACGCTCCGAACGATTTCCTCATGGCCGCGTAAGCAGAGCAGTTGCCCTCCGCTCTGCGCATCCCAGAGGCGGACGGTCCCATCCTTCGCACCGGTGGCGATGCATCGGCCGTCGGGAGAGAACGCCACGCCTTTTACGCTATCCTCATGGCCGCGTACGCAGAGTAGTTCCTCTCCGCTCTGGGTGTCCCAGACGCGCAGGGTTTTGTCGTTTGCACCACTGGCGATTCGCCGGCTGTCGGGAGAAAACGCCACGCTATTAACGTCGTGCTCATGGCCGCGCAGGCAAACAAGTTCATGTCCACTCTGGGCGTCCCAGATGTGGACTGCGTGATCCCGCGCCCCGCTGGCGACGCGTGAGCCGTCGGGGGAAAACGCCACGCCTTTTACGCGGTCTTGATGACGGAACGCCGCTCGCAAGGCCGTGCCGAGGTGGACAGGGGGAGGGCGAAGCGAGCGCAGCCAAAGGAAACCAGGCGTTGCCAGTTCCTTGGCGCTGCGCCATTCCTGCACAATCGCGGACAGCTTGGAGCCTGGCCGGTCCCAGGGTAATGGTTCGCTGCTCTGGCGATTCGACAGATCATAGTGCTGGGCCGCGTCCGGACAGTCGTACCACCAGCACGAATTCCACAGGCACTGAAACAACGTCATCGGATGCCGGTCGATCAAATGCACGTCGCGGCGGAGGGCTTCGTCGAGGAGTGAAAGGATGCGCCGGCGCGGATGCTCGCGTGGCATGGCCTCGAGAACGGCGGCGAAGTCTTGGACGAGGGAGAAAATCATAACTGAGCCCTGGACTGTCCGCGCATCGGGACCGCCTCCAGTGCGGCCGAGTTGCCTTCAAGGGTCACCAAATAAATGTACCGATCCTCGGACCACGCCCAGGCTCGACCGGACGGAGGCGAAGCGAACTGGGCCTGGGTGGCACCCGGAGCGGCCGGAAACCCGGCAGCGACGTGGCCCGTGGCGGCGTGTTCCAACACCGTATCGGATCCGCGTCGGAAAATGCGCCAAGGCGCCGTCGCGGGTCCGGCGGCGAAGGTCGAGACGTCATACGCTTCGATCCCTTCGAGTACCTCCACGCATTCGCCGGTGATCGCGTTCCACAGTCGAACCGTGTGGTCCCAGGAAGCGCTGGCTAGCCGCTGCCCATCGGGAGAGAAACAGACGCTGTGCACTTGCAAGGAATGGCCCCGCAGTTGGAGCAGTTCGGACCCGCCCTGCGCGTCCCAGACGCGCACCGTCTTGTCGTTCGAGGCGCTGGCAATTCGCCGCCCATCCGGGGAGTAGCACACGCCCAGTACGGCTTCGGTATGCCCGCGCAGCTGAAGCAACTCGGTCGGAGGCGTGGAGGCCCACGCGCGTAGCCAACGCAACGGATTCCAGCGCCTCCGGCTCCGCGCCGCGGCCGTTTCGGTCGCGTCCCAAACACGCACCGTTTTGTCCCAGGAAGCGCTGGCGATGCGCCGTCCGTCCGGGGAATAGCACGCGCTCTGAATATGATCGGTGTGGCCGTCAAAGTGGAGCAGCTCGCCCCTGCTCAAGAGGTCCCATGCCTGTACCCTTTTCAGATTCCAGATCACGCCGGCGATCCGCCGTCCGTCGGGGGAAAAGCACAGGCTCATCACCTGCGAGGTGTTCCCGTCGAGCTGAAACAGCTCGGCCCCGCTCGACGCGTCCCAGACCCGCACCGTCTGGTCGTACGAACTGCTGGCGAGGCGGTCGCCGCGCGGGGAATAGGCAACGTTGAATACACTCATCGAGTGTCCCCGCATCTGTCGTATTTTGGTGCGGTCGGACCCATCCCAAATGCGCACGGTCTTATCTTTGGATCCGCTGGCAATCCGCTGCCCGTCGGGAGAGTAGCAGAGACTGTGAATCTCGGATGTGTGTCCGTGGAATTTGTGTACCTCGACCCCGCTTAGCGCATCCCATAGACGCACTATCTGATCATTAGATCCCGTCGCGAGCCAACGTCCGTCGGGGGAATAGCAGACGCTGTTCGTGCGAGCCGTATGGCCATAAAGCCGGAACGGCTGGGCTCCATTGAGCGCGTCCCAGACAAGCACAGCCGTCTCCCCGGAATTGGCGCAGGCGAACCGGCGCCCGTCAGGTGAGAAGCACATTTCCTTGGCCACTGAGCACAAAGGCCCCCGAAGCTGAAGCAGTTCGGCCCCGCTGAGCGCGTCCCACATCCGCACCGTGTCGTCGTAGGAGGCGCTGGCGAGCCGCCGGCCATCGGGGGAATAGCACACTCGGTGCACATGAGCTGGGTGGCGGAGTTGGAGCAACTCGGCCCCGCTGAGCGCGTCCCACACCCGCACCGTGTCGTCATAGGAAGCGCTGGCAAGCCGCCGGCCATCGGGGGAGAAACGCACGCTGAAGACGAAATCGGTGTGTCCCTGAAGCTGAAGCACCTCCGTCCCGCTCGATGCGTCCCATAGCTGTACCATCTTATCCACGGCGCCGGCGAGCCGCCGGCCGTCGGGGGAAAAGCTCACGCTGAACACTTCGCCCGAGTCCGACTGAATCCGCAGCGTTTCAGCGCCATTCTCCGCGTCCCAGACGCGGACCGTCTTGTCCCGGGATGCCGTGACGATCCATCGGCCGTCAGCGGAGAAGCAGACGCTTTGCACTTCTTCGGTGTGCCCTCGGAGGATCAGCAACTGAGCCGATCCGAGGTGCAACGCCGGCGGACGTCGCGAGCGCAGCCAGATGAAGCCCGGTATTGTCCGTTCGCGCTCGATGCCCCAGCGCTCCAGTAAGGTTGAAAGTCGCTGCTCCACCGATAGGTCCCACGGCACCGGGCCATCGCTGTTCCGGTTGGACGCATCGTAGTGCTCCGCCGCCTCCGGGCAGTCGTACCACCAACAGGTATTCCATAGGCACTGAAATAGCGTCGTCGGATGCCGATCGATGAAATGCACGTCGCGGCGAATGGCTTCGTCGAGCAGCGCTAGGATGCGCCGCCGCGGATGTCCATTGGGCATCGCATCGAGAACAGCGCCGCAATCTTGCACGAGGTCGAAGATCATGCTTGCGCCTCCGCCTTGGCTTCCAAAAAGTGCAGGACCGTGAATAGATCGGCCACCGCGTCCCAGTGCGGCGAGTTCGGGTCGTCCTTGCCGGACAGCTTCGCCACTTGCAGGAGCTGCCAGGGTAGTTCATCCACTTTGCGGATGTTGGCCGGGCGCGGCGTCGGCGGCAGGCGTTTGGCGCGGGCGCGCTGTTCATCGAGCGATTCCAGGAAGTAGTCCTGCCCGTTGAAGTACGCTGCCAGCCGCGCGTGGGCCGCGCTTTGCAGTTCATCGGTCGTCAGGTGCTTTTCCCGGACGGCCTTGAACAGGTTGCGGTGGTAGAAATCGAGCAGCCCACCACGGCTCAGCAGGTAGGGCCGCAGTTGCCGCAGGATCGGGAAGAGATCGTCTCTCCCGGCAGCGTTTGTCAGCAGTTCTTGCAGTTCCCGTTGCGACAGGCCACGCCGCGCCGAAGCGAGCAGCGTCAGCACGGACTGGGCGGTTTCACGATCGAAGTCTTCTTCCAGCCGGGCAATTACCTGGGTGAAGATGGCCGTGACGGTGTCGCCGTTGCGCGGGAAGCTGGCAATGCGCCCATTCAGTTGTTCATAGGACCCGAAGCCGCGCAGCTCCTCCAGGGCCACCAGCAGGAAGAGCGGATTGGCCGTCGCGGGATTCGCCAGCAGCAGGGCGATCTGATTCTCATCGAGCGTCTTGGCCGAAAGCGACGGCACCTCGCGGATGATCGCCCTCCGCTCGGTATCATGGAGCGGTTCCACTTCGATCCGCTGGTGCGGCCGATGGCGGAATGCCTCCAGAGCCGGCTCGGCCTTGCCGCTGTCGCTGATGCAACTCACCACGACCTTCACATGCGGCAGCAGCTTGGCGGGCAGCCATTCCAGGTGCTGGGCGCGTTCGGTCTCGTCGAGCTGGTTCAAGGCGTCGATCACGATGAGCACGCGCCGCTCGGCCGGGACTTTGCCGAGCAGGTCCCGGAAGGTCACCATCAGCCGGGCCGTCTCTTCCGGCACCTCATCCGGCAAGGTGAACTGGTTTTTCAGGCTCTCGCACGAGCGGCGGAGCAAGTACCGCAGACCGGTTGAGCGCGGGCTGGCGCCGACGAAGTGCAGCAGCACGAACACGTCGGGATGCTGCCGGCGGTAAGAGGTTACGAAGCGGGCCAGCACCGCGGACTTGCCCGAACCCGATGGTCCCGTCACCAGGCACGGGGCGGCGTCCGAGCCGGCCGCGAAGCGCAGTAACTCCTCCTGGATCGCCCCTCGGCCGACGTAGACGCGCAAGCGCGATTCCATGAAACGCTCGTGGAAGTCGGCCTCCTCCGCGAGGGGATCGACGGCCGCCGCCGTCGCAGGCACTTCCTCCAATTTCAGTTCGGCGCTGACGGCGTCCCAAAGTTGCTGCTGCACCCGCCGGCCGAATTCTTCCAGGCCGACCAGCCGGCCATGCGACTTGCTCGGCCGATCATAGGCTTCCGGGTTCCAGCGAGCCGGGTAATTCTCCATCACCGGATAGCCGCTGAAACGGATGAGCTTCTTCAACTCGGCCAGGTTCTCGATGAGCGTGGCGTCGGTCTCGGCATACACCGAGCGCCGCTGCACTTCCGGCACGGCTTGCAGACAGTTCGGATCACGGAGGTAGAAGAAGGCGTGGCCGCGCATCTCCGGGTTCTGCAAAACGCCGTGAATGATCTCCAGTTCGGTAACGCTCTTGCCGGTATGCTGCTGAATCCAGCCGTACTTCTTCAGCGCATCGACCGGATAGCGCGTCGGCACCCAGCCGTACCGGTCGCCCAGGATGCCGACGAAGAACGGCCGGCATTCGTCGATCAGCTGAAGGCACAGGCCCAGGACTTGGTCGTTCTCCGCCTGCTCCTTGGTTACGCCCCAGCGCAGGTCGATATCGATCAAATGTACGCGGTGTTTTTCCAACTCCACGCGCAGCGCGGGAAAGACCACTTTGACGAGATGGTCCCGCTCCGCGTGCATGTCGCGGAACGTGGAGGAGATGAAGACACGAACGGTTTTCCAGGTGCTGGCCACGATGAGGTCTCGTTTCCTGCCTTCGTCACTTCGTCTTCCGCCGCCCGAGAGAGGTCAGGAAGGTCGCGTACTGCCTGGCCCAAGCCGTCTGCCGGACGTACCCGCACGTGCAGCCGCGAACACGCTCCAGGGCCCCAGAGTCCACGAACACCTGACCGCCGTACCCCTGCCCCGGCGGCGAGGTCCAGGCCGCCTCACATCGGCTGCGGCAGCTGCCGGACGTGGTAGGTCGCCATCATCCCGGCGTTTTTCGCCAGCGGCGTCTGCCCCACGTACTCGCAAGTGAAATCCCTCACCTGCTCCGCCAGGGCCATCGCCGCGAACTCCTCGCTGGCGTACACCTGTCCCGCCGGTGTGATCGGCTCGATCCGCGCCGCCCGGCTCACCTGGGTGCCCACGTAGTTCACCTGCTCCGTCACCGGGTCAGTGCATCGGTAGACGGCCCCGGCGTGCAGGGCGATGCGCAGGCTCAGGAGCTTCGGCAAGCCCTTCTCCTCCCACTGGAAGCTGCCCACGCGCGCGCTCAGCTCCAGGGCGAAGTTGCCCGCGTCGCGCACGCTCTCGAACACGAAGTACAGGCCGTCGCCCCAGGTGTTCCGGATCACCGGCTTCTGCGCCGCCGTCGCCAGGAGGTCGCGGACCATCCCGAGGAAGTCCGTCACGAACCGCGGGATCTGCACCTCCGTTAGCTCGCTGAACTTGACGGCGTCCGCGAAGAGGATCGCCATCCGGCGTGTCTCGAAGCCCTCTGGCTGCGGCAGCGGCGGGTCTTCTTCGACCGGCTCCCGCGCGACCAGACCTACCGGCGTGCCCGCCTCCCGCAAAAGCTCGAGCACGTCGATCCGCTGCGGCTCGTGGCCGAAACGCCGCCACAACTCGACCACCCTTGCCGTCCCGCCGCTGGAGCCGTCCCAGACCACCAGCGGGATCAGGTCGGCCCCCGCTTGCTGCGCGCGGATGCTCCCGAGGCCGAGTACCAGGAGGTTGGCGTACTCCGCCGGGGCCGTCCCTTCCATCCGATGCTTACCGGCGGCGACCACATGGGCCTGCTCCAGCACACGCTGGTAGCGATCCCGCCACCCCGGCCCCGCGACGTCGATCTGGTCCTGGCAGAAGAGTTCCGCGTCGTACGGTAACACCACGCACGTGCGGGCCTCGCTCCCCGACGTCTGGGTCCCTTGCCGCGTCCGTTCGAGCATCTCTTCGAGGAACACGATGTCGGCCCCGTTGTACGCGGAGGCGTAGCCGAAGCCGGCGTTGAGCGTTGCGAGCCTCTTGCGGATGGCGAGGCGCACGGCCCCTTCGAGCGCCGGCGGGAAGCGAGGCGATTCACGCCCCAGGCGGTCGATCATGTGGCCGGAGCAGACCACCACGGACGGGATGCGGAAGTGGCGGTCGATACGCTGCCGATCCTCCTTGAAGTGGTCCAGCAACAGCCGGGCGTTGCGGCGCGTGGACTTCAAGTGGCCGAACCTCCCCTCGCCCACCCGGGCGGCCTCTTCGTAGCAGCGGTCGGCCTCCGCCCAGTCTTCCAGGATCAGGGCCGCCTCGCCGAGGGTCGCCAGCGCCCAGTAGCGATCCCGTCCCTCCGCGGTGCAGGTTTGCAGCTCGATCCGGGCCGTGGCCTGCGACTCGCTCGCCAGCTGGACAGCTTCCGCGTGCCGGCCGAGCAGCAGGGCCATGGTGGCCGCGTTGATGCCGTTCCAGCTCAGCTTGTCCCTGGTCTGTCCCACTTGCCGGTAGGCCCTGAAATAGTGTTCGTAGGCCTTGCCCAGGTTCCACGCCCGCGCCTTGGGGTCGGAGGTCTGCTCTCCGAGATCCTTGTACGTCCGGGCCAGCAACCCCAGGGTTTCAGGGTTGGCGTGGCCCTCCTGTTCCAGGCGTGTGAGAAGGGCCTTGGCCTGCTGGCTGGCGCCGGCGTGCGCGAGGGCCAGGGCCTGCAGTTGCCGCAGGCGCACGTCCTGCGGGGCCAGATCCAGCCCCTCCGTCGCGACGTCGCAGGCGAGCAGCAATTCGCCCAACCCGTCCAGACGCCGGCCGAGCAGTTCGTACAGCTCTGGCGCCTGCCGCCACTGCTTGGGCTGGTGCGCCCGCCAGAGATCGAGGAGGACGTGCAAGTCCAGACGGGCTGAGTCGCGCAGCCGCTGGAGGATGGCCGCCACGTCTGTGGGCAGGGGCGTCTCGGGGGGATGCACCGGCGCCGGCGGGTGGATGCGGTAGCCCAGGCTGAGGATCGCCTTAAGGGTTTCCAGGGCCATGGCGCGGTCGAGCTGTTTTTCCGCTTCCGGCAGATCCCGGTAGCGCCGCAGGCAGGGATGCAGCCGGCGGATGTCGTCCCGGGCCTCGCCGAACTTCCAGCCCTCGTTCAACCGCTGCCGGCCCCAGTGGTCGTGCGCGTTGCGGGCGAGCTTCTCGGTCAATCCCAGTAACTCCGGCGGCAACTGCACGGCCGAGGTGTCGAGCGGTTGAGGATCATAGTCGTGCATGGCAGGCATGCTCTCAGCGTCATGGCCGTCGATACCAGCCGTTGGACTGGGGGGCTGGACCGGCGGTCGGGAGGCCTCGGGTGCATGTCAGCCGGGGCCGAAGGCTCTTGCTGGTGGCGGACGCCAGAAGGGAAGCGAAGGGAGACAGCCGGAAGGACAACAACCGAACCGCGGAACTTCGCTGGTCCGCCCCGCGTTGCTAATATAGGCAGCAGGAAAAAGCAGATTCAAGCAAAATCTTCACCAATCAAAGCGACAAAGCGAGTGCTGACGCTTGAGGAGTTCAGGGGGAAGCAGACAAACGGGCGGCGCCGTCCCACGCCCGGAAACGTGCCCGGCCCTTTCTTCTTGTGTGCCTTAATGTTATGGAAGCGCCGGGAGAATAAAGCCATCGCGCGAAGATTGCCGACGAGGTCAAGTCGATAGAGCGTGCGGCCAGAGAACCGCGGTGAGCAGGACGAACAATTCCGCCCCTTCGATCGCCGCCCCGAGACAGTCCCCCGTCACGCCGCCTAATCGCCGCTCACAGAGCCAGGTCAGCGCGACGACCGCGGCCAGCGCCGGCACGCCCCACAGGCCGCTTTCGCGCCGCTCAATCGGGACGCCAGCGATGATGGCGGCGGCACCTGCCGCCGCGGCGAACAGGGCGCCCTCCCACGGCCGCGCGGCTGCGATCAGTGCCTTGCCCGTCCCCTCCGGCCGCGGGTAAGGCGCCAGGGCCGCCATGCACAGCGCCAGACAGCGCGTCACCGCGACAGCGCCACCAATCACCCACGGCGCCTCGTGCGGCGACTTCATCGCCTCCGTCAGCAGCACGAATTTGCCGAGCAGCAGCAGCACGCCGCCCGCCAGCCCGAATGTACCGAGGTGCGGATCCTTCATAATCCGCAGACGGTCCTCCGGCGTCCTCCCGCCGAACAGGCCATCGCACAGGTCGCAAAAGCCATCGAGGTGCAGGGCGCCGGTGAGTACCACCCACGCCAGCAAGATGACGAAGGCGCTGAGCTGCGGCGGCCGGCTCCACAGTGCCAGCAGGGCAGCCAAACCGCCGAGAGCGCCACCGAGCAGGATGCCGACGAGGGGATACCAGAAGCGCGCGCGCGCCACCGTGCCGGCGTCCGGCAGGGTGCGGAAGCGGATGGGCACAATGGTGAGGAACGCGAGCGCGACGAGGAAGCTGCGCATGGGAAGAACCCGCAAGAGGGTGAGTATTCTTTCAAGCCCACCCGTTGCACCGGGTGGGGGCCACTGCAACCCACCCGGTGCAACGGGTGGGCTTGAAAGAATACTCACCCCCCTTGCGGCAAAGAGGACTCAATGGCGCCGGCCAGCACCGTGCTTGCCCGAGCCACGCACGAACGCCGGATGCTCCGCGTCGCCGCCCGCGATGATGTACGCCAGCAGGTCCAGCACCTCGTCGCGCGTCAGCGTCACTAGTAGCCCCTGTGGCATCAGCGACAATTTCGACGCGCGTTTCTCCGCAATGTCGTCCACCGCGATCTCGCGCGGCGGCAGCTGCGGGTTCATGACGACCTTGATCGCCTTCTTGTCCTCCGCGACGATCACACCCGTCACCAGTTCGCCCTTGCCCGTCTCGATGATCCACGTCTTGAACTTCTCGTGGATCACCTTCGACGGCTCGATCACGTCGCGCAGCAAGTCGGCGTGCGTGTACTTCTTCTCGCTCAGCTTCTTCTGCACCTCGCCGAGGTCCGGCCCGATGATGCCGCCCTCCTTGCCGAGCTTGTGACACTGCACGCACGACACCGCCGTGAACAACGACTTGCCGCGCTCGAACGAGCGGCCGCCGTGCAGATCCTTCAGCTCCGGCAGCAACTCGGCCACCGTCCAGTCGCGCACGAACGGCCGCGACTTCACGTCCGCCACCGTCGAGGGGTTCAGCTCCTCGGGCGGAATGTCGGCGAGCTTCGCGACGACGTGCATGGTGCCGTGCATGACGCGCCAGTGGCCGGGGAACGTGCAGACGTAGGGATATTCGCCGGTAACCTTCGGCGCGACGAACTGCAACCGCTGCACCTCGCGCGGCTGGAGCAGCCGCGTTGCGTGCAGCACCTTCGGCGTCTTCGGGATGAAGTTGCGGGCGAAGGCGTTTGGGTCGGTCGCCATCAGCTCGCCCGCCATGCCGACCTCGACCAGCGCCCCTGGCACCGTGACCAGCAGATTGTGCGGCATGATGTCCGAATTCTCGAACACCAGCACCACGGGCCGGCCCGCCTCGACGTAGATTTTCGTCCGGTCGTACGTCATCTTGTGCGGCACCGCCCGCACCACGACCACGCTCACGCCCAGGTCGCCGAGCTTCGCCCGCACCGCCTTCGCCTCCTTCAGCGGCAGCAGCGTCGCCAGATCGTTGCCGAGCTGCAGCGCGTCGAGCGCCTCCGGCTCGGTTCGGTCCTTCACGGGCAGCTTCGAGACGTGGGCGAGAATCGTGCTGACCAGCGGCCGGACCTGCGCGGCGGGCCAGCGGTCGCGCGGAATGCGGCGGATCGCCTTGACCGCGGCGTCGCGCAGATCGCCCTTGCGGATGAACTCCGCCAGCGTCGCGAACGTCTCGGCGTCGTGGCCGTCGATGAAGGTCACGGCGTTGATGGCCGCCCGCCGCACACTCACGGTCGGGTCGCCGCCGAGCTTGAAGCGCGCCGCGCGGGCGGGCGCCGGATTGTCCGTCTTGACCCATGCCGGCTGCCGTCGGCCGTCGAGTACCTTGAGGGTGTAACCTTGCAAACGCTGGCCGAGCTGGCCGCCGCCCTCGTTGCGGTTCCAGATAGCGATGGCGTCGATGGGCACCTCGCGGCCGAGATCGACCTCCCACCACGGATCCTTGACGTTCTCCTTGCTGTGCGTCTGGCTGCTGTCGGCGTAGATGCCGCTGGTGTTGCCGTCGATGGCACGCTCCGCGACGCCGCCGTGGGCCATGTTCGACTGCTTCGCCTTGCCCGAGCGCGCGACGTTGACGCCATCGCTGAAGACTTCCACCTCGGCGAGCGTCAATGTCCTTCTCTTGCCCGGCAGCTCGACGCGGACGTAACGGCCGGTGATGCCGACGCCCTTCTTGATCTTCGCGGCCAGCGCCGCCGGCAGACCGTGCAGCAGCGGCTCGACCTTCGCGTAGGCCGACTGGCGCAGCTTCGCGTCGGGGATGATCGATACCGCCTCGACGACGTCGCGCAGGCGGTCGATCGACTTCAGGGCGCCCTGCCAGGTGCGGTCGAGAGAGCCGTCGGCCGTGACGAGGGTGGCGTAGGCAAGCTGGCGCGTCAGCGGCATCCGCGCCGTCTCCGCCAGCTTCTCCAGGCGTGAGCGGACTGCTTTCAACTCTTCCGCCTTGCGCTCGGTCAGCAGGTGGGCCAGGTCGTGCAGGACGTGTGCGGAGTGCCCATCCTCGCTGCGGTCCACGCGCTCGATGGCGGCGAATAATTCCGTCAGCAGGTCCGTCTTGTGGATTTTCGCCAGTCCCTCCAGGGCCTCGTGGCGGTACTGCGGCAGCACGCCGCCGCGCGACAGCAGGGCCATGTAGACGGGACCGTTGCGCGGCATCTTGACCAATTCGGCGGTGGTGACGCTCGCCAGGACGAAGTTCGCCGCCGCGGGGCTGCCGATGGCGAACGGCTTGCCCTCGGCGATGGCCGCCTTCCAGTACGGCTCCAGCGTCGTCATCGTTTCCTTGAGGCTGTAATCGAGGTAATAATCGCTCGGGTGTTCCAGTGACCGCAGGGCGATCTCGGCGGCGCGGGCGTTCTTGAAGTAGCTCAGGGCGATGATCGCCTCCAGCCGGACGCGCGGATGAGCGTCGTTCACCTGCGCCTCCAGCAGGTCGAGAGCGTTGGGAATCTGGTCGCGCCAGTGCCGCAGGGCGCGGGTGGCGGCGGCGCGGGCGTGGTAGTCCTTCGCCCGCAGCAACTTTAGCATGATGTCCGGCGCTCCGATGCGCTGTGTTTGGCACACCCAGAGGGCTTCGAGCAGGTTGTGTTCGTATAGCGGGTCGTTCTTGTCGAGATTAGCGACCCACGTCTTGAGGGCGGCGACGACCTCGCTCTTGTCGCGCTCGCGCAGTTCACGGCGGACGCGGTAGCGGGTGCGGTCCTCGTAGGCCTTGAGCAGGTCGAGCAGTTTCGCTGCGGGCTGGTCGGCGATGGCGACCTTCTCGACCAGCGGGCGGCCCTTGGAGGTGATGCGCCAGATGCGGCCGTGGTAGTGGTCGCGGCCGGGGTCGCGGATCGAGTGCTGCATGTGGCCGATCAGCGGGTTGAACCAGTCCACGACGTACAGCGCCCCGTCCGGGCCGAACATGATGCCGACCGGCCGGAAGTTCGGGTCGGTCGAGAACAAGAGCGGCTCGACCTCCTTCGACGTGAAGCCCGAGCCCTCCTCGATGATCTTGTGTTGCTTGATGCCCTGGAAGCCGATGTTGTTCGGCACCAGGAAATTGCCCTGCGCCTCGGGCGGGAAGTGCCGGCTGCTGACGATCTCGCAGGTGCAGGTCGGCCGGACGACGCTGGTGAAGACCTTCATGCCGGAGTGCTGGCGCGGGTACTCGACGTGGCCGGTCAGCGGCAGGCCGAAGTAGTTGGCGCCGCCGGAGGCGTCGGCGATGAAGTTCTGGCCCCAGCGGTCGAAGACGTGGCCCCACGGGTTGGCGAAGTTGTACGAGACAAAGACTTCCAGCTTCTGACGGTTCGGCTCCCAGCGGTAGATGCCGGCCTCGGCCTGGCGCACCGGGCCGTGCGGCGTCTCGACGTTGGTGCGGTGGAAGATGCCCTCGTGGAAGTGCAGGCCGCCGTCGGGACCCCAGAGGAAAGTGTGCATGGCGTGGTGGCTGTCGCCGGTGCCGAAGCCGTACAGGACCGTCTTGCGCGCGTCGGCCACGCCGTCCCCAGTCGTGTCCTTGAGGAAGACCATGTTTGGCTGCTGCGCCACGTAGACGCCGCCGTCGCCGAACTCGAAGCCGGTCGGCAGATAGAGTTTATCCGCGAAGACGGTGCATTTGTCGGCCCGACCGACGCCCTTCGTGTCTTCGAGGATCAGGAGCTGATCGTTGGGCGGGCTGCCGGGCAGGTACTGCGGATAGGACGGCATCGTGGATACCCACAGGCGGCCCTTGCTGTCGAACTGCATCGCCAGCGGGTTGTGCAGCGGGAAGTCCTTCTCCGAGGCGAAAAGGTTGATTTCGTAGCCGGGGGCCAGCTTGAAGTGCTTGAGCGCCTCGCTGGGGTCGGCGGCGGTGGGAGAGAGCTTACCGCCGATGATGCCCTGCTTCTGATGGTAGAGCTGCTTGACCAGGTCGGTGTTCGGCGTGACCGTGGTCCGCGTGGCTGGCGGCGTTTTCGGACCTTTGACCGCCGCAACCTCGACGGCTTCCAGCTTCGGCGCTCGGTTCAGCGCGAGAATGCGGCGGTCGCGCTCGGCGACCATCTCGTCGAGTTGCCTCATCTCGCCGGGGAAGTTGACGACGCCGAACGGCTGGGCGCGGCGGCCGTAGATGTACTCGCCGTTGACCGCACGCCAGCGGTAGAAGAACTCCTGATTGCGGTCCACGATGGCGGCGCGCAGCTTCTCCGCGGCCTCCGACCCCAGACCGCAGCGGAGGCGGACCCCCTTCGCCAACTCGACGTGCGTTGCCGTGGCACACTCCTGCCCGTTGAGCTTGAGGGCGTAGGTGCCGGGCTGGAGGTTCTTGACCGCGTAGAGGGGAAGTCGTTTGGAGAGGGCCGCGTGGACCTTCGCGACCGGCGGCGGGGGCGGCAGGAACAGGCCGCGCTCGCCTTCCTTGCTCTTGATGCGGATGCCGTGCCCTGGCCCGGGCTTGCCGTTGTCGGAGGACACCGCGCCGAGCATCGACCAGGGCTCCCCCGGCATCCCCAGCCCGTCCATGAGGAACTGCGCGACCGCCCAGTAGCCGTACGGCGTGAGGTGAATCCCGTTGAAGGTCAGCCGGTCGCCGCTGCCGTCCTTCATCAGGGCGAGGGTGGGCGTGAATAGGTCCGCGAAGGGCAGGCTGTTCTTCGCCGCGACCTTGCGCATCGCTTCGGTGTAGAGCTTGAGGCTCTCGTTGTGCGCCGCCGGGTCGGGCAGCTCGCCTCCCAGGTTTTCGTGGGCGATGGGCGAGATCAGCACCAGGCGCGGGGCCGACTTGCCGTTGTATTTCTTCGACGAATAGGAGCGGATGAGTTCCTCTAACCCGTGCGTGAAGTCCTTCAGGCCGGCCGCGCCCTTGAACGATTCGTTCATGCCGAAGCAGAGGAGAATGACGTCGGCCTTGACGGCGGCGAGATGCTGGTGGGTGTCGCCGAAGTTGAGCGGCCGCGGCTGAAAGTTGACCTCGTCGGCGGAGTAGCCGAGGTTGCGGAAGGTCAGGCCGAGGTCGGGCCAGCGGACCTGAAAGAGAGTCTCGATATAGCCGAATTCGCGGGCGCGCTCGGCGAAGGTGTTGCCGACGAGGACGACGCGGTTGCCCTTCTCGATGGTGAGTTTCGCGGCGGGCTGGGCGTGGGCGGCGGTGGCGGTGAGGGCGGCGGCGAGGAGGGCGAGCGCGACGACGGCGGGGCGGTGCGACGGCTTGTTCATGCGGCGTACTCGAGGTCGGTGGGACAACAGGGGGGACCGCGCTACCAGGCTGAATTATACACAAACGCTTGCCGCCGCAACATCGGCGCCGGGCGGGGCGGCGCGCAAAGAGGAGCCCCCGGGCGGCCGCCCGGGGGCTCCTCTTCTCGACAGGGCCCGGCGGGGCCGGCGGTCAATCCTCGTCCTTGCTCTTCTTGCCGATCACCCACAGATGCAGGTTGTACTCGCCGCTGTTACGGCCGGTGACGGTCTCGGTCTTGTTCGGCTTCCAGTCACCCATCGTGAAGCGGTGCGACACGACGCGTGCGCCCGGCTTGAGCGTCTTCTTCAGGATCGGCCGCAGGCGCAGGTTGATGTCGTCGCCCATGTACAGCAGCACCACGTCGGCGTCCGACAGGTCGTTGATCTTCAGCACGTCGCCCTTGCGGAACTCGACCTTGTCCTGCACGCCGTGCTTGACCGCGTTTTCCTTGGACTCCTCGACGAGCTTCGGGTCGAGTTCCACGCCGACGCCGCGCTTGGCGTGGAACTTCTCCACCGCCATGATGACCATGCGACCGTCGCCGCAGCCCAGGTCGAACACGACGTCCTTCTTCGTGACCTTGCCGAGCTTGCACATCGCCGCGACGATGTCGTCCGGCGTCGGCACGTAGCGGACGACGATGTCGTCCTTGATCTTCGGGTTCTTCTTGGTCAGATCGACGGTCACCTCGCCGTCCCTGGGGACGACGTGCAGTTTGCGCGTGATCTTGGTGTAGTTGTTCGGCTCCCACAGCGTCTTGACGACGAGGTATTCCTTGCCCTTCTGGAGGGCGGGCGCGGCGACCTCGCGCTCGATGCCCTCGCCCTTGATCTTCTTGCCGTCGATCCAGACGGTGGCGTCCGCCTGCGGCACGAGGACCTTGAGCTTCGTGCCCTTGCCGGCCTCGACGGTCGCGCGCCCGCCGACGAGCAGGACGACGCCCAGCAGGATCCCCGCCCCCGCCCAACGACTGTACCTCATGAGAAACCTCCGGTGCGAAACGTGAAACATCCCTCTTCTCCCCTCTCCCTTGACGGACGAGGGACGAAATTGTTCAGGACAGAACGGCTGTTATCACATGCCCATGCACGTCCGTCAAGCGCCGCTGAATGCCGTTGTGATAGTAAGTCAGCCGCTCGTGGTTAAGCCCCAGGAGGCGCAGCACCGTCGCGTGGAAGTCGTAGATCGTGTGGACGTCCTGTTCGGCGCGGTAGCCGAAGGCGTCGGTCGCCCCGTGGCTGGTGCCGCCGCGCACGCCGGCGCCGGCCATCCAGGCGGTGAAGCCGAACGGGTTGTGGTCGCGGCCCTGGCTGCCGGTCTGGTGCGTCGGCATCCGCCCGAACTCCGTCGTCCACAAGACCAGCGTGTCCTCCAGCAGGCCGCGCCGCTTCAGATCCTTGAGCAGCGCCGCGGTCGGCTGGTCCAGGATCGGGCAGTGGCGCTCGTAGTCGGCCCGCAGCGTCTTGTGCGCGTCCCAGTTGAGCAGGCCGTCCACCGCCGAGGCGTGGGCGCCGCAGTAGAGCTGCACGAAGCGCACGCCGCGTTCGAGGAGGCGGCGCGCGAGGATGCAGTTGCGCGCGTAGCCCGCCTTGAGGCGGTTGGGGCTGTCGGCGCCGTAGAAGCGCAGCGTGGCGGCCGTCTCGCGCGCCAGGTCGGACACCTCCGGGGCGCTGAGCTGCATGCGCGCGGCCAGCTCGTACGCCGCGATGCGCCCGCTCAATTCGCCGTGGCCGGGGTTGCGCCGCAGGTGCTCCTCGTTGAGGCGGGTGAGGAAGTCGCGCACGTCGCGCTCGGCGTCGGGGCTGCTGCCGCGCGGCGGGACCAGGTTGGCGATGGGCCGGTCGGTGTTGAAGGAGGTGCCCTGGTAGGCGGCGGGCAGGAAGCCGTTCGTCCAGTTCGCGGGGCCGGACGGCGGCAGGCCGCGCGGGTCGGGGATGGCCACGAACGCCGGCAGGTTCTGGTTCTCGGTGCCCAGGGCGTACGCCGCCCAGCTGCCCATGCTCGGGAAGCCCTCCAGGATGAAGCCGGTGTTCATCTGGAGCATGGCCGGGCCGTGTGTGTTACTGCGCGCCGTGAGCGAGTGGATGAACGCGATGTCGTCCACGCAGGTGGCGAGGTGCGGCAGCAGGTCGCTGACCCATTTGCCGCACTGGCCGTGGCGCGACCAGCCCCACGGACTGCGGAGCAGGTTGCCGTTGCCGCCCTGGAAGGTGACGACGCGGCCGGCACCGGGCAGGGGCTGGCCGTGGCGGCGGATCAGCTCGGGCTTGTACTCGAACGTATCCAGGTGGCTGACCGCCCCGGGACAGAAGATCTGCAGCACGCGGCGGGCCTTCGGCGGGAAGTGCGGCTGCCGCGGCGCGGGCAGGTTGATGGCGCGCGCCTCGTCGGCGAGCAGCCAGGCGAGGGCGACGCTGCCCAGGCCGGTGCCCATCTGGCCGAGGAACTGGCGGCGGTCCAGCCAAGAGGCGTAACGCAGCGGGTCGTGGTCTTTCAAGAGATACCTCACACTTCGGGGCTGACGGATCCTCTCCGCGCCTCATTCAGCGAACCGCAGCCGTGCGCCGGCGCACTTCCTCGACGTCGGCCCAAAGCCGGCGCCAGGAGTCGCGTTCGGCCTCGGACAGTTTGCCCAGCGCAGCCTGGTCGCGGAGGCTAGCGAGGTCGGCGTCGCTCTGCCAGTGGGCCAGCCGCTGGCGCACGACCTGCTTCATCTTCGCGTCGTCGCGCTCGGCCAGCTTGCCATACAGCCTCAGGTCGGCACGCAGCCAGCCGAGCGCCTGCTGCCGCAGCGCTGCCCTGTCCTTGTCGGTCAGCTTCCTGGCGTCCTCCGCTTGCCCCGCGGCGGCGAGCGCGGCACTGCACGCGGCGTTGTAGCGGTGCTGGTTGGTGAGGTCGTTGGCGAACTTCGGTTCGGCGGCGAAGGCGTCGGCAGCGAAGCGGGCCGCGGCGGCGTGCAGACGCTTGAGCCGGCACACAGATGCCAATTCGAGCCGTTCGGCAGCGGAGGCGGGTTCGGCGTCTCCAGCCAGGACGGCAGGCAGTTTGGCGTCGAGCTCGACGAGGCGCTCGGCGTGGCGAACCCACTGGGCGGAGGGATAACGGCTGCCGGGCGTCTTGCTTCCCAGCGTGTGGCCTTGGCGATAGGCTTCGAGAGACTCGGCAAACCGTCCTTGATCCCACAACATACCGCCCAGGTTACCGTGCGCCTCCGCGTGCGCGGGTTCGAGGCGGATGGCCTCGCGGTACGCTGCTTCCGCCTCCTTGAACCGGCCCTGCCGACCGAGGGCGACGCCGAGGTTGTGGTGTGCTGCGGGGTAATCGGGTTTGAGGCGGATGGCCTCGCGGAACGCCGCATCCGCCTCCTTCAACCGGCCCTGCCGACCAAGAGCGTGGCCGAGGTTGGTGTGCGCTCCGGGGGAATCGGGCAGGAGGCGGATGGCCTGGCGGTGCGCTGCCTCCGCCTCCGTCAACCGGCCCTGCCGACCAAGGGCGTGGCCGAGGTTGCTGTGCGCGTCGGGGAAATCGGGCTGGAGGCGGATGGCCTCGCGGTACGCGGCCTCGGCCTCTTTGGATCGGCCCTGCTTATAAAGGGCGATGCCGAGGTTGCAGTGCGCCAGGGGGTAATCGGGCTGGAGGCGGATGGCCTCGCGGTACGCTGCCTCCGCCTCCGTCAACCGGCCCTGCCGACCAAGGGCGTGGCCGAGGCCGGTGTGCGCTCCGGGGGAATCGGGCAGGAGGCGGATGGCCT
>JBBRPS010000066.1:0-20461 GCA_038227745.1 Gemmatales bacterium | reverse complement strand
GTGCCGAGCTGCCACTCGCGGCCGATGCAGTCGCGCACCACGAAGTCGATCTTGGGCCCGTAGAACGCCGCCTCGCCCTTCTCCGCGGTGTAGTTCATGCCGCGCGACTTCACCACCCCGATCAGCGTCGCCTCGGCCCGGTCCCAGTCGGCCGGGTCGCCCACGTACTTGTCGCTCGCCGGGTCGCGCAGGCCGATCCGCACGCGGTAGTCGTTCAGCCCCAAACTCGACAGCACGAACAGTACGAGATCGAGATTGGAGCCAATCTCGGCCTCGATCTGCTCGGGGGTGACGAAGAGGTGGGCGTCGTCCTGGGTGAAGCCGCGCACGCGGGTCATGCCGGACAGCTCGCCGGTCTGCTCGAAGCGGTAGACGGTGCCGAACTCCGCCAGTCGGACGGGCAGGTCGCGGTAGCTGCGCGGCTCCGCCTTGTAGATCTGGATGTGGTGCGGGCAGTTCATCGGCTTGAGCAGGTAGCCCTCCTGATGCTCCAGCCAGTCCAGCAGCGCCTGGGCCCGCTCGGGGGGGGTGGCGGCCTTGCGGTACTCCGGCAGGTCGAGGTTCATCGCGTCGAGGATGTGCAGGACCATCTTGTGGACGGCCTCCAGCTTGTCCGCGGTGGTGCGCGCCTCGGCGTAGCCGGGCGGGATGAAGTGGGCCTCCTTGAAGTAGTCCTGGAGGGCCTGCTCCTTCTTCTCGTCCAGCTCCCCGGCGGCGAGGCGGTGCTGCGCCAGGTCGAGGGCGCCGGCGACGGGGCGGAAGTACATCGGCGGGAACTGCGCGTCGCGGTAGTAGGGGAAGTGGCCGCTGGTGCGGTACAGCTCCAGCCGGCCGATGTGCGGCGTGTAGACCGGCTCGTAGCCGCGTTTGAGCAGCTCGTCCTTGATGAAGGTTTCGAGAAGGCCGCGGACAATCGCCCCCTTCGGCATCCACAGGATCAGGCCGCTGCCGACCAGCTGGCTGATGGTGAACAGCTTGAGCTGCTTGCCGAGTACGCGGTGGTCGCGCTTCTTCGCCTCTTCGATTTGCTGGAGGTAGGCGTCGAGTTCCTTCTGGGTGAAGAAGGCGGTGCCGTAGAGGCGCTGGAGCTGCTTGCGGCTGGAGTCGTTCTTCCAGTAGGCGCCGGCGATGGTGAGGATCTTGATGGCGCCGACCTTGCCCGCGTGGGGGATGTGCGGACCGCGGCACAGGTCGATGAACTCGCCCTGGCGATAGAAGCTGAGGCTGGGCGCGTCCTTGAGGAGATCGTCGATGTGCTCGATCTTGTAGCCCTGGCCGAGGTCGCGGCACAGGGCGCGGGCCTCGGCGGTGGGCCGCTCGAAGCGCTCGAACGGCTCGGCTTCCTTGACGATCTTGCGCATCTCGGCCTCGATGCGCGGGAAGTCCTCCTCGCGGATGGGCGGGGTAACGTCGATGTCGTAGTAGAAGCCGTTCTCGATGGTCGGGCCGAAGGCGAGCTGCACGCCGGGGAAGAGGCGCATGACGGCCCGCGCCATGATGTGGGCGCAGCTGTGGCGGAGCACGTCGAGGGCATCGCGGTCCTTGTCGGTGAGGATCTGGAAGGCGTGCTCGCCGTTGCCCCCCTCGCTCCCTCCCGCACCGGAGTCGGGGAAGGGGCGGTCGAGGTCGATCACCTTGCCGTCGAAGCGGGCTGCGACGGCGGCCTGGGCGAGGCGCTTGCCGATGCCCTCGGCGACGTCGCGCGGCCGGGAGCCTTCGGGGACCTGTCGGGTCGAGCCGTCGGGGAGCTTGAGAGTAAGCATGATTGGCGTCCTCGGTCTGGGGCCCCTGGTCTGCGGTGTCGTCAAGCCCACCCGTTGCCACGGGTGGGCCGTGGCACGGGGCCTCGCCCCGCGCGGCTTGCAGTAGGGACAGCGGACCAGGAGGCGCGGTTCAATCGTTATCCTACGAGGTTCCCGCGGCACCGACGACGCTGCCGCCGTGCTGCGCGCGAGTTGCCGAAAGCACCTGAGGTTTACAAGAGTCGGCCCCTTTGCTATCTCCCTTGCCCAGTCCCCAGAGGGGTATCACTCCGGCGCGGAAGGTTGTCACACAAGCCCGACGCGCCAGCGAGGGATCCCTCGCTGGCGCGTCGGGCTTGTGTGAGGATCTTCCGTGCCGCAGTAATATCCGGACCGGGGGAAAGCTCGCAGCAGGAGTCGGTCATGGGATGGTCGTGGCCCATTCGACGGATGGCCCTGGGACGGGTGTTGCTCTTCTGGCGGCGCTGGCCGATGGCGTTCCGCGCCGCCTGCTGTCTCCTGGCCGTGCCGCTGCTGCTCGCGGACTGGATACCCCTCCCGTCGGATGAACTGGCGCACGTCACGCCCGCGCTGATCTTACCCCATGTGGGCCATTCGTTTTTCTTCGATCTGAAGCAACTCGGCATCGAAGGGCCTTCCGATCGGGAGGGAACCTCGGCCCTGGTGCTGCGGGAAGACGGTCGGGAACTGCTCCCGGGGCAGACGCACGCCGCGATCGCGACCCAGAGTGGCGGCCGCTGCAGTCACTGGGGCCACCACCTGTTTTTTTCCAGCTCGGACCAGTCAGACCCGCGCGCCAACGGCAAGGTTTACAGCCTCACCCTGCCGCACCGGCTGGGCGAGCGTCTCGACGGGCTGCTCGCCTGGCTGCCGCCCGCCCTCGCGAAACCCGCGTTCTGGGGGCTGCTGGTCCTGCTGCTCGGCCTGAGTCCCGCCGTGACGGCCGGTCTGGACTACTGGCGGTATCGCTCCGTCCCCTGGCTCCTTGTCCTGGCGGGCGCCACGGGCGCCTGGTGGTTGCTGGCGGTGAACCGGATCAACGTGGCCACGCTCGGAGGCAAGCTGAGTTACCTGGGGGCCCTGCTGGGATTGGTGTTCCTGTTGCTGTTGCAGTTGTTCGGGCAATTCCGGGCCAGCCGCGTGGCCAGTCTGCAACGCCTGTCCGCGGCGGCGCGCGTGTACGGCTGGGCCCTGCACACGGGCCTGATGGTGGCGCTCCTGTTCCTGCTGTTCGAGGCCGGCGCCCGTCTCGTCCCCGTCTTCGACGCCTACGCGGTCAACCCGGGCAGCCGCTATTTCTGGCCGGAATGGTACCAGCCGCGCAACTCCCTGGGGTATCACGACCGTGAGCCGAGCGCGAAGCGCGGGCCGCGCGTTCTCCTGCTCGGGGACTCCTTTACGGAGGGGGCCGGCGTCCGCTCCCACGAGCGCTTCAGCGCCCGGCTGGAACAGATCTGGCGGGAGAAACAACCCGGGCTGGAAGTGTTCGCCGGCGCCTGCTGCGGTTTCGACACGCTCGACGAGGCGGAGTTGCTGGAAAAGACGGGCGACCGGCTCGGACCGGACCTGGTCGTGGTCTGCTATGTCCTCAATGACGCCGAGCGCGATTCCCCGCAGTACACACCGTCGCCGGCGGCCCGGTGGCTGAACCAGGCCCTGCTGCAGAAGTTTCCCAGCTACCTGTTTTATCGGATGCGGGCGGTCCGCCAGACCACCAACTGGGCGGAGATCGAGGCCAACGTCCGGCGGCAACACCAACCCGAGAGTCCGGGATGGAAGTACGTCCAGGACGGCCTGGACCGCATCGCCCGGTGGTGCGACGAGCGGAACGTGGCCCGGGCCTTCGTCGCCCTCCCCCTGTTCGTGACCGAGGCGCAGAATTATCGAGTGCAAATGGAGCAGGCGGTGATTGCGGCACGGCAGCGGGGGTTCGAGGCGTTTTCGCTGCTCGATGCGTTTGACGGCCGCTGGGGCGACTTTGCTTTGTCGCGTTATGAACTGCACCCCAGCGCGGAAGCCCACAGCCGCATCGCCCGGTTCATCGCGGACAGGGTCCGCGTCCCGGAGATGCGCTTCCGTCTTCCTCAGTCCAACGGCGTCGATTGAACCCTGTCGTTGGTTCGATGCTTGGCGAACGGCCGGCGTACGCCGGCCGTTCGCCAGCACGTCGGTTGAACCCACACTAGCGCGCGTTGATCAGGAGGGGCTGATCCGCGACAGAGGCCCGCGAGCGGTGGGGCTTCGCGCCGCGCGCCGGCTTTTCGGGTGCCTCGCTCCCGTCGATCCAGCAGGCCAGCTCGCCGCGCAGGATGCGGACATCTGCGGGGGCGTCGATACCGACGCGGACGCGCGTCCCGACGACTTCGAGGATGGTGAGCGTGATGTTTTCGCCGATGACCACTTTTTCGCCAGGCTTACGGCTCAGGACCAGCATGATATTCCTCCATGACGAAGGGATGGTTGTTTCCGTTCTGGCGATGATAAGCAGCAAAACATGCGCCGCCGGCAGCTCGGGATGGGCATTCGCATCAAGTCCTCAAGGGGAGGCGAGTTCCGTAAGGCATCGCACGATGGCCCGTGCCGCGGGGGGGCGAGATGAGGCAGATTCGGTCACACCCGTGGGCGATTTTGGACCACTCGCTCTTTTTCTGCCCACTTACTCGGTAATTCAGCGAAGTGTGGCGGGAGGGGAGAAGGAGAGAGGCTGCGAAGGGAGGGGAAGTCTCCCCGGCCCGCCGTCCGGACCGGGGACAGGGCCTGTTACCTGCGGTCTTGCTTCTCCCACCAGGCGCGCCACCGGCGCACCGCGGCCTCGAGGTCGGCCTCGCTGGCGCCGCGTTCGGGGCCGTAATCGTTGCCGCGACTGAGGCGCACCAGGGCCTGCCGCGCTGCCTGGCGCACCTCGCCCTCGGAGTCGGTGAGGAGCGCGATTAGCTCAGGGCCGAAGCGCAGCCCCCGCGCGGCGACGGCGCGCGCCGCGGCGATGCGGACCTCCGCCCGGTCGTCCGCGAGCTTGGCCTTGAGGCCCGCCGCACTCGCCCGCGCCAGGTTCTTCGCCAGGGCGTCGCGGGCGGCCTGGCGGACGTCGCCCTCGTAGGCGCCGGCGGCCGCCCCCAGCGCCGCGACGGCCTTCTCGCCCGGGCGCCCGCCCAGTTCCGCCAGGATCAACTTGAGGCGCGGCCCGCGCTCGCTGCCGGCCGCGTCGGCCAACTCGACGACGCTCATCGAGCGCGGCGGTTTCGCGCCGCCGGTTCGCTTCAGGGCCAGCAACCGGCGCTGCAGGGCCGCCTTGCGGAGCTGACAGGTCACCTTGAGGTCCTTGAGGACGACGGTGTGCCGGCGTGTCTTGACGCCCGCGCCGATGTTCTCGCGCGCGAAGTCGAGGAGTTCACTGTCCTCGGAGGCGCTGAGCATCTCCGCCAGTTTCTTGGCGATCAGCACCGCCGGGCAGCTCGCCTCCATGGTCGCGGCCCGGTTGAGCCCCTCGATGAGCGCGGGGATGGCTTCCGGCCCGAGCGTCTTGAAGTCGGCGAGAGCCTTCTTGCCCGCGGTCCCCTTCAGCTTGCCGATGTCGTACTCGATGAGGCGATCGATGACTTTTTCGATCGCTTCCTGCTCTTTCTCGGTGAGGAGCGGCAGGCTCGGCGCCAGCGGATGGCGTTCGCGGTCCTTGAACGCGGGTGGGTCGGCGGGCGCCAGGGCCACGAGAGCGAGGGTCAGCAGCGCGGTGTTCATGCCACGTCCCGGGTGAGGAGGGCCGGCCGAACTTCCCCGGTCTCGGCGGCCACGTCAATACTGTACCGCTTGAAGAGCACGCCCGCAATCCGCCAGCCGGCTCGGGAGATGATGCGCGGGAGCGGTTGACACCGCCTGTGCGGGGTGGTGAGATACTATCATTTCTAATTCCGAGGCGGCGCAGACCTGTTCGTGCGCGACGCGAACGACGGCCGCCGGCACGTCCTCGGCGCCATCCGCAGTGGCAAGCAGTGCCTCTCCTGCCACGAGGGCGAGCGCGGCGAGTTGCTCGGCGCCTTCTTGTACACGCTGGCCGCCGGCCGGTAAGGGCCGCCCGCCAATGACTTCGATCCCGTTCCTGGACTTGTCCCTACGACCCTCCCGAAAACCCTTGCCGCGGTCCGTTCGGCGCGCCGGGTCGGCTTGCGTTGCGCCGCAGGCAAGGTCATAATGGGGGGTCGAACAACCCCAGGCCGAAGCGGTTCCACCCCAGCCACCGCTCCGCCGTTCTCTCACGCGAGTCCGCGGCCACGCTCTCCCGAACACTGCCCCACCGCCCCCGCGGCGGCAACCCGGGGACCGTGCGCAATCCCATTCCCGTGGACGCGCTGAGAACGAGTCGGCGGCACCGGCAGAGGCCACGATGGCGGAGCAACCGACCCAGACCGGATCCCAGACTGCCGCGGTGCGCTTCTTCCCGCAGCAGCTGCGGGCCGTCGCCGCCCCGCTCGGCCCGGTCCTCGTCCTCGCCGGCCCCGGCGCGGGAAAGACCCGCTGCCTGACCGGACGGATCGGCCACCTGATCGCCCACTTTGGCGCCACGCCCGCGAAGATCTGCGCGATCACCTTCACGAATAAGGCTGCCCAGGAGATCCGCAGCCGCCTCGAGCAAGAGCTGAAGGACCTCGCCGAGCACCTCACCCTGGGGACGATCCACTCGCTTTGCCTCGATCTGCTCCGGGCCTTCGGCCGTCGCGCCGGCCTGCCCTCGGGCTTCGGCGTCGCCGACGAGGCCCACCAGCGGCTCGTCCTCAACCGCCTGGGCGTCCACTCGCGGCGCTATCGCCAACTCCTCACCCTCTTCGGCCGGCGGCGGCTCCAGGGCTACGAGCTGACGGCCACCGACGAGAAGCTCTTCCGCCGTTATCAGGAGGAGCTGCGCTCGCACTACCTGATCGACTACGACGAGATCCTCGACCTGGCGCGCAAGCTTCTGGAGAGCAGCGAGTCCGTCCGCGCCGAGTACCAGGCGCGCTGGGACCACGTCCTCATCGACGAGTTCCAGGACCTGGACATGACGCAGTACGCGATCGTCCGCCTGCTGGCCGAGCGGCACCGCAGCCTGTTCGCGGTGGGGGACGAGGAGCAGTCGATCTTCTCCTGGCGCGGGGCCGACCCGCGCGTCATCGAGCGCTTCCTCGACGACTTCGCCATCGCCGAGCCGATCGTGCTGGACATCAACTGCCGCTGCTCGAAGGGGATCTTCGAGGCGGCCCGCAAGATCCTGCCGCCGTGCGAGCTGTTCGAGAAACAGCTCATCGCGGTGCGCGAAACGACGTTCCCGCTGCGGACGTGGGCGGCGGCCGACGAGGTTGAGGAAGTAGAGTGGGTCCTGGGCGACCTGCAGTGCGACCTGGCCGAGCACCGGCTGCCGCGCGGCGAGTACGCGATCCTGTACCGCACGCACGAGATCGGCCGGCGCTTCGAGGAGGCGCTGATCGCGGCGGGCATCCCGTGCCAGCTGGGCAAGGGCCAGGCTCTCGGCGACGACCCGGTGATCGGCCAGGTCATCGCTGCCCTGCGCGTCGTGCTTCACCCCGACTCCGACCTGGAAGTCGAGTGCCTGGCCCGGACCGTCTTCCCCGAGACGTTGCTGGCCGAGCTGCAGCGCGTGCCGGTCGATTCTTTTCTCGCTCGCGTGCGCGTACACGCGGAGCAGAAGGCCGGCCCCGACACCGCGGCGTGCTGGCGCTTCCTGTACCAGGTCGAGAACCTCAAGGGCCTGGGGCGGATCCAGGGCGGCCTCGCCGACGTCGTCAACGCGGTACTGGCCCAGGGCCTCGGCGCCTACGAGAACCCCCTGGAGCGCGGCCACGAGCAGCTCGAAGACCCGGAGACACTGCCGGCGGCCCGAGAGCTGGGGGAGGAGCTGCGGCGGGCGGCGGCGGGCGGCGCCCAGGTGCTGCTGACGCGGGCGAACGGCCTGGAGATCCCGGTCCGGGTCATGATCCAGCGGGCGCTGCCCGGCCTCGCCGTCCGCTACCTCGACGCGGCCCCGACGGTCAGCGCCACCGACCTGGTGCTGGCCCTGGGTGCGGACGACGTGCCACCGACCCCCGCCAGAGTTCTGCGCCTGGAAGACCCCGAGCGCTGCCGGGTCGCGCACCTGTTCAAGGCGCTGCAGTTCGTGGAGTCGCGGCAGTACCGCAAGCTCCTCGCCGACTACGTGGCCTTCGACACGGAGACGACGGGCAAGGACGTCGAGACGTGCGAGGTCATTGAGCTGGCCGCGGTGAGGGTCGGCGGCGGTCGGGTCGCGGACAGCTTCCACGCCCTCATCCGGCCCGGGCGCTCGGTTTCTCCCGGGGCGACGATGGTCCACGGCTACAAGGATGAGGACCTCAGGGGACAGCCGGCGTTCGGCGAGGTGTGGCCCGGTTTCCGCGCGTTCGTCGGCGACCTGATGCAGGTCGCGCACAACGGCCACCGCTTCGACATCCCCGTGCTGCGGCGGCAGGCGGGACCGTACGGCGGTCTGGACGGCATGGCGTACTTCGACACGCTCACCCTGGCGCGGAGCCTCTACCCGACCGGCAGCCTGCGCCTGGTGGACCTCGCCGAGCGCTTCGGCGTGCCGCCCGGCCGCAGCCACCATGCCCTCGACGACGCGGTGTGCCTCGCCCTGGTGTTCGAGAAGCTGCAACTCGAGCGCTTACGGCGGTCGCGGAAGACATGCCTGGCGGACCTGCTGGACTGCGTGGCCCTGGGGTCGGCGATCGAGGGGCGCGAGCCGGCGTCCGCCGACGACCAGGCCCTGCGCCAGGCCGCCTCGTGGCGCGGACTAGGGCGGCGCTCGCCGGTGGTGGACACGTACCTGGAGGAGGCGGAGACGCTGGGGGAGCGCTGCCTACCCCTGGAGGAAGTGCTGCGACGGATGGGCGGCAAGCCCACGTGGGGGCGCGAGAAGCAAGAGACGTCGTCCCGCGACCGCTACGCGGAGGCCTACGCCCGCCTCTTCCGGCTCATGGCGCGGGTGAAGGCCGACGGCTTGCAAGAGGGCGTGCGGGCGTTCCTGGACATGCTGGCCCTGTCGCGCTCGGACGGCAGCGGCATCGACCCGGAGCGCGTGAGCCTCCTGACGTTTCACGCCACCAAGGGGCTGGAGTTCTCGCGCGTGTACATCGCCGGGGTCGAGGACTACCAGTTGCCCGGCTACTACGCCATCACCGAGAACCGGGAAGAGGATATTCGCGAGGCCCGGCGTCTGCTGTACGTCGCCATGACGCGCGCCAGGGATCGCCTATCGCTGAGCTGCTGCCGCGAGCGGAACGGCAAGCCGACCGGGGGGACGATGTTCCTGGAGGACCTCGGCCTGGTCGCGCCGCGCGCGCCGGTCTGCCGCTGACGAGGGTGCCCGTCGCAGAGGGCACAGCCTCCATCTCTATCTTTGGGCGGGACTCCGTATGATCGTCCGTGACTCCTACCAGGACCTCCCCACGCCGGCCGGGCCGATGCGGACGTACGTCTACGCCCCGTGGGTGCCGGACCGACCGTCGCGATGTGACCCCGGGCTCGTGCTGTTCTCGGAGATATTTCAGCAGACCGCCCCGGTACGGCGCCTCGCCGTCCAGTTCGCGAGCCTCGGCTACCTCGTGATGGTGCCGGAGGTCTACCACTGTCAGGAACCGCCCGGCACCGTCCTGGGCTACGACGACGCGGGCAAGACCAGGGGGAATGCCTACAAGCAGACGATCCCCCTGAGCACCTTCGACGCGGACACCGCGGCGGTGCTGGCGGCCCTCCGGTCGCACGCCGCCTGTGACGGGCGGCTCGGCGCGGTCGGCATCTGCCTCGGCGGCCACCTCGCCTTCCGCGCCGCCCTGCACCCCGACGTCCGCGCCACCGCCTGCTTCTACCCGACCGACCTGCACACCGGCACGCTGGGCGTCGGCGGCAACGCCGACTCGCTGGCCCGCGCCGGCGAGATCCGCGGCGAACTGCTGCTCGTGTTCGGGCGGCAGGATCCGCACGTGCCCCCCGAGGGCCGGCGGCGGATCTACGAGGCGCTCGACGGGGCTGGCACCTGGTTCACCTGGCACGAGTTCAACGCCGCCCACGCCTTCCTGCGGGACGAGGGGGAGCGCCACGACCCCGCCGCGGCGCACCTGTGCCTCGACCTGGCCGCGGATCTGTTCCGCCGCGGCCTGTAGCTGGCGCCGCGGGGAGGAGAGTGAGGCCGACCGTGACGGACCCCGACCTGGCCGGACTGCTGGCCGGCATCGCCGAGGGCGACCTGGACGCGGTACCCGTCCTGTGCGACCTTCTCGAAGATCGCGGCGACTCGCGCGCGGCGCGCCTGCGCCGTCTCTACGTCGCCCTGTGCGAGGATCGGGTGTTTGCCCCCTTCTCGTTCCAGCACTTCAACGTGACGCGCCACCGCGTGCTGCCGCTCTTCCCCGAATACCCCGAGGCCGACTCGTGACGTCGCCCTCAACCGTTGAGGCTTGCCCATCACTCGGGCGAAACTGATCGAGGGAGGCCAGGCGCGGGCCGGGGGCATGGGAACGGCTCTGTGTCCTCTGGTGCGCTGTCGTTCAGGCGGTCGATGTCGCGCCCCGGTCAATCGGCGCCTCCAGGACGTCCGACCGCAGGTAAGACCAGACCGGGCCGGGGCCACACCTCAGGTACATGCCGTAAGGAGTGAACAATTCCCAGTCCGCGAGGTGCGGCTCTTCATCCAGCTCGTCGTTCGGCGCGATGACAAGCCGCGAGCGGTTGGCGAAGCCAATGAAGACCGACACGCCAAGATGGGGCGCTCGCCGCAACGGCTGCAAGGCCAGAGTGGCCGCAATGATCGTGCTGCCGATGAGCTGCGCGACCTTCTCCTCAACCTGCCCTGGGTCGAGCGCGTGCGCCGCGGAACCCTCGACTGTACCGGGGCCCTGGCCGTCGGACTCGATGAGGAAAGGCGGGTCGTTCAGGAGGAAGCTCCACCCCGAGGCACGCGACCCGAGAATCCAACCCCCTTTCTGCTCGTCGGCCAACTTCGGGTGGGAGTACGGCAGCGGCTCACCGACGTGGAGCATCAACTCGCCGCCATAGGAGAGTTCCACCTTGAGGCACCGCTGGCCGACGAGGGTGCCGAGAAACGCTTCGAGGAGATGGAACTCTCTCGACTCTCTTACCTCCTTTTTGAGATCGATAATCATGTTGGCACCGTGGGTCACGCGGCGTGGGTTTTCCGGGTCCCGAAACTCCGAACGGAAACCTCAACCGTTCTGCTCCTTGAACTCGCGTGCTTTTTCGAGCAGTTCCGGGTAAGTGAAGTCGCCCCTGTCGTTCTTCGTGCCCCCGTCACCCTTCCGTTTGCACCGTTCGATGTAGCGGCCGAAATCGCGCCTGTGCGCGGGAGGGATGCCGGCTTCGGCGGCGGCCCGATCCACTTCCTTGAGATCGTCTTTTCGGCTCATCACTGCCTCGGCAGACCGGACGCCGGTTTAGACCTCATTTGCCCGCCGCGATCAGCCCCGCCAGGAAATGCACCGCGTTGTCCTGCGTGCGCGCCACCTCCGCCAGCGCCCGGTAGTTGCCCGTCTTCTGACACAACTCCACGATCCCCGGGCACGTCAGCCGCTGCTCTTCCGCCGTCGCCAGGTACTTCCGGGCCACCGCCAGCGCCTCGTCGGCCCGCCCCACGCGCAGCAGCAGGTTCACGAACACCTCGGCCGGGTAGGTGCCGACCTCCTCCGGGTTCGCCTGCTCGACCTTGGCGCGGAAGTGCGCCAGACCGCCCTCGACGTCGTCGCCCGCCAGGATCGCCAGATAGAAGCCGTAGTCAAGGTACTGGTTCTCGAACGGCGGTTCCGCGGCGTACTGGAAGCGCGGCGACAGGCGCTGGCCGTACGCGCACATCTCACGCGCCATCCCCAGTTCCTCACTCGGCGACAAATGGATGCTCATCTGCACCACCGAGCTGAGGTGCGAGACGTCGATGTGATAGAAGTCGTCCTCGAACAGCCCGTCGCGGCCCGCGATCAGCTCGCGCACCGTCTGCGCCTCGGGCTTCTTGCCCTCCTGACGCTCGATCTCGGCACTCAGGCGGTCGTGCAGATCGCGGTAGAGGGCGCGGACGACGCGCTTGATGCAGTAGTCGCGGATCTCGGGACCGTGCGGGAACTCCTGGCCGCCGAGCATGGTGATGGCGCTGCAGATGCCGAAGCGGTCGAGGATCAGGTCGAAGCCCTTGCGCGGGTGCAGGCCCTGGTGGTAGGCGATGTCCACCAGCGGGTGGCAGTCCTCGCCGTCGGTCGGCTCGAACTTCTCCAGCGCCTCCTTGACCGGATCCGACTCGCCGAGCATGCGGTAGAACGCCCAGGCGTGCGCGACGTTGCCCTCCTCCAGGTACAGCCGGCCCACCAGCCGCCCCGCCTCGCGGATCGCGTCCTCGTAAGGCTCGTGGCACTCCGCGGGCAGGTCCAGCGCCGGCCCGGTCGGGATCGGCGAGACGCCCAGCTCGTGGCGCTTCTTCATCAGCAGGGCGTAGAACAGGTTCGAGTAATCCTTGCGCTCGCGCAGGGTGTCGCAGAGGCGGTCGATGGCTCGCGCCGGCCCCTCCGCCTCGAATGCCTGCTGCAGCTCGTCGTAGATCGCCTGGTCCATGGTGTGGTTCCGGTTGTTGGTGGGGGGCGAGGAGGAGGGATTACTTCGCCAGTTTCGCCAGCAGTCCCAGGGCCGCCTGCTGGATCTGGCCCGCCGCCTTCACTTCGAGGAAGCTCGACTTGGCGCGCCAGGTCTCATAACCGCCCAGGGCGTGCTGCTCTTCGGTGGGGATGTAGCCGGCGTAGTCGTTCGCCATGCCGACCGTCATCGTCGTCTTGAACGGGCTCCGGGCCTTGACGTCCAGGCCGATCTGACAGAAGGGCTCGCCCGGCAGGGCCACGATCGCCAGGTCACCGATACGCAATGCCTGGATCGGCGTGCGGAAGCGCGCCGGCCACTCGGACAGCTGCACCGTCTCGCGGGCGTAGATCTCGGGCAGCGTCTGCAGCGGCCCCTGCGCCGCGCGCTGCAGCACCTCGCGGGCGTGGGCGATTTCCGCGGTGGACGGCCGCCGCACCGCCAGCTCCAGCACCGTCTCCTGCGCCCCCAGCGGCACCCAGTTGCGGTAGCGTACCTCGCGCCAGGCGTCGTGAATCGCCGCAGTCAGCGTCTCCGCCACCCGGAACATCTGGTGATAGGGGTACGGCTGCTGCAGGCGGCGGCGCACGTCGATGTTGTTGATGTCGCCGAAGCAGCCGTTCGCCAGCATGCCGACGAACGGCTGGCGCGGGTCGCGACGCGGGCCGCCGGTGCGGTCGTGCAGCATGTCGGCGACGAGGCCGAAGTAGTCCGCCGAGACGTCCGCGGGCGGGTTGCCGCCAACGTAGTGCAGGGCGTAACTGGCGTACACAGCGAGCGGCTGCCCGTCGGCGCGGTTCGCCTGCTGCACCGCCAGCACCGGGACCGCGGGGTCGATCGGACCGGCCGGGCGGACGATCGCCTTGCTCTCGACGGGCGGGTTGGTGCGGACGCGGTCCGCACCGCGCGGGAACGGGCTCTCCAGGGGCGTGCCCGGCGCCATGTGGTAACGGCGGTTGAAGGCGATGCGGTCCTCCCGGCCGACTGCCCAGCCGACCCGCGCCGGGGCCAGGCGGTTGACCGCGACGCGCACGCAGTCGCTGATCCGCGGGGCCGCCCACTTGAGATACGCCGTGTCCGCGTTGCTCTGGAAGACATCGACCGGCGTGACGGCACTGTGCGTGTGGGTGCAGCTGATGAGGATGTTCGCCAGCGGGATGCCCGTATGGCCGTGGATGGAGTGCTTGATCTCGCTGAGCCACTCCTTGCGGGCGGCGATGAGGTCGAGCAGCACCAGGGCCAGGCGCGTGTCACCGTTGTCCAGCACCAGGCAGCGGGCGTGGAGGTCGTCGTGGATGTTCTCGGCCCGGCGGTCCTGCATCGAGCCGCACAGCGACACGCCGAGGTTCGGCGTGATGACGGCGGTGGCCGCCCCGGCCGCGAGTTGTCGTTCCCCCATGGTCGCCCCCGTTACGACAGCGGTGTCTACGAAGGCTTATGGTACCACGGGCGGCGCGGCGCGGCGAGGACGTTTCGCCGCCGGCGGGACTTGCCCACCGCCCGGGCCGTTCCCGCAGGACCGCAAACCGATGCTGACACGGACGGCGTCGCCGTGATATAGGATAACCAAGTCAACTGCCCTCCGCGACCCTCGCCCTGCCGACGTGCTCGAGAAAGGTCTCTCGGCATGAAACTGCGTAACCCCACTCTGATCAAGGCCGCTGGCCTCGCCGGCGCGTGGCTGCTGCGCGCGTGGGTGGGCAGCCTCCGCTACCGCTACTGCCCCCTCGGCCCCAACCTCAACCCGTGCAGCCGGTCCGTGCGCGGGCGCTACATCTATGCGTTCTGGCACGAGAACCTGCTCCTGCCGGCGTACCACTACGGGGGGCACAACTTCCACGTCCTCATCAGCCAGCACGCCGACGGCCAGCTCATGACCGAAATGATCCACCGCCTGGGTTTCAAGGCCATCCGCGGCTCGACCACGCGCGGCGGCATCGAGGCCGTGCGCCGCCTCCTCGGACTCGGCAGCGATGTCCACCTCGGCATCACCCCCGACGGGCCGCGCGGCCCACGTCGCCATGTCCAGATGGGGCTGATCTGGCTCTCCGCCCGGCTCGGGATGCCCATCGTGCCGGCGGGGTTCGCGTACCACCGCCCCTGGCGCATGAAGAGCTGGGACCGCTTCGCCCTGCCTCGCCCCGGGTCGCGCGCCACCTGCGTCACGGGGGAGCCGATCGTCGTCGCCCAGCATACGGAACGCGATTTGCTGGAGGAGTACCGCACGTACACGGAGCAGAGGCTGCTCGAGGCCACCGCGGCCGCGGAGGGGTGGGCCGAAACCGGGGTCCCGCCCATCCGTCCGGCCGCTGCCGTGCCGCCGGGCGAAAGAAAGCTCGCCGGGTGAACCGCGCCCCTGAAAGCCCGGCGCAGGAAGAGGTTATCATGAATCTTCCGCGACGCGGCCCGATCCGCTCGCACAGGCCTTGACAGGGAAAGCCATATTATTACCCTTTCCCTCGATATACTGCACAAGAACGGCAACCTCCGCAGTTCCGGGCGGCCCCGCAGGCGTGCGAGCGGCCGGCCGGGCGCCCCGGGAGGAAGCCCGCGACCCGCAGAAAGGAACCCTCATGGAATTACCCAGTCGTCCCCGCAACGACCGCTACACCAAACCGGGCCAGTACCTCGAACTCGAGCGCAACCTCCGGGCCAACCCGGCGAACGCACACATACCGACCCTGGTCTGTTACGCCTTTGACCACCGCACCCGCCTCGGCCCCTTCCTCTTTCTTGACAAGAGCCTGCTGCCGGCCGGCCCGCGCGCCGTCGCGTCGAGCCTCTATGGGGCCGGCTTCACCCGGCAGCGCGTGGTCATGCGCCAGTGGAACCCGAACTTCCGCGTCCGCGAGGCCCGGCTCGACGGCGCCGTCCCGGAGATGCTGTTCGTCTCCAGCATGCAGATCCACAGCGCCTGCGCGCTGGAGATGATCGCCGACGCCCACCGCCTCGGCGCGGCCCGGCCGTTCATCCTCGCCGGCGGCGCCAAGGCGATCTACGAGCCGTGGGACTTCTTCCGCTTCGGGCCGCAAGAGCAGTACAGCGCCGACGTGGTCGTGACCGGCGAGGAGTTCGTTGCGCTGGAGTTGCTCAACCGCCTGAACGAGTTCCGCGGACGCGGCGAACACACGCGCAAGACCTTCCATCGCCTGCGCCGCTCCGGCCTGCTCGACGACATCCCCGGCCTGGTTTTCGTCGAGGGCGACGAGAAGGAGCCGGTGACGCGCCTGGTCAACACGGGCGTCCAGCGGCTGGTGCAGGACCTCGACGAGCTGCCGCACCCCGTGGCCGGCCTCAGCCTGATCGAGCCGCCGCACTCCCGCCGCACGCTGTCGGCCCGGCCGATTCCGACCGCGAAACTGTGCCGTTACGCCCGCATCGTCTCGGTCGTGACGACGCACGGCTGCAAGTTCCACTGCCCGTATTGCCCGATCCCGGCGTACAACCAGTTCACGTTCCGCGTCAAGAGCCCCGAACGGCTGCGCGACGAGATGAAGGACATCGCCGAGCAGACGGGCATTTGCACCCAGTTCGGCACCGACGACAACTTCTTCAATAACCGCGAGACGGTCGAGGAGACGTTCGAGGTGTTCGCGAAGAGCAAGGCGTGCGGCCGGCCGTTCCGCGACGTCATGTTCTTCGGCACCGAGGCGACGGAGTTCGACGTCTTCAAGAACCAGGACCTGCTGCCGCTGTGCCGCGAAGGCGGCCTGCGGGCGATCTGGTTCGGCATCGAGGACATGACGGCCGAGCTGGTCAAGAAGGGCCAGAGCCCGGAGAAGACCGAGAAGCTGTTCAAGATCCTCAAGGAGATCGGCATCTGCCCGATGCCGATGATGATGCACCACGACGGCCAGCCGCTGTACAGCCGCGGCCAGCTCTACGGCCTGCTCAACCAGGTGCGGTTCCTGCACAAGGTCGGGTCGGTGAGCGTCCAGGTGACGATCCTGACGCCGTCGGTCGGCAGCAAGGGGTACGAGGAGCCGTATCAGAAGGGCCTGGTGATCGAGCAGGCGGGTGCGCACAAGCTGCAGGACTACCAGTACGACGGCAACCACGCCATCGCGACCGAGGACCCGCAGCCCTGGCGGAAGCAGTTGAACGTGTGGATGGCCTACGCCAGCTTCTACAACCCGGTGAACTTCCTGCGCGCGATCCTGAAGTGGAAGGACCCGCTATGGGACGCGCGAGTGCTGTGGCAGGTCTACGGCATGGTGGGCCTGGTCCGGTCGATCGGCAAGGGGTGGGGCTGGTTCAGGGGCCTGATGGACGGGCCGATCAAGAAGATGACGGACGTGCCGCGGCCGCGGCTGGAGATGGTGTCGCCGGCCGACTCCGCACAGTCTGCGGAACCGGAACGTCAGCTCGTGAGCACTGCGGACTAATGGGTCATCAACCTTCGCTTGACGGGTTCGTAGTTTCGCCTTCAGGCGGTTTCGGCCGCCCCGCCTGAAGGCGAAACTACCACCCTATCGCCACGAACCCGTCCAGCGAAGATTGACGACCCACTGGGTCCTGCATCCGAGCAGGGCCGGTTTTACGAACTTTTCCTGGCCGATTCCCGTGTGGTCTCCAGCCGGCAGACGTGCTGGTAGAGGGCATTCCGATCAAACAGCTTCTGGGCTTTCTCGGCCGTTAAGCCCAGCTCGCGTAGGAAACATGACTTCATGAGGAAACGCAGTTTCTGCATCAACCAATAGAGGTCCGAGCCGTAGCTAGCTGCAAAGCCGACTTCGGAGTCACGGTGGATGATATAATGTAGAGTGTTCATCACCTCATTGACAAACCGATCCTGCCGGTGCGACAGCAAGGGGTTCATGGCCGTGCTGTGTTCGTGGACAAGGGTATGGAGCACACTCTGCACCGGCGGGAACGGGCGCGGTCCCAGGTGATCAACGATCCACTCGGCATCAGCAGACGTCAGCGCCGCGACGACTCCCCTGAGGCGTTTTTCCTCCTCAGCGCGTTGGGCGAGTCCATCCTCCCGCCGTGCGTAATACAAGCTAAGTGCCTGAACGACGCAAGCGAATGTCAGGTCGATGTACGTCGGAGGTCCATATTGAAGCCCAAAGAAGACGCTGCAGGCGTCAGCATAGACATCCGTCAGCCTCAGCCATCTTCCAAGCAAATCCGCGAACTCGACGTCCTCGAAGGTAAAAAGCATCTGAAAACGGCGGACCGGGCCGGCCGGGGCCTCCTCGTCCTCTTCCGGCAGCACTCGGGGCCCGATCACCCGAATCTCAGGACTGCCCGCCAACAGTGCCCCCTGCCGCACGCTGAATCGTTCCACTTCTTGCGCGCGATCGCAGACAAACGTCATCAGGTTCTGCAGAGGGTACACATAGGTCGCATTGAATTCGTCGGCGGACTTCGGCGGCGCGCAGGTAACGCTCAACCCCGCCTCCTCGCGGAATTTGTACTCCTGGGAGTCTTGGCTTGAAGTAATGCTGAAGCCGAGGGTCACGGTCCCCCCGCCACGTCAGCACTGACGGGGGCAGGCATGGCGTAATTGGCCAGCGGCACAACCTCGCCCACCCATGTGCGAGAGATTGTCGGCGAAACCGGACAGGCTGTGAGCCCATTCCGCCAGGCCGCCGAGCCGCAGGTCCATCTGCTCGAATGAAAAATCTGACTCCAGCGGCAGATGTGACCCAAAGAAGCCCCTACTAGCGTGATACTTCTCCCGCGGGCCCTCGTACGAACCGATGTTAGAGGCTGCCGATTCCGGACAGCCTCTTGTGAAAAACGCTGAGATAGTCGGTGAACATTTGTTTCAATAAGCGTTTTCGCCAGGAAATATTGCCGGACAGCCTCTTAGAACCCGTCCGCAGGCAGTTGGCCAGGGTCACCCTGTTAAGGTACATAGGGCATCGAGTCCTTGGTTGCGGAAGATACGCAGTAACCGTTCACCGCATTCCGAAAGTGTGCCGAATTGATCGCCTGAGCCCGTCAGTAGTTCGGAAAAACGTGCCTGGTTTCTCACGCTATCGCCTTAAGAATCGCGATTTGACCGCGCGAAAAAGCCCGTTCCCCGAAGTCGGGTGAACGGTTACGATACGCAGCCATTCGCCCAATTGGGTGAGACGGACTCCCAACAGGTCAGCGACTTCCGCCCGTGTTCTGCCCGCGGCGACCGCCAGGACGGCCGTGAGGCGTTGGTAGAGGCGGCGATCGTGGGAAGCTTTGCGGCGGCGGTCGATTTCCTTGCGTTGCTCGGGAGTGAGTTGAATCGGCTTCATGGGGATACCCTCCCAGTGCGAAGGATGCGTCAGGTCACCAGCTGCCCCTACAAGTCATTGTAGTCGGTTTTCCAGTAGCTAGGGTATATCTTGCCATTTCGCCGTGTAACGGACCTAGTAAGGCCAGCAAGAGACGCCCTCACGCACCAGATTCATGAGACATGCTACTGGAAACATTGGGATAAGCGTCCAAAGCTATACGAGACGCTTGGTAACATTGCCAAGGCGCTGGTGTGTGGCCGAGTGAGCAAGTACGTTGCATTCGCATTCGTACCCGCCGGCATCGTGTTTTCTGACCGACTCGTGGTCGTTGCATCGGATAGGAATGACTTGTTCACTGTGCTTCAATCTGCTTGCCATGTCGCTTGGGTCGAACAGTTGCAAACATTTATGGGGCAGCGGGTTGGCTATTCGATTAGCAAATGCTTTCTGACCTTCCCCTGGCCTTCTTCGATTCTGTCTGGCAGCCAACCGACTCTCGCAAAATGCGGCATGGAGTTCTACGACAGTCGCCAGCGAGTCATGTTGGATGAAAAGATTGGGTTCACTGATCTTTACAATGCTTTTCACAATGATGAAGTGCAACGGGAAGCATTCATTGATCCTAGGCGTCTTCAAGCCGCCATTGAGGATGTCGTTCTGGCGGCTTATGGATGGGACGAGGTGAATCTCGATCACGGTTTTCACGAGACTCGAATCGGCGTCCGCTACACGATCAGCGAACCCGCCCGCCGAGAAGTCCTCGCCCGCCTGCTCAAGCTGAACCACGAGCGCTACGCCGAGGAAGTGAAGCAAGGGCTGCACGAGAAGAAGAAGGGGGCGAAAAAAAGAAACCGAAATCGGATGAAGGCGGCGGGTTGTTCGGGTAGAATGAAACCACGAATCAGACGAATTCGACGAATGAAGAAAGGAGAGCAGCCATGAGCCTGAACGAAACGGTGATCGAAGGGACTCTGAAGCCGGATGGCACGCTGGAACTGGACGAGAAGCCGAACCTGCCTCCGGGCCGGGTGCAAGTCCAGGTTCAGTCGGCAGTGGTCCCAGCGAAGGAAGACTGGTGGCAATACCTCCAGCGGTGTCGGGCGGAATTGGAAGCGTCCGGCGCAACCTTTCGCCGAGGCGTGGATATCGCCGCCGAAGTGGAGCAGATCCGCGGTGAGCATGACCGCGTCGAGGGTATCTACTGGGAACAGGGGTGGGAGAAGCATCATCCGGGAGCCGGCTCATGCTGATCTATCTCGACAGCGTCATCGTCATTTATTACCTGGACGCGAACGATCAATTCCATCAACACGCCGAGCAACGGCTCGCGGCACTGCGCGCGGCGGGAGACGAGATCGTCATCAGCGACATGACACGACTGGAATGCCGGGTCCAGCCGTTGAACCAAGGCGACGCGATCCGGTTGGCCATCTTCGACAACTTCTTCCGGCTTCCCGACGTCAAGCGCGTGCAGCTCACGACGGCCGTTTACGATCGTGCCACTGAGATACGCGCCAAGTACGCGTTCAAAACGCCGGATGCGATCCATCTGGCCGCGGCCGTCGAAGCGGGTTGCGGAGCCTTCCTGACCCACGACGTGCGATTGGCCCGATTCACCGGCATTCCTGTGGAAATCCTTCAATGATGGACCCGCTGAAACCCACCGTCTCGCCGCTCCAACTTGGGCGTAACCGCCTGCCCGCAAGTACGCATTCGGTGATCGCAGCTGCCTGCTAAGCTGTGACGGGCCTTCTTCTTCGGTTACAACAGGGGAATGGATCAGGATGACTTTTCCCCTGCGCTCTCCCCTCCTTGCCCGGCAGAGCCGGCTTCGGCCCTCGTGCC
>JBBRPS010000065.1:0-20487 GCA_038227745.1 Gemmatales bacterium | reverse complement strand
TCCCGCGTCGAGTTGGCATCGGACGTGCCCGCTGCCGGTGCCCGCTTCACAGGCCCCGGCGGAGGGAGGGATCGAGGTAACCGTGCAGGCTCTCGGTCAGGCCGCGCACCAGGTTCGAGCGCTTCAAGACCAGCAGCGCGAAACTGGTATCGATGGCCGGGTGATAGTGGTCCTCCCAGCCGCCGTCGGCGGCCTGCCGCTTGAGGATGTCCTGAGCGGCCCAGCGATACCAGTCGGTCTTGCCGATCGTGTCGCACTGGTACAGGACGCCGACCCGCTCGATGGCCCAGAAGAGGTACAGGTCGAGCCGGCTCTCCAGACCGCGGAGTTCCTTCTCGCCGCCGTCGAGGTAGCTGGCCAGCGAGTCCAGGGCTTCCTTGATATGGGGGTCGTTGATGGGCGGCCGGGGCGGTTTGCCGTTCTTGGCGGCCGCAGCCTGGAAGACCTCGGCGGCGGCGCCGTGCCCCAGGGCCAGGCTCAACAGCCCCACGCTGGTCATGGTGTTCTTCGTCGGCGTGCCGGTCGCGTAGCCCCAGCCGCCGTTGCCGTTCTGCGTCCGCCGGAAATGCTCGGCCGCGAGCTTTAGCGACAGGTCCGCGGCGATCCCGTGCCGGCGGGCGGCCCACAGGCCCAGGAGGGCGAATTGCGTGTTCGAGTTGTCCCCGCGCTTCAGCTGGAACTGCTCGGGGTCCCGCTGCTTCTGGAGCTTGACGACCGGCAGTTCGGCCATGCGCGGCGACAGCCGCGCCGGTCGGGGTGTCGGGGCGGGTTTGGTCTCTGGCGGCGGGGGCTTCTCGCCGCCCCGTCGCGGCCGCTTCGGCGCCTCGGGGTCGGCCACGATGGCCATGAGCAGCTCGATCTTGGGTCGGTGTTGCTCGAGGAACATTTCCAGCTGCCCGCGCTCCGCGAGGTTCAGCTCGGGACACTTGTAACCCCACGCCCCCGAGAGCGTCTGCCCGGCCGCCAGGCGCAGGGCGAGGTGGCGGATCAACGGCCGGTCCGCCGGGTCGTCGAGCCGATCGAGGAACAGGATGACACAGCCGAGGCAGTAGGTTTCTTCGGTGCCCAGGGCGTGCTTGCGGACGTAACGGGCGGCGGCCTGGATGGCAGGGTCGCCGGCCGGCACGTTGCACTCCAGCAGGGCCAGGGCAGGCAGGGCGGCGTGGCCCACTGGATTGAATTTTTCGTCCGGCTTCCAGTTCCCCGAAGGGTCGATGTGGGTCTTGAGATAGCGGACGCCGCGGTCGATCGCCTCATTGATTTTGGCCGGGTCGAGCGGCGCTTGCTTCTTTTCCTTCTTGCGCGGCATCACCGGATCGACCGGGTCAGCCGCGCCTGGCTTCGTCCCACTCGCCGAACGCCCCCCCTTCTCGACGACCGGCTTGACAGGCTCCCGCGGGGTGTCCCGGGACGGCGTTTTGTCCTTGGGACGTTCCGGGACGGCCACGGCCGGCTTCGGCTGCCCGCTGGCGACCTGCGTAGTCGCGGGCGTTTTCTTTGCTTTCGCGGTCGAGGCGGGACTGTCCTTGAGCAGGAACAGGACCGCCGCCGCGGCGCCGCCCAGGAGCAGGACCAGGAAGGCGCACACGAGCACAACCCTACCCACGCCGCGCCGCGGGCGCCGGACGGAACCCAGCGGCCGCGGTCCGGACGTGCCGGCCGCCTGGCTCAGAAAGTCCAGCGTGTCGGCCGGCAGCTTGTTGTCGCCGCCGTCATAGCTGGCCGCGGTGGACTGGCTCTGCATCCCCGACTGGACCTTGAACGGCTTGTGACAGGTGACGCACTTGATCTGCACACCATCCGGCAACGGCTTGGGAGAACGCAAGACCGCCTGGCAATGGGGACAGGTGAACTTGATGGCCTGCACGATGCACTCCTTCGGTCCCGTTCAAGAGACGAGAGGACCAACAGACGGATTGAGAGCGAGATCGCTGCACCTTACCGCAGCCGGGGCCGCGCTGCCACCCTATTTTCCCGAGAACACGAATTCACGAATTCCAGCCAGGAGGGCCGACCCTGTCGCGACCCCCAGGAGTAGCCGCCCTGCGGGACATCGAGTAAACTATATTCACGATACCTGCCAGCCACCCGGTGCCATCCGGGTGTCCGCGAACCGCAGCGACAAACCGCACTATTGCCGCCAGTCCGCCGATGGGTTACAAGTAAGAGTACGGGGACCGTTCGTATCTTGTGGGGGGGACAATCATGCTGGACGTGAGCGGGCCGGGTTACCGCACCTGCGACGGCGTCAGCCGCCGCAGCTTCTTGAAAGTCGGCTTCCTCGGCCTGGCCGGCCTGACGCTGGCCGACCACCTCCGCCTCAAGGCGCGGGCCCAGGAGGCCGGCCAGGCCAGCCGCGACACGGCGGTCATCCTGCTGTGGCTCGGCGGCGGCCCTAGCCACATCGACATGTACGACCTCAAGCCGGACGCCCCGGCCGAGTTCCGCGGCGAGTTCCGGCCCATCGCGACCAACGTCCCCGGCACGCGCATCGGCGAGCACCTGCCGCGGCAGGCGCGGCTGATGGACAAGATCAGCGTCGTGCGCTCGGCGACGCACACCAACGCCGGCCACGGCATGGGCACGCACTGGATGATGACGGGCTACGTCCCGACCATCGAGATCAACGACAACCTCAACCCGAGTTGCGGCTCGATCGTGGCGCGCGTCCGCGGCGCCAACGCCCCGCGCATGCCGGCCTACGTCTGCCTACCGAACCCGCCGCCCAGCGCCAACGCCGCCTATCTCGGCGTGGCGTGCAACCCGTTCACGCCGGGCAACGACCCGAACAGTCCCGGCTTCCAGGTGCGCGACCTGCGCCTGGTGCCGCAGGTGGACCTGAACCGCTTCCGCAACCGCCGTGAGCTGCTCCAGGGCCTCGACAACCTGCGCCGCGACGTCGATACGCAGGGCGCCGCCGAAGGCTATGACCGCTTCTACCGCGATGCCTTCGACATCGTCACCGGCGAGCGCTGCCGCAACGCCTTCGACATCCACCGCGAGGACGCACGCGTGCGCGACCGCTACGGCCGCGACAGCTGGGGCCAGAGCGCCCTGCTCGCCCGGCGCCTCGTCGAGGCCGGCGTGACCTACGTCACCGTCAACATGGGCGGCTGGGACACGCACAACAACAACTTCCAGGGACTGCGCAACAGTCTGCTGCCGCGCTACGACCGTGCCCTCGCCGCCCTCGTGGAGGATCTGCACACGCGCGGCCTGGACCGGCGCGTGCTGGTGATCTCGTACGGCGAGTTCGGGCGGACGCCGCGCGTCAACACGACGGCGGGCCGCGACCACTGGCCGGGGGCGATGTCCGTGGTGTTCGCCGGCGGCGGCCTGCGCATGGGGCAGATGATCGGCACGACCGACGCCCGCGCCGAGTACCCCACCCGCCGCGCCTCGAGTCCGCAGGACGTGCTGGCGACGATGTACCACGTCCTGGGCATCAACTACCGCCAGGAGTTCAGCGACGCGGCGCAGCGCCCCATCCCGATCCTCAACGAGGGCCGGCCGATCACGGAACTGCTCTAAAGAGGGAAACCACGAAACACACGAAACACACGAAAAAAGACAGGAAGTCAACGTATGAGAGGTGTACTAAGGTGGTGACTGCTCCGGTTCCTTCTATCTTTTTTCGTGTGTTTCGTGGTTTCCCTCTTCTCGTCTTGTCTGTGTGCTTCTGTGGTCAGGCACGCGGGGAACTGCCGCATATTCGCCTCGATCGCATCTTCCCGCTCGGTGGCCGTGTTGGGAGTGAGGTCGCGCTGGAGATCGCCGGCCGCGACCTCGACGACGTCAAGAGCCTGCACTTCGACCACCCCGGTCTGCGGGCCGAATTCGTGAAGCCGAACCAGTTCTGCGTCCGCATCGCCGCCGACACGCCGCCGGGGACGTATGAGGTGCGCGCCGTCGGCAAGTACGGTATCAGCGGCGCCCGCCTGTTCGCCGTCAGCCGCGGCCTGGAAGAGTTGATGGAAGCCCGAGGCAACGACACCGCCGAGAAGGCCCAGGGGGTGCCGCTCAACTGCGCCATCAACGGCCGCAGCGATGGCAACGGCGACGACTTCTACCGCTTCCGCGCCGCGAAGGGCGACCGCGTCGTCATCGACTGCCAGGCTTTCCGCCTCGACTCCACGCTGCGGGCCAGCATGACGCTGTTCACCGCCGACGGCAAGCAACTGCTGCAGAGCCGGCCGTACTACAACCGCACCGACCCGCTGCTCGACTTCGTCGCCCCCGCGGACGGCGATTACGTCCTGAGCCTGCACGACGCCACCTACCTCGGCGGCCAGCCCTACCGACTCGTCCTCAGCACGCACCCGCACGTCGAGAACGCCTTCCCCGCCGCGGTCGTGCCCGGCGAGAAAGCGGAGCTGACGCTCCTCGGCCGCAACCTGCCCGGCCGGAAGCTGGTCGAGGCGTGGACCGTCCAGGACCGACCCCTGGAACAGCTGAAGACGACTTTGACGGTCCCGAAAGACGCTCTCCAGCAGCGGCGCTTCTCGGTCACCCACCTGCCGTCGCCGAGCCTCAACGTCCGCAGTCTGCAGTTCTGGCCCGAGGGGTTGAAGGACGCGCTCAACCCGGTGACGCTGCTGTGCGCCGACGCTCCGGTGGTGCTGGACCGCGAGCCGAACGACACGCCGGAGAGCGCTCAACCGGTCGAGGTGCCGGCGGTCATCTGCGGCCGCTTCGACAAGCCCGGCGACCGCGACTGGTACACCTTCAAGGCCAAGGCCGGCGAGGCGATCGCCGTGGACTTGCTCTGCGAGCGGCTCGACCTGCCCGGCGACCCGTTCGTGATCGTCACCGACGCCAAGGGCAACGAGTTGGCGACCTTCGACGACCACGGCATCAACTTCAACTCGCTGGCCCAGTTCAACCGCGACCCGCTCGGCACGTTTCGGGCGCCTGCGGCGGGCGCGTACCGCCTCGTCGTCCAGGACCGTTACCGCAGCGGCGGCGCCCGCTTCCAGTACGTCCTGCGCCTCGCGAAGGCCGAACCCGACTTCTACCCCGTCGTCTTCCACGAGACGCCGAGCGACCCGACTTGCCCGGTGGTCCGCCAGGGCGGCTCGGCGCATTACGAGCTGTGCCTGAACCGCCGCGACTACAGCGGCCCGGTGACCGTCGAGGCGGAGGGACTGCCGCCCGGCGTGTCCTGCCCCGCCGTCCACGTCAGCCCACAGTCGCAGTTCGCCAACGTCGTCTTCACCGCCACCGCGGACGCCCCCGACTGGGCCGGCGCTATCCGCCTCCGGGCGTGGGCCACGATCGACGGCAAGCGCGTGGAGCGCCCGGTGCGCTGCTCGCAGCGGCGCTGGGCGGTCGCCAACATCAACACCTCGGTGGCGATCCGCGAGGTTTGCCTGGCGGTGCGGCCGAAGGCGCCCTACGCGGTCCGGCTGCCGGCGGAGAAGCAGACCATCGCGGCGGGCGGCACTCTGGAGGCGAAAGTGACGGTGGTACGTCACTGGCCGGACTTCAAGGGCAAGGTGCAGCTCAATGGTCTGAACCTGCCGCCGGGCTTCAAGGTCGCCGCCACCGACGTGTCGGCCGACAAGGCAGAGGTGACGCTCAAGCTGAGCGTGGCCGCGAACGTGCCGCCGGGGGAGTACAGCGTGGTGCTGCGCGGCGACGCCCAGGTGCCGTTCAACCGCGACCCGGCCGCGAGCAGCCGCCCGCTCGTCCGCGTCGCCGACCCCTCGACGCCGTGGACCGTGGCCGTGACGGCACCACCGAAGAAGTGACGCCACGATGAGCGACACGTCCCCCGTTCGCCAGTTCGCCAGCGACACCTACGCCGGCATCTGTCCCGAAGCGCTCGCCGCCCTGCACGAGGCCAATCGCGGTCACGCGCCCGCTTACGGCGACGACCCGTGGAGCGTCCGCGCGACGGCGCTGCTGCGCGAGCTGTTCGAGACGGAGTGCTTTCCCTTCTTCGTCCCGACCGGCACCGCCGCCAACGCCCTCGCCCTGGCCGCCCTGTGCCAACCTTTTCACAGTGTCATTTGCCACGCCGACGCGCACGTCCAGACCGACGAGTGCGGCGCCCCCGAGCACGCCGCCCCGGGTATCAAGCTCGTTCCAGTGGAAGGCCACGGCGGCAAACTCGACGCGGGCCTGGTGCGGCGCACGGCCGGCAAGCGCCGCGACATCCACAGCCACAAGCCGGGCGTGGTCAGCCTGAGCCAGGCGACGGAGGCGGGCACTCTCTACGCGCCTGAAGAGATCCGCGCCCTCGGCGAGACGGCGCGCGAATTGGGGCTGCGCGTCCACATGGACGGCGCCCGCTTCGCCAACGCGGTGGCGGCGCAGCGGGTGCCGCCGCGGGCTATCACGTGGGAGGCGGGGGTTGACGTGCTGTGTTTCGGCGGCACCAAGAACGGCCTGGCGGTCGGTGACGCGCTCGTCTTCTTCGACGGTGGCCTGGCCGCGGACTTCGAGTATCGGCGGAAACAGGCGGGGCACCTGATGGCGAAGATGCGCTTCGTCGCGGCCCCGTGGGTGGCCGTGCTGGCGTCGGGGGCGTGGCTGCGGAACGCCGAGCGGGCCAACGCCGCGGCCCGGTCGCTGGAGGAGGGGCTGCGCGGCTTCCCCGGCCTGCGCATCCTGTACCCGGTGCAAGCGAACGCCGTCTTCGTGGACATGCCGCAGGCGTGGGCGGAGGGCCTGCACCGGCGCGGCTGGCACTTCTACAGCATCGCCGGCGGCTACCGCCTCATGGGCTCGTGGGACACCGAGCCGGCCGATGTCGCCGCCCTGCTGCACGACCTGCGCGCAGTGGCAGGAGAAGTCGCGCCGTCGTAGGCCGGATTGCCAATCCGGCCCACAGCGAGAACCCCGACGCTCACTCCTTCTTGCCGGCCGGTGTCTTCTCGGCCGCCGTCAGCGCCCGGACGCGGAGGTCGCGCACCGCCCCCGTGGTGCGCCACGTCGCGATGCCGAACGGCCGGCACAGGTCGCACTCGGGGCGGATCCCGATCTTCTTCCCCTTCGTCGCCGCGTCCACGACCTTCTCGTTGTCGATCCACGCCTGGATGCGCTCCTTGGTGACGCGGATGCGGACGCGGTACCACTGATCGCGCTTGAACCCCTTGAGGGTGCGCGTCTCGTTCTGCGAGGCGTCCTGCATGTCGAGGCTGGAGAGCCCGACGGTGGTCCCGCCCCAACCGCCGACCACAAACGAGCAGTGCGTATCGCCGACGGGGAACGTCGTCGTGCAGAAGAAGTCGTCTCCCGCGAGGCGCTTGCCCTCCAGCGTCACCTCGTAATCCATCTTCGGGAAGTCGCCGCGCGTGTAGGCGACGCCGGTCATGTCGTTGCCCTGTTCCAGCACGACCGCGCCGCCCTGCACCGCGACCTCGCCCTCGCCGCCGAAGTTGGCCGACTTCCAGCCGGCGAGGGACTTGCCGTCGAACAGCGCCTTCCACGCGGCCTTGGCTTTGAGGACGACCGCCTTGGGTTCGCCGGCCTTCGGGTCATCCGCGCCCGGGTCGGCGGCCCGGGAATGCGAGCGAAGTCGGCCGGCGCCGCCGACGAGCAGGGCCAGGAGAGCGACAACAGCGACCGTTCGTAACGTGGATGTCCACATGGACTCGAAGCTCCTTTGCCAACAACAGGTGTTTCTCCTGGACGCCAGGCTCGGCGATCGCCTCACGCGGGAGAGGAGAGAGGGGCGTCGTGCAGGGGGACGCCGTCATTCGGCCCCGGTCGGCGGCGGTACCTGGGCAGGTGGCCCCGCGGTGGACACAATCGCCCCCAGCACAGCGAGGATCCCCCCGATGTTATCGATGTAATACCGACGTCGATCAATCCCCGCCACGGAATCCGCCAGGCGCAGGAACTGCCAGGCCTCACCGTTGGTCACGCAGCCGTACACCACCGCCGGGCCGGTCCCGGCTCGCTGGTTAAACTCCCGCGCCCCGACCATCTGCGCGATGCACTGCCAGACGCCGCTCTCCACCTCGTTCCGCTTCGCCTCGACGATGGTCACGAGCGGGGCCCGGAGCGCCGGCACGGGCGGGGCGGCCGAGAGAATGAAGTCGCACTCGCCGACCAGGCCGCGCGCCGGATCGACGTCGAGCCGCTGGCCCGAGTAGATGGCGAGCGCGCCGGTGCTCATCTCCTGGCAGGCCAGCAGGACGGGAACGACGATGAACTCGCTGCGGGCTTTCTCGCTGAGCAGGACCTGGCGCATGCCGCGGTCGAGCATGTCGCGCAGCCACGGGGGGACCGGGGCCGGGTCGAGGTGTGGAAACAGGTCCGCAGGCCCCGCACTGACGCCGAGGACCGAGGAAATCGTCTCCAGCGAAAAGTCGTTGTAGGACATGATGACTCGGAGGTTAACGGAGGCGAGCCGAGGGGGCAGCAGATGCGGCTTCGTCCGGTTCGAGCAGTATTGTACCCGGCCCTTCGCACCCATCGCAATCCGTCCGCCGCCCGTATAACAGAATAACAGAGCGTACGGAGGCACACGGACATGCGAGAAGAAGCGAACCCGCGCTGCGGGGCCTTCGCCCTGCCCGGCGGGGCGTGCTGCTGGCGCGTGTGGGCACCGAAGGCCGGCCGCATTGAACTGGTCCTGATCGACGGCGGCCGCCGCGACTCCCTCCTCATGGAGCGCGAGGACGGCGGCTACTTCCGCCTGGAGCGGCCCGGCGTCGCCGAGGGGCAGCGCTACGCCTTCCGCCTCGACAACGGCCCCGAACGCCCCGACCCCGCCTCGCTCTGGCAGCCCGACGGCGTCCACCGCCCCTCCGCCGTCCTCTACCCCGAGCGCTTCCCCTGGGCCGAGGGCGCCTGGACCGGCATCCGCCGCGAAGACCTCGTGTTCTACGAACTGCACGTCGGCACCTTCACGCCCGAAGGCACCTTCGACGCCGTCATCCCGCGCCTCGACAGCCTGCGCGAGCTGGGCGTCACCGCCGTCGAGATCATGCCGGTCGCCCAGTTCCCCGGCGGCCGCAACTGGGGCTACGACGGCGTCCATCTCTATGCGGTGCAGAACACCTACGGCGGCCCGCACGGCCTCAAACGCCTCGTCGAGGCGTGCCACGCCCGCGGCCTGGCGTGCTTCCTCGATGTCGTCTACAACCACCTCGGCCCCGAGGGCAACTACCTGCACGAGTTCGGCCCGTACTTCTCCGACCGCCACCGCGTCCCCTGGGGGCCGGCGTTCAACTACGACGGCCCCGGCTCCGACGCGGTGCGGCAGTACGTCCTCGACAACGTGTGCCTCTGGCTCGGCGACTACCGCCTCGACGGCCTGCGCCTCGACGCCGTCCACGCCCTGTTCGACACGCGGCCGCGGCACATCCTCGCGGAGGTCAAGGACACCGCGGACGGGGCTTCGGCCCGGGTCGGCCGTCCGACGCACATCATCGCCGAGAGCCTGGCGAACGACGTGCGCATGGTGCTGCCGCAGGCCGAGGGCGGGTACGGACTGGACGCCGAGTGGAGCGACGACTTCCACCACGCAATCCACGCCTACCTCACCGGCGAGCGGCACGGCAAGTACGTGGACTACGGTCCGGTGCAGGACCTGCCGCGGCTCATGGAGCAGACGTTCCTGCTCGACGGCGGTTACAGCAAATACCGCGGCCGCCGCTGGGGGGCGCCGACGCGCGGCCTGCCCGGCGACCGCTTCGTGGTGAGCGTCCAGAACCACGACCAGGTCGGCAACCGCGCCCGCGGCGAGCGGCTCGGCAGCCTCGTCAGCCCGCCCGCGCGCCGACTGGCCGCGAGCCTGGGCCTGCTGGCGCCCCACCTGCTCCTGCTGTTCATGGGCGAGGAGTACGACGAGACGAACCCGTTCCTGTTCTTCTGCTCGTTCCAGGACGGGCACCTGATCGAGAACGTGCGCAACGGCCGCCGGCGCGACTACGCGCTGCAGGGCGAGGTGCCCGACCCGCAGGCCGAGAGCAGTTTCGCGGCGTCGCGGTTGAGCTGGAGTTGGGCTGGCAACGCGCACCGTGAGGGGATGCGGCGGCTGTATCAGGATCTGCTGGCGGTGCGACGGCGCTGGCCGGCGCTGCGCGACTTCACGCGGCGGTCCTCCCGCCTGCTGCCGGACGAGCAGCGGGCCGCCGTGCTGGAGCTGGTGCGCGGCGGGCCAGCGACTGAGGAGTCGCTGCGCTGTTACTTCAACCTCACGGCAGAGGCGCAGGTCCTGCCGGGCGTGGAGAGCGGGCACGTCTTACTCTTCAGTTCGGAGGCCGAGCGCTATGATGGGGGCCGTGTGGCGGGAACGCCCTCAGCGGAGCTACGGCCTTACGAGTGCGTCACCTTCGGGCCGCAGACTTGGGGAAGGTTGGTTTCGTGACGGCGGCCCCGAGTCCTTCGCGGTAGTCGCGAAGGATCCCATCGCTGACGGTGCCACAGCCTTCCGCCACGAAGACTACCGCGCCCAGCAGGATCGCCTGGACTGCCTTTCCCATACCCTGCCCCTCCGAAGACGAAGGGCAGGAAACATACACGATCACACGCGGAAGTCAACGCGGATTCACCCTTGAGGGAGAGGTGAACAGCGTTGTGCCTCGGTGTGGTAAAGTTTTGGAGAGACCGCCACCGGCTGCTTGCGGGAGAGGGGCACAATGAAGAAGAAAGCCGAAGAAAATGCCCAGGCCGCTGAGCTGGCGAGACAGACGTTGCGGGCGTTGACCGGCCGAAAGACATACTACAGCCTCGACACGGAGTTCGGCGTACTGACCGTGGAAGAGGCCCCCAAGCAACCCGCCCGCCCCCCGCGTCGGAACGGCAAATGGTCAGTCCGGTGATGACGATGCCGGCCCCGAGGGCGAGGCCGACGAACAGCAGCCCGATGACATTGAAGATAATCATGGCAGGTGAGTAAGAGATCCTGGGGTAGTGCCGCGCAGCGAATAACGCCATTCTACCTGTCGCACGGACGGTTGTCTCCCCCTCGGGCCTCGGGTAACTTGAACGATGTCTCTCCCCTGGTGCTTGGAATGGGTGCGACTCCACGAATTCACTCGAACTGTAAGGTGGCGTTCCGATCGCGAATGATCTCCACGCTCATTCCGTGAAAGCCCTCTTTCTCAAAAACGGTAGTACCGTCCTTGAAAACTCTCCCGCTCAGGTCCCCGAGCTCGTTCCTGCCACACTTGGCAAGATCGTAGGCCATGAGAACAGGGAGTTTCATCTTGCGAGGCGGCTTCCCTTGCTTTTCAAAGAAAGCGGCTTCTTGATCGATGATCTGATCGAGGACCTCACGTCCGCTTGGCATTGTATACTCTCCTGTCGGGCCTCTGACGAGGTACACGTCTTCGACGTCAAGACCTCCGAAATTCCGCTCACGGACACGAAAAGGGATCTTGGGCGGATGCGTCAGATAGACTTCCAGGGCGGCGCGCACCGCCGGCTCGCTCAATCCAACCAGCTTCACTCGGAATGGTTCAAAGTAGGGGTCCTTCATCTCTTTTGCAATCCGCAGGACTTCCCCATAAGCCCCCCCAAGTTTTCCCTTGGCGAACCGATCCGACGCTGCATAGAGGTCCCACCGGCCATCCTCGGCTTCTTTGAGCCAGAAAGCCACGACGACTCGTGTAGATTTCTCGAACTCGCGAAGGAACCTATTCCCCGCTTCGATCTGCTCCATTACCAGCGCGCCCTGATCCATTGCATGACCCCATTCGCGTTATCCGCAGCGGCCCAGGCTGCTCGCCAGGCGTCACTGTTTGTGCTTGAACACGACCATGCCCAGCGGCGGCACCGTGATGTTCAGCAGGTACGGCCGGCCGTGGCACGACACCGGCGCCGCGCTCACCTCGCCCATGTTGCCCTGTCCGCTGCCGCCGTACAGCGGCGCATCGCTGTTGAGGGCCTCCTGCCACGTCCCGCCCTGCGGCACACCGACGCGGTAGTTGTGCCGCGGCACCGGCGTGAAGTTGCACACGACGATCAGCGCGTCCTCCGGCGACTTCGACTTGCGCATCAGGCCGATCACGCCGCCCTCCCAGTCGTTGCAGTCGATCCACTCGAAGCCCGCCGGGTCGCAGTCGAGCAGGTGCATCGCCGGCTCGCCGCGGTAGAACGTGTTCAGGTCGCGCACCCAGCGCTGCAGCCCCTGGTGGATCGGGTAGTCCAGCAGGTGCCAATCCAGGCTCGTGTCGTGGTTCCATTCATTCCACTGCCCAAACTCGCCGCCCATGAACAACAGCTTCTTGCCGGGCTGGGCGTACATGTAGCCGTACAGCAGCCGCAGGTTCGCGAACTTCTGCCAGTCGTCCCCCGGCATCTTCGACAATAGCGACCGCTTGCCGTGGACGACCTCGTCATGCGACAGCGGCAGCAGGTAGTTCTCCGTCCAGGCGTACAGCATGCGGAACGTCAGCCGGCTATGGTGGTACTTGCGGTAGACCGGGTCGAGGCTCATGTAATCGAGCGTGTCGTGCATCCAGCCCATGTCCCACTTGTAGCCGAAGCCCAGGCCGCCCAGGTACGTCGGCCGCGACACGCCCCCCCAGGCCGTCGATTCCTCCGCGACCGTCAGCACGTCGGGGTACTCGGCGTAGACGCGCTCGTTGAAGCGGCGCAGGAAATCGACCGCGTCCAGGTTCTCGCGGCCGCCATAACGGTTCGGCGTCCACTCGCCCTCCTTGCGCGAGTAGTCGAGGTACAGCATTGACGCCACCGCGTCCACGCGCAGGCCGTCGATGTGGTACTTGTCCAGCCAGAACAGCGCGTTGCCGATCAGGAAGTTGCTGATCTCCTTGCGGCCGTAGTTGTAGACGTAGGTCCCCCAATCGCGGTGCTCGCGCTGGTTCGGATCCTCGTGCTCGTAGAGGTGCGTGCCGTCGAAGTAGGCCAGGCCGTGCTCGTCGCGCGGGAAGTGGGCCGGCACCCAGTCGAGGATCACGCCGATGCCGCGCTGGTGCAGCGTGTCCACCAGGTACATGAAGTCCTGCGGCGTGCCGAAGCGGCTCGTCGGGGCGTAGAGGCCGACCGTCTGGTAGCCCCACGAGGCGTCCAGCGGGTACTCCGACAGCGGCAGAAACTCGACGTGCGTGTAGCCCAGGTGGTGGACGTAGTCGGCCAGCAGGGGCGCCAGCTCGCGGTAGCTCAGCCAGCGGTTGCCCTCCCCCGGCACGCGCCGCCACGAGCCGAGATGGACTTCGTAGATGGAAATGGGTGCGTTCAGGGCGGCGCTGGCGCCGCGGCGGGCCAGCCACTCCTGGTCGCCCCAGCCGTAGCCGGACAGGTCCCAGACGCGCGAGGCGGTCTTCGGCCGCAGCTCGCTGTAGAAGGCGTAGGGGTCGGCCTTCTCGACGTGATAGCCGCGATAGCGCGACGTGACGGCGTACTTGTACGCCACGCCGGGGCCGACGCCCGGGACGAAGGCCTCCCAGACGCCGGTGGAGTCCATGGGGCTCATCGGGTTGGCGCCGGGCCGCCAGCCGTTGAAGTCGCCGAGGACCGAGACGCGCACGGCGTCGGGCGCCCAGACGGCGAACTGGGTGCCGGCCACGCCGTCGCGCTCGGCCAGGTGCGCCCCGAGCTTCTCGTAGGCGCGGTAGTGGCTGCCTTCCGACCAGAGGTACACGTCATAGTCCGTCAGCGCCGGGGTGCTCACGGTGTCGGTCCTTTCGTCATGGAGTTGCCGGCCGCGCCTTCTCCTGGTCCAGCAGGGCCAGGATACCGCGCAGGGGGATCCGCACCCAGTCGGGGCGGTTGTTCAGCTCGTAAGCCAGCTCGTAGAACGCCTTGTCCAGCATGAACGCATCGAGGAGCGCCGCGAAGGCGCCGCCGTCGCCGGGGAGGAACACCGCGCCCGCGGCAGTGTCGCGGTAGGCGCGCAGGAACGCCGCCGAGACCCACTGCTGCCATAACTCAGCCCACGGCTCCAGGCGGGCGAAGTCCTCGGGATGGTTTTGCGTGAAGGCGAACAGGCCGGCGTAGGCCGCGTAGTGGAACGAGCGCAGCATCCCCGCGACGTCCTTGAGCGGCGACTGCCTGGCGCGGCGCTCCTCGACGCTGCGCGTCGGCTCGCCCTCGAAGTCGAGGATGATGAAATCGTTCTCGGCCCACAACACCTGGCCGAGGTGGTAGTCGCCGTGGACGCGGATCTTCTGCCCGCCGACCGCGGTGACGGGTGCCTGGCCCAGGCGCTCCAGGGCCTGCGGCCCCTCTTCCTGCAAGCGCCGCGCTGCCTCTGCAACCTCCCCGGAGAGGCGGTCGAGGTTGTCGCGCAGCGCCGCCAGCGCCTGCCGGCCCTGCTTCTGGATGCCCGCACGGAGGTGGGCGAGGTCCGCGGTGGTGAACGGTTCGGGGGCGAAGGCCGGGTCGCGCGGGTCGGCGGCCAGGGCGGCGTGCATCTCCGCGGTGCGCCGGCCGAGCGTGGCGCCTGCGTGCAGGAAAGCGCCGATCGTCTCCAGGGCGCCCGGCGGCGGCGACGCTTCGGCCAGTTCGGGCAGCGGTCGCGCGTCGGGAACGACCGGGTCCGGGCCGTGCATGCGCCCCGAAGCGCGCTCGAAGTAGCGGCCCAGCTCGTCGATGGTGTAGCGCCAGCCGTCGCCCTGGTTCGGCACGAGGGCCTGCAGGATGGCGAGGGAGGCTGGCCCCGAGCCTTGCCGATGGTACTCGATCGTGCCGGCGACCTTCGGGATGCGGTCGAACTCGTTCTCCTCGGTGAGGAAGCGGCCGATCTCGAAGTCGGGGTTAATGCCGACCTCGAGGCGCCGGAACAGCTTGAGCAGCAGCCGCCGACCGTAGAACACCAGCGAGTTGCTCGACGTGGCCGGCCCGCGCACCACCGGCAGCGGCGCGTCGGCGTTGCCGCGCAGGCGGGCGTAGGCGGCGGTCGGGAAGGCGCGGATGCGACCGGATTTCGTGGCGAGCTCGCGGCCGGCGCCGATGGCGTCCAGCAGGGCGGTGCAGGTATCGTCGTCCGCCAGGGCGTCGTGCAGCACGCCCTCGCCGCCGGGGCCGCTCAACCGCGCCAGCACCCACGGCCGCTGCGACTCGTACAGCCGCCCCGCCGCGGCGCCCGTCGCCACCCCCAGCGGGAGGAAATACAGGTCGCCCGTGCCGTCGGCGAACTCCACGCGCAGCAGCGCCAGGAAGGCCCGCCCCGCCCCGGCGGGAAACGGCGCCCAGTCGGTCAGTCGCACCGACTCCACGCGCCGGGCTTTGCCGCCGAACCAGCGCTGCGCCCGCAGGAACCCCGGCAGCACCGTCTTCTCCAGCGCCGCGCGCGCCGCCCCCTCCAGGACCGTGTCCCAGCCGCCGCTCAGCTTCAGGGTCGGCAGCACCTCCACGTCTTCCGTGGCGACCGGGGCGAGTCGCGCCGCCACGTCCTCCGCCTCCTTCTGGAGGCGGAACCAGTAGAACGAGTGCGGCCCCAGGGTGAGGAAGTACGGGCGGGCGCCGACCCGCGGGAAGGCGGTGCGGCCGAACAGTTCCACGGGGACAAGTCCCGCGAACGCGGACAGGTCCAGCTCCACGGGCTGCACGGTCCGCGCCAGGTTGGCGACGACCAGGATAGTTTCGTCGTCGTGACGGCGGACGTAGGCGAGCACCTTGCGGTTAGCCGGTTCCAGCAGTTCGAGGCTACCGCGGGCCAGCGTCCGCGAGCGCTTGCGCAGGGCGATCAGCCGCCGCAGCCAGTGGAACAGCGACGACGGATCGCGCCGCTGCGCCTCGACGTTCACTGCCTGGTAGCCGTACAGCGGGTCCATGACCGGTGGGGCGTACAGCCGGGCGAAGTCCGCCGCGGAGAAGCCGGCGTTGCGGTCGGCACTCCACTGCAACGGCGTCCGCACGCCGTTGCGTCCCCCGAGGTAGACGTTGTCGCCCATGCCGATCTCGTCGCCGTAGTAGATCACGGGTGAGCCGGGCAGTGAGAACAGCAGGCTGAACAGCAGTTCCAGGCGGCGCCGGCTGTTGTCCAGCAGCGGCGCCAGCCGGCGGCGGATGCCCGAGTGCAGGCGCATGCGCGGGTCGCCGGCGTACTCACGGAACATGTAGTCGCGCTCCTCGTCGGTCGCGAGCGCCAGCGTCAGTTCGTCGTGGTTGCGCAGCAGCAGCACCCACTGGCAGCCGTCGGGCAGGTCCGGCGTCTGCCGCAGGATGTCCACGACGGGGTGGCGGTCCTCCTGGCGCAGCGCCAGGAACAGCCGCTGCGCCAGCGGCAGGTGCGGCGCCATCTGGCACTCTTCCGGGCCGAGGTAGGGCACCACTTCCGCGGGCCAGGCGCTCATGCCCGCCTGGAGCATGCGCCCGGGGTAGGCGGCGTCCACGGCGCCGCGCATCTCGCGCAGCAGGGCGTGCGTCTCGGGCAGGTTCTCGCAGGACGTGCCCTCGCGCTCGACCAGGTACGAGGCGCCGTTGAGGCACAGGCCGTCCACGCCCAGGTCGAGCCAGAAGCGCAGCACGCGCAGCATTTCCTCGCGCACCCGCGGATTGTCGTAATTCAGATCGGGTTGGTGGTCGAAGAAGCGGTGCCAGTAGTAGGCGCGCGCCGCCGGGTCCCACGTCCAGTTCGAGCGCTTGGCGTCCGCGTAGAGGACGCTCGCCTCCGCGAACTTCCGGTCGGTGTCGCTCCAGGTGTAGAAGTCGCGCAGGGGCGAGCCGGGCGGCGCCGTGCGGGCGGCCTGGAACCACGGGTGCTCGTCGGAGGTGTGGTTGATGACCATTTCCGCGGCCACGCGGATGCCGCGCCGGTGCGCCGCGCGGACGAGTTCCTGGAAGTCCGCGACGGTGCCGAACGGCGGGTGGACGCCGCGGTAATCGCTTACGTCGTAGCCGTCGTCGCGCAGGGGCGAGGGGTAGAACGGCAGCAGCCACAGGCAGTTGACGCCCAGTTCCTCCAGGTAGTCGAGCTTGCCCGTCAGCCCCGGGAAGTCACCGAGGCCGTCGCCGTTGCTGTCGAAGAACGCCTTGACGGGGACCTCGTAGAACACGGCGTCGCGGTACCAGAGCGGGTCGGGGTCCTTGGCGGCTGGGGTCATGGTGCGGCGTCCGTCCGGTGAGTCAAGTTACCGGGCAACCCTCGTAGGGTGGGCACTGCCCACCGGGGTTCTCAGTGGTGTGGTGGGCAGTGCCCACCCTACGAGGGTTGCCCGGCGGCATTCAGAAGTAGTAATCGAAGTCCCGCTCCGTCTTGACGCGCTTCCGCAACCGCAGGATGTGGGCCGCCGCGCTCGACGGATCCAGATCGACGTAGTTGGCCTCGCCGTGCCACAGGAAGCGGGCGTCGGTGATCAGGTCGTGGACCTGGTACGAGTCGCCCGGCCCCAGGCCCAGCTCGGCCAGCGGCATCCGCACCCAGCCCGTCTGCCGGTGGTGCGGGTCAAGGTTCACGACCACCAGGATGATGTTGTCCATCTCCGGTGACGTCTTGCCGTAGAAGACGATGCGCTCGTTGTCGCTGGGGTAGAAGCGCAGGCGCTGGTCGTACTGCAGGGCGGTGTTCTCACGGCGGATGCGGTTGATGCGAGCGATGAACTCCCGGAACACGTTCGGGGTGTCCCAGTCCCAGCGGCGCACCTGATACTTCTCGGAGTCGAGGTACTCCTCGCTGCCGTGCTTCACCGGCGTCGCCTCACACGTCTCGAAGGGCGGGCCATAGATGCCGTAGGTCGCCCCGAGCGTCGCCGCCAGCACCAGCCGGATCTGGAACGCGCCGCGGCCGCCGTACTGCAAGTATTCCGGGAGGATGTCGGGCGTGTTGGCGAACAGGTTCGGCCGCATGTACTCGCGCACCTGCGTCTGCGTCAGCTCGGTGAAATACGCGGTGATCTCCGGCTTCGTGTTGCGCCAGGTGAAATAGCTGTACGATTGCGTGAAGCCGCTCTTGGCCAGGTAGCGCATCACCTTGGGCCGCGTGAACGCCTCCGCGAGGAAGATCGTGTCGGGGTGCTGCGCCTGCACCGCGCCGATCAGCCACTCCCAGAAGCGGAAGGGCTTGGTGTGCGGGTTATCCACGCGGAAGATGCGCACGCCGCGGCCGGCCCAGAAGAGGACCACGTCGAGCAGCGCCGACCACAGCGCCTCCCCGTCGGCGCACTCGAAGTCGAGCGGGTAGATGTCCTGGTACTTCTTGGGCGGGTTCTCGGCGTACTTGATGGTGCCGTCGGGGCGGTGGCGGAACCACTCGGGGTGTTCGCGGACCCAGGGGTGGTCGGGCGAGCACTGGAACGCCACGTCCAGCGCCAGCTCGATGCCGTAGCCCGTGGCCACTTCGCGCAGGCGGTCGAAGTCGGCGAGGGTGCCGAGGGGCGGGTGGATGGCGGTGTGGCCGCCCGCCGCGGCGCCGATGGCCCACGGGCTGCCCGGGTCGGCGGGACCGGCCGTGAGCGTGTTGTTCGGCCCCTTGCGGAAGCTCGTGCCGACCGGGTGGACGGGCGGCAGATAGAGCACGTCGAAGCCCATCTCGGCGACGTAGGGCAGCCGCTGTTCCATGTCGCGGAAGGTGCCGTGCTTCCCCGGCTCGGCCGCTGTGGAGCGCGGGAACAGCTCGTACCACGTCCCGAAGCGGGCGCGCTCGCGCTCGACGGTCACGGGCAGGGCGCGGTCGTAGGTAGCGGCCTTGCTGCGGTCGGCGTGGCGGGCCATGACGTCGGCCAGGGGCGGGTCGAGGGCGAACTGCACGCGCGCGGACGGGTCATCGCCGCGGCCGAGGGCGTCGGCCTGGCGGCGCAGCCACTCGGCGTCCGGCTCGGAGGCACGGCGGGCCGCCTGGCTCACCAGCTCCGCCCCTTCGAGCAGGTCGCTCGTCACGTCCTGGCCGGCGCCCGCCTTCTTCGAGAGGTCCCTCCGCCAGGACGCGAAGCGATCGACCCACGCCAGCACGGTGTACTCGTAGCGGCCCACCTCGGTCACGCGGAAACGCGCCGCCCAGTGGTCGTTGCCCAGGTCGGACATGCCCACCTCGGTCCACTCGTCGGCGCCGGCGCGGCGGTAGCGCAGCACCGCGGCCAGCAGGTCGTGGCCGTCGGCGAGGAGGTCGGCGGAGACGCCGACCTCCTCGCCGACGGTGCGCTTGATCGGAAAGCGCCCGGCGTCGATCTCGGGCTCGACATGCTCGATGATCACGCGCGAAGGGAGCCGCGCCGGCAGTGAGTGCATGGGTTGGTCACTCCGACTGGGTCCACGGCAAGGCGGGACCGTTGCCTGCCCGATCCTCTTTGGAGCGGCGAACGGCCGGCGTGCGCCGGCCGTTCGCCGCCAGGCATGGCGTCAAGCACGGGACAGGTGCTGCCGTCACTCCCTGGGGTTCGGCGTCGGTTCCTCGCCGCGCTGGTAGATCGGCAGGAAGCGGTACTCGACGGTGAGCGCCAGCACACTCATCGCCGTGCCGTAGCTCGGGCCGTAGCCGCTCGTGTCGATCCAGCAGCCGTTGCCCTGCTGGTTGTCGAGCAGGACCTTGTGCAGCTGCGGCCGGTAGAAGTTCCAGTAGTTGTTGCCGAGCTGGAACGTTGCCTGCGAGCAGTAGTAGACGGCGTAGAAGAAGTGCGCCGAGTTCCACTGCGGCGGGTGTTTGATGAGGAACGCGCCGGCCCGCAGCGCCTCGCGGCTGTGGTGCCGGTCGCGGCCGCAGATTTCCAGGCCGAGGATGCCGGTGCCGGTGCAGGGGATCGTGTAGCCGCCGCCGGGCGTGTAGGCGAAGCCGCCGGTGCGCGGGTCGCGCGAGCGCTTGATGTAGTCCACGGCCATGTCGATGCGCTCGGTCGGCACGTCGCAGCCGAGGTTCTTCGCCGCCCGCAGCGCCAGCAGTTGCCAGCCGGTGACGCTCATGTCGGCGTCAGTGCCGACGACGCGGTAGCGCCAGCCGCCGGCCGCGTTGCCGTTCTTGCGCTGCGCCTTGAGGACCACCGCGACCGCCTTCTCCAGTTTGACGCGGACGTCCTGCGCCAGCTTGCCCTGCGTCATGCCCGCGACCTCGGCGAGCATGAGCGTGCAGATGCCGTGGTGGTACATCTCGTGGCCGCCGACCGCGGCGATCAGGCCGTTGGGCTGCTGCCGGTTCATCACCCAGCGAATGCCGTGCTCGACGGTGTCGGCATAGGGGCCCTCGCCCGGGACGTGGCCGGCGGACAGGAACGCCATGACGGCGAGGGCGGTAATGGCCGGGTTCTTGCCCCCGCCGCCGCCCCAGGAGCCGTCGCTGTCCTGCACGTTCTTGAGGAAGGCGAGGGCGCGGTCGATGGCCTCATCGACGCGGTCGCGGTTGGCGGGCTGGGCCGGCGCGGGCGCGGCGGCCAGGGCGATGACGAGAAGCGCTAGGAGGCTGTAGCGGAACATGGAAAAGCTGGCTCCTCGCACACAAGCCCGAAGCGCAAGCGAGGGGCAGTCCTCCCCCTCGCTGGCGCGTCGGGCTTGTGTGACCATCTTGCTTGCCGAGGTAATACTGGACACAAGTCCGACGCGCCAGCGAGGGATCCCTCGCTGGCGCGTCGGGCTTGTGTGACCATCTTGCTTGCCGAGGTAATACCGGACACAAGCCCGACGCGCAAGCGAGGGATC
>JBBRPS010000064.1:0-20711 GCA_038227745.1 Gemmatales bacterium | reverse complement strand
TCCTCACACAAGCCCGACGCGCCAGCGAGGGATCCCTCGCTGGCGCGTCGGGCTTGTGTGACCACCTTCCGCGCCGGAGGAATATCATCGAAGCCGCTGGCGGCAGGGGTCGTGGAGCGAACAGTCCTCTCGGCCGGACGCGACCATCACGCGCAGGCCGAAGGATACAAAACCGTCAAGGCGACGTGATTTGTTATCGAACCGCGCGAGGGGGGCGCTGGAGTGTTCGTTCCTCGGGGGGGATTCGTTTTCCCGAGGAGGGGAGGTGCGAGGGATGAAAGGAATAGGGCCCCCGGGACGCCCTACTGCAACCGCGAATCCCACCTCACCCCGGCCCGAAGAAACGGCGCGCCGGCGATGCCCGCCACGCCTGGCTGTATCGACACGCATATTGTTGACAAAGTGAAAATACTCGGGTAAGGTGCGCTCGGGGTCGAGTTGTGTCAAGGAGGAGCTTCCGCATGATTGTCATCGAACAGACGGCGGGCCAGGCGCTGCGCATCGGCCCGTACACGCTGCGGGTGCTTGCGGTCCAGCCGGGGCGGGTGGTGGTCGCCCTCTCCGACCCGGGACGGGACGGGACGTGCGACGGGCAGGAGGCCGTCGCCCCCGAGCGCACTGCCGAGCACGCACCGGCACACACCCTCCTGCGAGGATCGCTGAAGGTGCTGTCCGCCGGGCCGTAGCAACCGGATGGCCGAGCAACTTTCCTTCGGGGGTAGGCGAGACTCTCCTCTCTCGCCTGCCCCGCTCACCGGCGGCGCCCTGCTGCAGGCGACTCACTCCCCTTGCCCCATGAGGCCCCTTGCTCCGGCGCCGCGGGGCCAGTATCGTCAGGGGTGCGCCCAGGCCCGACCACCCGTTCGCACAGAGGTGCCGTGTCATGAAGAGGATCCTGCGTGCGGCGCGCCGCGCTGCCGTCCTGCCCGTGGCCCTGCTGGCGGCCGCCGCGCTGTTGGCCCAGGACTTCCGCCCGCCGCCCGGCAAGGCGCCCGCCGCGGACACCCTCAAGGCCATCCGCGAGAAGACCACCCACCTCGCCAAACTCACGCGCGCACTGCGCAAGCAGGGCATCGGCGACGCTCTCCTCGCCGACGTCGATGTCTACCACCAGGCCGCCGTCGCCATCGTCCAGCACAACGAGTTCTTCCAGCCCGACGCCGGCAAATGGACCCTGGAGGTCCTCGACGCCGGCCTGGACCGGGCCGAGCACATGGCCAACTTCGTGGCCGCCATCCTCGACGGCCCGGGCGGCAAGCGGCCGCGCCTCAAGGGCAAGGCCGACCTCCCCTGGCTGCGGAGCTTCGGGCGGACCGTCGTCCGCGGCTACCGCTCGCGCATCGACAATTCGGTACAGCCGTTCGCCGTCACCCTGCCGAAGAACTACGAGGCCGGCAAGAAGTGGCGCGTGGACGTCGTCCTGCACGGCCGCGACAAGGGCCTGACCGAGGTGAAATTCCTGCACGCCCACCGCGGGAGCAAGCCGGCCCCGGACGACCAGGACTTCGTCCGGATCGACATCTACGGCCGCGGCAACAACGCCTACCGCTGGGCCGGCGAGGTGGACGTCATCGAGGCGATGGAGCAGTTTGTCAGCACCGAGCGGGCGCTGCGGCGCGACAAGTTCCTCGACCCGCGCCGCTGGGTGCTGCGCGGCTTCTCGATGGGCGGCGCCGGCACGTGGCACCTCGGCCTGCACCGCCCCGACGCCTGGGGCCTCCTCGGCCCCGGCGCCGGCTTCACCGCGACACACGGCTACGTCGCCAAGCTGCCGGCCCAGCTGCCGCCGTGGCAGGAGAAGTGCCTGACCATCTACGACGCCGTCGATTACGCCGAGAACGTCTTCGACGTGCCGGTGGTGGCCTACGGCGGCGCCGACGACCCACAGCTCCAGGCCGCGCGCAACATCGAGGCCCGCCTCAAGTCGCTCGGACTGTCCGTGAAGCTGAAGGTGCTGGTCGCGCCCGGCCTGAAACACGCCTTCCCCCCGGAATGGCAGCAGAAGGCCGAGGAGGCCTACGCGCCGTTCGTCAAGAAGGGCCGGCCGGAGTACCCGCCGCGGGTTCGGTTCGTGACGTGGACGCTCAAGTACCCGTCGTGCGACTGGGTGCGCATCCTGGGCCTGCAGCGGCACTACGACAAGGCGCTGGTGGACGCGGAGAAAACCGAGGACGGCTTCAAGGTCAAGACCGAGAACGTCCGCGTCCTGCGCCTGACGGCGCCGCAGGGGGTGTTGCAGGACCTGACCGTGGCGATCGACGGCCAGCAGGTGACGGCGCGGCCGTGGGGGACGGCGGGCGGGCCGGGGTCGGTTTACCTGCGGCGCCAGGGCGACCGCTGGGCGGCGGTGCTGCCGCAGCGACTGATCACGGAGGGCGGCCGGCGGCCGGAGAAGGGGCCCGGCCTGCAGGGGCCGATCGACGACGCCTTCACCGACGCCTTCCTGTGCGTGCGCGGCACCGGCACGGCGTGGCACGAGGCGACGCAGCAGTACGCCGACGCCAACCTGCGCCGCTTCCGCGCCGAGTGGAGCAAGTACTGGCGCGGCGAACTGCCGGTGAAGGACGACACGGACGTGACGAGCGAGGACATCACCGACAAGCACCTGGTCCTGTTCGGCGACCCGTCGTCGAACTCGCTGATCGGCCACGTGCTGGACGGCCTGCCTCTGCAGTGGACGAAGGAGACGATCGCACTCGCCGGCAAGCAATATCCGGCGGCGCTACACGTGCCGGTGCTGATCCACCCCAGCCCGCTGAATGCGTCGCGCTACGTGGTGCTGAACACCGGCCACACGTTCCGGGCGGCGGATTACGTGGGCACGAACGCGCTGCTGTACCCGCGCCTGGGCGACTACGCGGTGCTGCGCCTGGCCGCGACGGCGCAGGATCCGCTGGGGGTCGAGGTGGCGACGGCGGGTTTGTTCGATGAATACTGGCAGATCCCCAAGGGGGGACAGTAAGATAACGGGATGCGGCAGGCGCGGGGGTGGCCCGCCCCTGCTCGCGTTGCAAGGAGAGAGGAAAAGCCCGTGCATCAGTGCCCTACCTGCGGCAAGCAGCTCGACCCGGGGACGCGCTTCTGCCCCGACGACGGCACCCCGTTGACCGAGACGGCGCCGCACGGCACCGTGCGGACGCCGGCGGGCACCACCAGCAATGTCGCGCGGCCGAAGAGCGTCCAGCTCCAGTTGCCGGTCGTCGTCGGCAACCGCTACCGCCTGGTGGAGTACCGCGGCGGCGGCGGCATGGCCAAGGTCTACAAGGCCGTGGACCTGACGCTGGAGCGCGACGTGGCGGTCAAGCTCATCAACCCCGAGCTGCGCAGCGAGCCGGAGTTCGACGCCCGCTTCCACCGCGAGGCGCGCATCGCCAGCCAGCTCGCCGACCCGCACATCATCGTCGTCCACGACTTCGGCATCGACCCGGTGCTCGGCCCGTACCTGGTGATGGAGTACCTGCAGGGGATGACGCTGCGCGAGCGCCTGCAGGCCGAGGGGCCGTTGCCGGTGCGCGCCGGCATGCAGCTCAGTGCGCAGCTGCTGCTGGCGCTGATCGCCGCCCACGGTAAGGGGGTGGTCCACCGCGACATCAAGCCGGACAACGTGTACTTCCTCAACCAGAGCGGGGTGCGGCTGCACGTGCGCGTGCTGGACTTCGGCATCGCGCGCATCTACCGCGGCGACGACCAGGCGGCCAACGACCAGCCGCTGACGCAGCCCGGGGCGGTGATGGGCACGCCGCGCTACATGTCGCCGGAGCAGCTCGCCGGCGCGTCGGTGGACGCGCGCTCGGACCTGTACAGCGCCGCGATGGTGCTCCACGAGGCGCTGACGGGCAAGCTGCCGCACGTGAGCGGCAAGACGTTCGCCGAGCTGTGCCCGGACGCGCCGGCGGGGCTGGCGGATATGCTGGAGCAGTGCCTCAAGCCGAACCCGAACCAGCGGCCGGCGAGCGCGGTCGAGGTGTACCTGCGGCTGCAGGAGATGGGCAAGGCGAGCGGTATCCTGCTGCTGCCGCCGGGGGCGATGGAGAAGTTGATGGCCGCCAGGGCCAGGAGCAGCACCGACCCGACCGTGACGTACGTGTCGGCCGGGGCGACGTGGAAGCGCTGGCTGCCGGCGCTGGTCGGGGCGGCGGTCGCGGCCGGGGCCGGGGCCGTGTGGTTCTTCTTCCTGCGCGGGTAGACCGAGGGGGCAACCTCGCCGACGCCTCAGCGGATCGAGTCAGGGGCCATCAGGATCTGGACGCCGACGGCGACGCCCATGGTCACGAGCATCATCAGCACCCCCACCGGCATCGCCCGGCCAAACCACTGAGCCCGGTTGTCGTTGTCCTGGTCGCGCACCGAATGGCCGAAGGCCCGCAACAGGATCACCGGGTAGGCGAGGGAGAGCATCACCGCAGGGACGACGGTGTAAGCCAGAGGTGCGACCTCCTTTGACGGGCGGAAACCGCCGCGCAGCACCAACCCGAACAGAGCCCCGACAACCAGGGCGATCCCGGGGCTGATCAAGAACGCCAGGTTCACGTGCCAGAGTTCCTTCTCCAAAGGGTGAGACTTTTTCCGCCGCTTCTTCCGCTTCGGTGCCGGTTCCTCTTCCTCGTCCTCGTCGTCCTTGGCGGGCTTCATCCGCTTGCCGGTGCGCCGGTCGTACCCGCAAGCGACGCACAGGACGGCGTCGGCGGGCCACTCGCCGCCGCAGGACGGGCAGGAACCGTCGCCCCCCTCCTCCGCGGCCGGGATGGGGAAGGACTTCCCGCACTTGGGGCACTTCGCGCGCTTGCCGGCCAGCTCGTCCTTGAAACGGAGGCGCGTTCCGCACGGGCACGTCACGTGGATCGTCATGGGCACATCCTCTTGGGCCACACGGGCCGGACCGTCCCGGGCGAACACCTGCGGCGCAGCGACATCCATTCCGGGTAGTGTCCTCGGCGCTCGCGCACGAAGCCCGGGTTGTTGGTCCGTACACTCCGATACGCCGGCCCCTAACGCCGCAGCGCCGTCAGGGCCGCACAGACTCGTCAACGGGGAAGACCTGCGTGCTCTCCTGCTCGCGGACCGGGCCGGCCTCGAGCTGGTCCGCAGTGATCTCCACGCGGAAGCGCAGATCGCCGGCCCGCAGCGCCCGGACGGTAAGCTGGTAGCGCGCCTCCTTCCCCGGCGCCAGCGTCTTGAGCGGGGCGAACGGCAGTGGCTGGCCCTCGGCGGTGGCCTCCGGCAGCCGGTCCTTCGGCGGCGGGTCCGACGGACCGGTGGCGCCCACCAGCGTCAGCCCGGGCGGGATCACCGCCTTGACCTGCACGTTCGTCACCGGCGCCGACCCCTGGTTCACCACCACGACCGTGTACGTCGTCTCCTGCCCGACCGGCAGCGGGTCGCGGCTGTCCGTCACCTCCACCCCGACCGCCGACACACCCTCGAAGCGGGTACACAGCTCGGCCTCGGCCTTCAGGCCGCCGTCGCCGAGGGCGGTCGCGCGGTTGCACAGCTTGCCCGGTCCCTTGGCCCGCAGGACGATCTGCACCGTCCGCACCTCCCCCGCCTTGAGGTCGCCGAGGAACCACGCCACCTGCCCGGCGTGGAGGCGGCTGCCGGCGCTGGCGCTGACGAGCGTCATGCCCATCGGGATCGGGTTCGTGACCAGCACGCGCGTCGCCGCCGCCGTGCCGGTGTTGTGGACCGTCAGCTGGTACTTCGCCGTCAGGTTGGCATACTGCTGTTTCGGGCCGTCCACGTTCAGCGTGAGTTTCGTGGCGCCCTTCGGCGGCACCGGCTCTTCCTTCGCGCCGGGGGCCGGCGCTTCCCACGGCTTCGAGGCGGGCGGGGCGCCGGGGACGGCACCGGGCGGCAATTCGGCGCCCGGCACGACCGGGAGCGGGACGGAGCGGGCGATGCGCGTGGTGACGCACTGGCCGTGCTCGAACTGGACACGGGCGCAGTTCTTCACGTCGCACTCGTCGGTCGGGGCCAGGACGAGGGTGAGGTCGCGGCAGGCGCCGGGCGCCACCGTGCCCAACCTCCATTGCAGCTCCGGTTTGGTACTATGCGGCTCGGGGCTGGCGCGGACGAAGCGGGCGTTGGCCGGCAGCGGGTTGCGCACCAGGACGTGGTGCGCCGGGGCGGCCGACGTGTTCTGCACGCAAATGTGATACTCGATCTCCTGCAGCGGCGCCGAGCAGGCCGCGACGCGCACGCGGATGGCCACGACGGGGACGGGCGGATCCTCCGGGCAGGTCGGCACCACCAGCGCGGGCGGCGGCCCGACGAACACCTGAGGGGCGGGCGCGACGGCGTCGGGAGACTCGACCGGCATCGGTTCCACGGAAGGGCTGGCCACGGGCGGCTCCGGCGCCGCGGGTTGGCCCTGGGTAGTGCGGACGGGGGCCTGTTTGGCCTGGGCGCGGACGTCGGCGTGCGCAGCCGGCCACGCCAGCCAGCAGGCCAGGATGCCAAGCGCCAGGCCGGTCGTGTGTTGGCGGGGGGTCATGGCAAACCTCTGTTCTCGGGACGGCAGGGCGACAGGCCCCCCATTTTCACCCGGGGAGGCCGGAATGTCTGCCGGGAAGAAGCAGTGTTTGCGTCGGGAAAGGTCTCGCCGACCCGCACAGTCGATACGGTCGGCACAAGCCGAAAGGGACCCGGGGCCCGGGGGAAGCGCACGGGTCACAGCCCGTGCGCTTCCCCCGAATCTCTTCGCCGCTACAGCACGAACCTCAGGTCGGGCACGGTCGGCGCGGGACCGAAGCCGACCTCAACGAAGTTGTTGTGGACGACGGTATTGCCCTGGAGGACGACCTGGTTCGCCACCACGCCCAGCACCAAAATGCCCGTGCCGGGGGGCAGGAGCGCCGCCAGCTTGCCCGCCGGCGCGAAGTTCTGGCGGTTGTTGTTGTGGACGTAGTTGCTCGTGACCTGAATGGCGAACGTCGGCACGGGCAAGTTCGCCACGTGGTCGATCAGGATGCCCGCCGTGTTGTGGTAGCTCTCGTTCGCGCTAATGATGACGTTGAATGCATTCTCGGCCTCGATGCCGATGACGTTGTCGTGAACGGTGCAGGCCACCACGGAGATGTTGTGCGACTGGTTGACGGAGATGCCGGCGATGCTGTTGCCGTCCGCCTCGGTGTGGTCGATCGAGCCGTTGGCCGAGCCGAGGACGAACACGCCCGCCTTGCCGTCGTGGTGCGCCTTGACGTGGGACAGCGAGAAGCCGTCCACACCGGACAGCACCACGCCGCACCTCAGGAAGTTCTTCACCGTGACGTTCGTCAGGGTGAAGCCGTGGGCGGAGGCGCCCACGAGAATGCCGTTGTTCTGGTCGCCGGGGTTCTTGAGCACGACGCCCTCGCCGAGCGGCCCGGTCTTGCCGACGAGGTGCAGGTTGGCCTTGGTGACGGTGAGCGCCTCGGTGTAGATGCCGGGGTCGATGGTGATGGTGGCGCCGGGGGCGGCCTGGTGGATCGCCGCCTGGATGGAATCCCCGGCGTGGACGGCGAGCGCGGTGCTGCTGGGGACGTCGCGCCCTTCGAGCAACTCCACCGCGGGGCGGAAGCAGGCGGGGCGCGCGGCGGGGCTGCTCGGGCGGCGCTGGAAGAAACGCTTGAAGAACATGATCGGCGTCCTCCCTTTCGGGTTCGTGGTGCCCCGGCGTTCCCGCCGCCGGGAGCAGTCTGCTATGGATACGGAAGGCGAGATGTGTGGACGATGCCCCGCGCCGGGCCGCGAACCCGGGCGGGGCAGCAGCTCGATCACGGCCTGGCGGGGGGACGGCTTATAACAGCGAGGCGGGCACCTGGCAACGGGTCTTTCCAGGAAAGGCGTGAGGGGAAGAGGACTGGCCTTGTCAGCCTGACACGGAAGGGGTATACGCGGCGTGGGGAGATCGTATGCGCGAGGGACGTCGCGCCGGGGTCAGGAGGACCGACCATGCCCATCCTGGAAGTGCGCGGACTTGTCAAGTATTACGGCCGCCGCTGCGTCGTGAACGGCGTCGATTTCGACGTGGACCGCGGCGAGGTGGTCGGCCTGCTCGGCCCCAACGGCGCCGGCAAGACGACCAGTTTCCGCATGACCACCGGGCAGGTCGAGCCCAACGACGGCCACGTCCGCTTCGACGGCCAGGACGTCACCGCGCTGCCCATGTACCTCCGCGCCCGGCGGGGGATGGGCTACCTCCCGCAGGAGGGCAGCGTTTTTCGCAAGCTCAGCGTCGAGCAGAACATCCTCGCCATCCTCGAGGTGCTGCCCGTCCACCGCACCCTCGGGCGGCGCCTCCGCCGGGCGGAGCGCTGGGAGCGCACCGACGCCGTGCTCGACCAGTTCGGGCTCAACCACGTGCGCAAGAACGTCGCCGCGCGCCTGTCCGGCGGCGAGAAGCGGCGGCTGGAGATCGCCCGCTGCCTCGTCTGCGACCCGCTGCTGATCCTGCTCGACGAGCCGTTCACCGGCATCGACCCGATCACCATCGCCGACATCCGCGCGATCGTCGGACAGCTGCGGAACCTGGGCATCGGCGTGCTGCTGACCGACCACAACGTCCGCGAGGCGCTGCGGATCACGGACCGCAGTTACCTGATCAAGGACGGCAAGGTGCGGACGCACGGCACGCCGCACCAGATCGTCCACGACCCCATCGCCATCGCCGAGTACCTGGGCAACAGCTTCAACGAGGATGTCTTCACGGGGGCATCGAGCCACGCGACCGCGGCGCCCCTGCTGGCACCGGCCGAGAAGCCCGCCGTGGCGCCGCCCGAGCCGGCCGTCTACCAGGTGCTGGAGCAGGAGAAGATCCACCGGCTGATCGAGCGGCTGCGCACCGCCGACGCCGCCCAGGCCGCCGACGAGCTGGTGCAGCGCGGCACCGCCGCCCTGCCCGCGCTGTTCGAGGCGCTGGAGCGGCGCGACGTGGAGATGCGCCGGCTGGCACATGAGGTGCTGCAGCACATCCTCGGCGCCGCGAACTTCGACCCGTACGCCCCCGAGGCGCTACGCCGCCAGCAGATCGCCCAGCTGCGCGAGCACCACGAGCGCAAGGCGGGCTGACGAACGGTCCGCAGGGGAAGTCGTGGGTCAGGATTCCAATCCTGACAGGGATTTGTCAGGATTGGAATCCTGACCCACGGGGAGGATTTTCGCGAAGACGGGCGCTCCGTTGCTTGCAACCCTTGTCCGGCTGGAGATAATGAGGGTCGGGAAGAACCCGGCCGGACGCCAGCTGACAGCACCGGGTTGTAACGGGCGGGGCGCACCATGTACTGGCTCGACACCACGATCTTCGCCATCCTGGCCCTCGGTGCCATCTTCGGCGCGCTGAGCGGCCTGTTGCTGCAGCTCGCCCGCCTCGTCGGCTTCGCCGTCGCCCTGTACACCACCCTCCGCGTCAACGAGCCCGCCGCCGACGTGTTGCAGCGCTCCTTCGTGCGCGATGCCGAACCGTGGGTCGCGCGTGCGCTCGCCTACGTCGGCGTCTTCCTGCTCGTCTACCTGACGATTTTCATTGGCACGCTGGTGCTGGAGCGCGGCATGCGGGCGGTGCGCCTGCAGGCGCTCAACCGCCTCCTCGGCGCCCTGCTCGGGGCCGTGAAGGCGGCGCTGCTGCTGGGCGCGATCTTCATGGGAGTGCTGAATTACCCGCACCCGGCGACGCAGGAGATGATGCGGAAGTCGGCGCTGGCGCCGCTCCTCGCGCGGGGCACCGAAACGCTCGTGAGCGCGCTCGCCTGGGAGTATCGGCAGGAGGTCCAGGACGGGATCGACAACGCGACGAAGGCCCTGCGCGAGGCGGTCGAGGAGCCAGAGGCGGGGGCACCCTGAGCGGAGTCTCGGCAAGCGGCGGGGCTGGCACCGCCGCTCGCCCATCACCACACCTTTTACGCCACGTCTTTCTTCTCGGGCTGCCGCTGCCGGGCCGACGCCGCGAAGGCCTTGGTCTCCTCGACCGCGAGTTGGATCGCGGGGCCGGACCAGCTGGACAGGTCGCTATGGTGGCCCGCCCTGGCGCCGGCGGCGACAACGTGCTTGACCAGCGCGCCGCGCTCGCACAATCCCTGCGCCGCCAGCTTGGCGTCGTAGTCGTACAGGCGCCGCTGCAGTTCCTCGCCGTTTGCCGGCAGCGCATGCACCGCGGTCTTCCCCGCGATGCGCGTCTTCTTCGGCTCGGCCAGCTGGGCTGCGGCTTCCTTCGCGGGCGCGGGTTCGGAGGACGTCTCGTTGGCGGGCGCGGGCAGGGCCTTCGGGGCGACGGGCTTCGGCGCGGCGGGTTTCTGCGGCAGCGCGAAGGCGGGCAGGGTGGGCGTGCGGGCGAACTGCTTGCGCTGTGAGTCGTAGTCCACCCACTGCGCCGGCAGCCGATAGAGGTAACGGCCAATGCCGAACTTGACCGCGGCACGCTTGAGGGCGTCGCTGAACGCCGCCTTCATGCGGTCGCCGCCGTCGGGCTGCTCGCTTGGGCCGCCCACGTCCATCTTCGTCACCCAGTCCTCGCCGAGACGCAGCCGCAGCCGGCACAGCACCGAGCCGTCGCTGAGGCACTCGTACTCGTCCTGCCAGCCCTCGACGCCGAGGACCGCATCGAGGCGATCCTGAATCACGCGGGCGTCCACGTAGGCCAGCGCCATCGCGCGATTGCCGCTCACCACCGCGGGCTTGAAGCGCACCTCGGTCAGGTTGAACGGCTCCGCCAGGGCGCGCGTGATGGCCTCGACATCGTTCGCGGCGGGTTTGTCCTTCCGGTCTTCTGCTCGGGCTTTCATGCTGTATCTCCTCATCGTTCGCGGGAGCGTGGCGGCTTGAGCTATTGTCGGTCGCGCGGGTCGCGGCGGTTGAATTGACACCTCCTCCTCTCCTTCTTTTTAATATACTAATGTTCACTTCCTAGTCCAGGGTGGTAGCTCGTATCCTGGTCCCATAAAGCGCGTCCTCATACGCGCTCCCTCCGCAAAAAAGCGCTCTCCCACTCCTTGTCGTTATTTTCCGTGCTACTGTTGTGGTGAGTGAAACCGCTCCACGCGGCAGAACAAACATCACCCCGATAAAGCTAAACCCGTCGCGAGGCGGGGGCGGAAAGCTATGGACCTCCGAAAGCCCCGGAGGCCGCCAGGCTGCCGAAAGGATGATTCCCCCAATGCTCCAGCACCTTCGTTGCTCCGCGGCCGTCCTTGCCGCGTTGCTCCTCGTCGCCCGTTCTCCTGCCACCGAAACCGACGAAGAGATCCCCGATAACCCGATTGTCAAGGCGGTCCAGAAGGTCAAGGCCAGCGTCGTCGCCGTCAAGGTCCAGGCCCGCGCCAGCGGCAACCGTACCCGTGAAATGGTCGGCACCGGCCTGATCATCGACGAGCGCGGCTTCATCATCACCAACCGCCACGTCATTGCCGGCAGCCTGCGCACCACGGTCCGGCTGCTCGACAAGACCGAGGTGCCCGCCGAGGTCCTGCACTCCGACCCGGCCTACGACCTTGCGATCCTGCGCATCCGCACGACCAAGAAACTCGTCGCCCAGCCGCTCGCGCAGTCGATCGGCCTCAAGGAGGGCCAGGACGTCATCGCGGTCGGCCACCCATTCGGCTACACCTACACCGTGTCGCGCGGCATCGTCAGCGCCCTGGGCCGCGCCATCGAGATGCCCAACGGCTACACGCTGACGGGCCTGATCCAGACCGACGCCAGCATCAACCCGGGCAACTCGGGCGGCCCGCTGCTGGACATCCGCGGCGGCGTCATCGGCATCAACGTGGCCCTGCGTGAGGACGCTCACGGCATCGCCTTCGCCATCAACTCCGAGACGGTCAAGCAGGTCCTGAGCGAGCACCTGAGCGCGTACAAGATCGCGGGCATCACCCACGGCCTGAAGTGCAGCGAGCAGACCGTCGCCAGGGCCGGCCGCCGCGTGGTCGTCTCCGGCCTGGACCCCCGTATGGTCGCGGCGGGCGCCAGCCTGAAGTCGGGCGACGCCATCCTGGCGGTCGGCCAGCTCCGCGTCACCAATCGCTTCGACGTCGAGCGGGCCTTCTGGGACGCCCGGCCTGGCCAGATCGTCAACGTGACCGTCCTCCGCGAGGGGCGCGAGATGAGCGTCACCCTGCCGCTGGTCTCCGAGTCCGGGCAGGTCGCCGCCGTCAGCCGCCAGTGAACACCGCGGGCGAGCCGGAAAAGAAGAGGCGGGCAGGCCCCCGTGAGGACGCAATCGCGTTCTTCACGGGGGCCTTCTGCTGCGCCCAACAGGGCGCGCCGCGGCGGCTCGGCATGGGATTCGCTCGGTTATTCCAGAGGGCAGTCCGCCGATCTCCCGAGGCCATCGGCGGACGGAGCCGCCTCCTACTCCCTCCGGTGCAGCACCGCCATGATTCCCTTCCCGGGCCGCAGCGTCACGAACGCCTTCGGCGCTACTGGGTGTCCCGGCACCAGGGTGAAGTGGTAGCGCGGCAGGACCGTCGCCAGGATCAGCACCGCCTCCATCATGGCAAAGCCGCTGCCGATGCACACGCGCTGGCCGCCGCCGAACGGGAAGTAGGCGAAGCGCGGCAGTCGCTTCGCCAGGTCGCCCGCCCAGCGGTCGGGGCGAAACGCCTCCGGCTCCTCGAAGAAACGGCCGTCGCGGTGCGTCACCCACTGGCAGGCGACGACCACGGTGCCGCGCGGGATGCGGTAACCGCCGATCTCCACGTCCGCCAGCGCCAGCCGCCCGAAGGCGTACGCCGGCGGGTAGAGCCGCATCGCTTCCGTCACGGCGCGCTCGCACCGCACCAGCCGCGGTAGGTCCGCCACCGTCGGCTGCCGGTCGCCGAGCACCTCCCGCAGTTCCGCCAGCAACTTCGCCTCCTCCTCGGAGTACACGGCGAGGAGATACCACGTCCACGCCAGGGCGCTGGCGGTCGTCTCGTGGCCGGCCAGGAACAGCGTCATGGCCTCGTCGCGCACCTGCAGGTCGGTCATGCCGCTGCCGTCGCCCTCGTCGCGCGCCTGCAGCAGCAGCGACAGGAGATCGTCGCCGTGGGCGCCCGCGGCCCGGCGCTCGCGGATCATCCGGTAAATGATCGCGTCGAGGCGGCGCCTGCTGCGCAGGGAGCGCAGGTTGGCGGGCGTCGGCACCCAGTCCGGCAGCGGGACGAGACTCTCCCAGCGGGCGAGGAAGTTGGCCATCACCACTTCGAGGGCGGCACCGACCTCGTGGGCGTCGCCCTCGAGGTCGGCGTTGAACAGCGTCTTGCCGACGATCTCGAGGGTGAGGCGCATCATCTCGGCGTGCAGGTCGCGCGTCTCGCCATCGCGCCAGCGCTCCAGCAGCCGCCGCGCGTAGTCCACCATCACGTCGCCGTAGCCGGCGATGCGCTGGCGCTGGAAGACGGGCTGGATCAGCCGGCGCTGGCGCAGCCAGAAGTCGCCTTCGCTGGTGAGCAGGCCGTTCCCCATCACCGGCACGAGGAGTTTGAGGACGTAGGTGCGCTTGGAGAAATGCTTCGCGCCGGTGGTGAGGACGTACTCGGTGTGATCGGGGTGGTTGAGCAGGACGGTGCGGTGGCGGCCGAGGCGGAAGGAAGCGACATCGCCGTACGTGCGGGCCAGGCGACTATAGAAGCCGAGGATGTCGCGGCGAAAGTCCGCGAGGCTGCCCAGCAGCCACCCACCCTCGGGCCCCGGCGGAAACGGAGCGGCCATACCCTGCCCTCGTCCAGAACGGCCACGGATCGACACAGACGAACACAGCTCCGACAGGGAAAGGGGCGCGCGGACGCCGTCGTCCGCGGCCGTGTTCCTCTGCGTTCGTCCGTGGCCATTCTACCGCCCCGCTGGCAAGAGGGAGAGGTGCCCGTTATGCCCCGGCGGCGAATACTCGATCAAGGGCGTCGGTCGAGTGCCGGCCGCCGAGCGCGTCCGACATCAGGTCGTTGCCCGCCGTGGCGGTATCCCGCTCCTCGGTCAGACCACCCGCCTCGTTCGCTCCCTTGGCCGGGGAACTGTCGCGGTGGGCGGAGTCGGCGGCCTCTGCCACCCGGTTGTCACCGGCAGACGTCCCGCCCGGGGTCGCGTCAGCCAGCGTGCCGACCGGATCCACAGCGGCGGCCAGGCGCGGGATCGCGGCGGTGGTGACCGCAGCCGTCGGGAGGGGGCTGGGGACCGCATGGCCCACAGCTCGCGACCCGCCGGCGCCTGGGGCATCCGGAACGTCGTCCTCGCCCGGCATGTCCAGGGTAGGGGGGGCCTGCCATTTCCCGCCCACTGGGATCCACCCGCCGGCCCCGTAGGCGAACGGCGCGATGTCGGGAGCGCCGGCCCCGTTGTTGTTGCGGATGTACCAGCTCCCTTTTGGATCGACCACCGCGATGCTGGTCCGGCCGTTACCGTCCCAGTCGCCCACCACCGGCTTCCAGCCGGTGCCGCCGTACTGGAACGGCGCGACGTCGGGGACGCCGGGCGTGTTGCTGTTCCTGAGGTACCAGGTCATCGTCGCCGGATCGACGACGCCGATGGTGTAGGTGCCGTTGCCGTCCCAGTCGCCCACCACCGGAATCCAGCCCGGGGCACCGAACTGGAACGGCTTGATGTCGGGCACGCCGGCACCGGCGCTGCTGCGCAGATACCAGGTAGCGGTGGCGGGGTCGAACATGCCGACGCCGCTGTGGCCGCTGGCCGTCCAGTCGCCCGCCACGGGGCTCCAGCCCTTGGCCCCGTAAGCGAACGGCGCGGTGACATCAGGGGCGCCGGCACTGTTCTCGTTCCGCAGGTACCAGGTGGCCGTCTGCGGATCGACCACGCCAACGGAGCTGTTGCTGCCGAACGTCCAGCTGCCCACCACCGGCATCCAGCCCACGCCGCCGTAGGCGAACCGCCCCGCGTCGGGGGCGCCGGCGCTGTTCTCGTTGCGCTGGTACCAGGTGCCCGTGGCCGGGTCGAAGGCCGCGATGCTGGTCGAGGAGTCGGGGAGGACGCCGCCGCCGGCGATAGGCGGGGCGAACTGGGGCCGGCGGAACGCCGTCGCTCCGTTGATGCCCTGCAGGGACGGGGCGTCGGCGACCTTGTTCGCCATGCCCGAATCCGGGTCGATGCGGTAGACGGCTCGCTGGCTGTTGCTGAAGCCGTAGAAGTAGCCGTCGTTCCCGTTGACGAGGCCCAGCAGGTCGTTCACGTTCGTGGCGCGGATGGTGATGGGAGACGCGGAGGTGTCCGCGTTGGCGATGCGGAACAGTGAGCCGTCCCTGGTCGTGAGGTACAGCGTGTCCTGATCATCGAAGGCGATGTCGCCTGCGGACTGGTAATTCGCGTCGAGCTGGACCTTGAGCGTCGCCGCTCCGGTGGCGGGATTGATCGTGTAAATCTTGTTGTTGCCCGCCGCGAACAGGGTCCCGCGCGGGCTGAACTCGAGGGCGTTGACGAAAACCGGGTTCACGCCGTTCATCAGGGGCATGCCCGTGTCGCTGCCCACGTGTGTCCGGTAAGGCCCGTCCCCCGGGTCGGCGTCCGGAGTGAGGGTCAGCGCATAGAGCTTGCTGCTGCCGGTGTTCCCATCGACGCCGTAGAACCGGCCGGCGGGGTCCATGGCGAGATCGAAGAGCGCGACCGGAGCGTTGCCCGGGCGGGCGGTGCCGCGGTTCACGGTGTCGCCGGTCAGGGGGTTGATCGAGAAGATGCCCCCCTGGGTGTCGGTGACGTAAAAACTGGAGTACAGGTACTGCAGGCCGTCGAGGTCGTTCTGGCTGTAGTAACGGCGGAAGGGCCGGCCGTTCAGTCCCGTGGTGTTCATGGGCGATTTCGCGTCCAGGATCGGCAGCCGGTTATAGTGCTGCAGGCCCAGGGCGTGCCCCAGTTCGTGAGTGAGCGTGGTCTCGTAGTCCCGCCCCGCGCCGAGCGCGGTGGTATCCTGGGCGGTGCCGGTGTACCAGTTGATCTGGACGCGCACGCCGTTCTCGTTGTGTTCCCGGGGGACGAGGGTCCGCGCGAACGGCGCAGCGTAGTAGGGGACTCGGTCCAGGGTCGAGTTACCCAGCCCGAGCTTGCGGGGGTTCGTGTCGGCGAAGTCGCTCTCGTGGCCAGCGAGGGGAAAACTTTGGTCCTGGATGACGATGGCGGGCCCGGTCTGGGTGGGGGTGGGCGTGTCGCTCATCTGGGGCGGCAGGAGTTCGACCCCCAGGCCGAGGCTGTTGATCTCGTTCACCGCGTCCTGGATGCGCGCGAAGCGGCCCGCGAAACCGGGCACGACGGGGATGGCCGGGTTGCTCTTGTGGTCGAGCTGGTCCTGCTGCACCACGAACACGGAGACCTTCACCGGGGCGCCCGCGGCCAGCGCCAGGCCTTCGACGCCGAGGGGGCCTCCCGGTAGCTGGGTCTGGATCAGGGGGGCGGGGACGAAGCGCGGCTCGAGGGCTTCGACCGCCGGGCGGGCGGCCCGCCGGCCCGGCACGGCGGGTTGACGTTGGCGACGATACCACCACGAGGACGACATGCGGAGACTCCTTTGCGGCACGAGGATGGGGACGCGGGACGGACGACGGTTCGCGAGGGACGGTTCAGGGCGGCACGTCGGGCGCGGACGGTAGGCCCTGGGTTTCTCTCCCTCCACGGCTGATACGTCATCGCGCGGCAAATGTTACAGCACTGGCAACGCGCGGGCTTGAGCGCGGAGGGATCCGGGCGGGCATCGTAGAGACCGGTCCCCGGATTGCGTGAATGGTCGCACCGAGGTATTCCGCGCGTCAAGGAAAATCGGGCAGCCGTCGAGGGACCGGGGTACGTGCCAGGGGTCGAGCGGCTCAGGCCGGAGACGAGCCTTGCGAGCGCGGGCGGAAATGGGTTATGTTGCAGTCGTCGCACCGCAACGGGAGGGGCGGTTCCCATGTCCATCGCTGAAGCCCTGCTGACTGCCGAGGAGTATGCGTTGCTGCCGGACAACGGCAGGCCGACGGAGTTAGTCCGTGGGAGAATCGTGACGATGAACCTGCCCGCGCCCCGCCACGGTCAGATCTGTGGCAAGGTTGGCAGGAGCTTGGGGAATTTCGCCGAAGAGAACGACCTGGGACATTTGGTGGCCAACGATTCCGGCGTCGTGACCGAACACGACCCGGACACGGTGCGCGGCCCGGACGTCGCCTTCTACCCCTACACGCGGGTGCCGCGCGGGCCGCTGCCGCCCGGTTATCTGGCGGTCGTCCCCACCCTGGCAATCGAGGTACGCTCGCCGGGCGACCGCTGGTCCGAGGTGCTGGCGAAGGTCGCGGAGTACCTCAGGGCGGGAGTCGGCACGCTCTGCGTTCTCGACCCGCAGACGGAGACGGCCCACGTCTACCAGGCCGACGTCCCACCCCGACAGGTTGGGCGCGACGGCACGCTGACATTCCCGGACGTTTTGCCGAGTTTTCAGGTCGTCGTTCGCCGCTTCTTCGAGTGAGCTCGTCGATATTACTCCGGCAAGGAAGTTCGTCACGTAGGACGGCTCTCCCGAGCCGTCCCGGACGGCTCGGGAGAGCCGTCCTACAGGGCGTGCGCTATCCCTTTGTGAACCGCTCTAGCGGGTGGCGGAATCGACTTGGGCGACCTGCCGGACCGGGAAGGACTCGACGGTCCAAGGCGGACTCAGGAAGGGGTGCTGCCGGTCCTTGCTCTCGTGCTGCACGTCATCCAGGACGTCCGTCGCTAGGTGATGCACGTACTGCTTCCCGTCGCGCCGATTGTACGACACCTCCTTCACCCGCCCCAGCGCCCGCAGCAGCGCCTCGGTGAACAGGCCGTTCTTGGCCCCCTTCCGCTCCAGGGCCCTCTCGTGCCCCATGGCCGCCGCCAACAAGGTCACCGCGCACTCCTCGTCGGCAAGTTGCCGCGATGCTTCATTCGTCGCCGCGCGCAGGGTCTTGGCGGCCTGGCCGGAGTGGCAGGCGTCCAGCAGCAGCAGCACCTGGCAGGGGAAGTCGGCGAGCTTCTGGCGCAGGGCGTCCCCCGACAGGGCCGTCTGCTTCAGGTTGTTCAGGTTGGCCCCGTGCGTGAGGAGGTAGAACGTCCCTTCCTTGCGGTCGCCGTGCCCGGCGTAGAAGAGGACCAGCAGGTCGCGTGGCTTGACCCGCTTGCGCACCTTGTCCAGCGCCGCCAGCACCTTCTGCGCCGTCGCTTCCTTGTCCAGCAGCAGCAGCGGCTCCGGAGCCTTGCCGAAAAGGTTCTTCGGGCCGACGCAAGCCTCGGGGAACGCCTTGGCGATCGCCGTCGCGTCGTTCCGCGGGCAGTCGAGCTTCAGGTCCGCGTCGTTGTCGTAGTTGAGGCCGATCGACACGAGGTGCAGGGCGGGACGGTTCTTGGGATCCTCCGGCACCTCATATTCCCGAGCGGCCGACCGTCCCGTGACGTCCGGGCAGAAGGCCATCACCCTCAGCTCGAGCTTTCCCGGGGGCAATTGCTCGATGGTCCAGGTAACCTTGTCAGCTTTCCGGCCCTCCCCCAGGTTCTTAGTACCCTGGTTGTCCGGGAGTTGCTTGCCATCGACCCGCAGCTGCAACATCTGGATGGGCTGGCCGGCCACAGACGATTCCGCGACGGCCTCAATGGTGACCTTCCGCTTGTCCGCAGGGTCCGGCTTCAGCAGCGTGATGCGGACGCGCGGCGGCAGCAACTCCTCGACGCTGGTGGCGGCCGCCTTGACCTTGGTCTTTTTCAGTGCCGCCTCGACGCTGCCCTCGGCCAGCAGTCGCCCGATCACATCGGGGCGGTAGAGCCGCTTGCGGAAGGCCCTGGCGGGGTAGAAGGCGGGCACCTCGTTCTGGCTGGTGATGAGCTTCCAGCCCATTAGCTGCTCGCCGCCGGGCGTGCCCGCGTAGTACCCGCGATACCGCGCCCAGGCGATCCAGTCCCTTCCGCGGCTCAGCACATTCAGCAGGACGCTCGCCGGTTTCGCCAGCTCGTAAATCCACAACGCCTGCTCGCCGCCGGCGACGAGCAGGTAGCGGTCGTCGGGCGAGACCGCCAGGTCGTAGACCGGGCGGAAGAGGAAGCCAACCGGCGCGACCAACCGGCCGGTGCTGGGGTCCACTTTGGCCAGGTATCTGCCCTGTCCGTGCGCGACCAGCAGCCAGACCTTGCCGGAGCGGTCCTTGAACGACCTCGTCAGGTCGGCGCGGACCTGCCTGAGGGCAATCGGGATCTTTTTGTCTTTTTGGAAGAGGATCGCCTGCCCGGACTTGTCGAAAGCCACCTTCCAGCCTTTCGGCAAGGCGGCTCTGGCAGCCTCGATACACTCCTTCCTGGGGAGCCGTTTCTGGGTGGTCAGGATCAACCCCTCCTGCAGAAACTCCTGCCGCTGTTCTCTCTTCGCCGGGGGGGGGCGGTAACCCCAGACGATGCCGTTGCCGTCCCGGGTCCAGCCGACAATGGCCGGCCGACCGACGGGCGAGCCGAAGACGTCGGTCCGCTTACGTGTCTCGGGGTGGCGATACTCCAGCCGCCTGCCCTGCTGCAGGTCGTACACGGCGACCCGGTAGTTGGGGTTGGCGGTCACCGCGAGCAGCCGGCCATTGTGGGAAAGGGCCATGCCGCCGTACTGAAGGGTCTGGCGCGAGATCTTTTCGGGCAGCAGCCTGGCCTGCTTGCGGGCCGTGTCGAAGAGAACGATCCGCACCCAGCCGGCCTGTTCCCAGCAAGCCAGCACCTCCTTCTCGGAGCGGAAAACGACGCCCAGCGGGACCCAGTTGTTCGTCCCTTTTTTTACCTCATCCCCGAGCTGCTTGAGCAGCCCCTGTCGATCCAGGGACCAGTCCGGCGCCTTGGGCTTGCCGCCGAGCGTCCAGACGTGAAAGCTCGGGGACGTGCCGCCGGTGATGCCGGCCATGCGGCTGCCCTTGGGGGACCAGGCGGCCATCGGGGTGGGCCCGGTCTCCGGGAAGGCCAAAGGTGGCTTCTGGGCGCCGCGGGGACCGACGTCGAAGATCCGGACCTGCGGAGTGACCTTCCCGTCGGAGTGCCGGGCGGTCAACAGCCGGGTGCCGGAGGGGTCGAACGCCATGCTGAACAGGTAGCCGGCATTCGCCAGCTCGATGGGCGCGCCGCCCCCTTTGAGAGGAAGGATCTTGACGTCTGTCACCGCGTTGACGGCCAGGCGGTCGCCGCTCGGGGAGAAGGCCACCTGCTGCACGTGAAACTCCTTGGTTTGCTTCCGCGCCTCGACCACGTCGGCCACGCGTGCCTTCCCCGTGGCCTGATCGATCAGCCACACGCGCGCCCGGGCCGTGCCGCTCTTATCGGGCCCGTCACTCACGCAGCCGACCGCCAGCTGCTTGCCGTCCGCCGAAAGGGCAACGCGCACGGCGTAGTGGGGGAACCGCCAGACGCGCAGGCGCTCGCCGGTGTCCACGTCCCACTCCTGCACGTCGCCCGGGTAGCCTGCGGTGTACAGCCGCTCGCCCGTACGGTCGAAGACCATGTGGCCGATGAAGCCGCTGTGGCCGCCGACATTAGGCACCGGCCAGACCGAGCCGCGGGGCTCCTCGGACAACTCCTCTTCCGGCTTGTCCTTGCCCTGCTCCTGGCGGGCGGCGGCCGTGCTCAGCAGGGCCAGCAGCGAGAGAAACGCCAGACACGAGAACCACCTGGGTGCCATTGTTGTTCCTCCTGCGAGAGTGCCTCTGATCCACGGTCCGGGTGGTAGTGTCTACTCGTGTAGCCGCGGTTCAGTTTCGCGGGATGGGCTCTTGTGAGTTATGGCCAACTATTATGAAGTATCTCATTCCCCCCACATT